>UQQL01000017.1 GCA_900543275.1 uncultured Collinsella sp. | reverse complement strand
TCCAGCCATAAAAAGGCCTCCCATTTCTTGTGTCCAAGAAATGGGAGGCAATTCAGTGCGCAGCGGGGGTTCTTTCATGTCCGAGGACGTCCGCGAAGGTTAGCCCTCAGATCCTGCGGTGGGAGACCTAGGCCTCGTTGTACACCGTCTTGAGCTTCAGCAGGTGCTGATAGCGGTCCATAGCGGCCTGCTCATTCTCCTTGAAGAGCTCCTCGGCGCGCTCGGGGAAGGAACGCGTCAGCGAAGCGTAACGGGCCTCGTTCATCAGGAACTCCTGATAACCGCCCGCGGGCTCCTTGGAATCGAGCGAGAACTTCTTGCCGGCAGCAGCCTCGGGGTTGAAGCGGAAGAGGTTCCAGTAACCGCACTCGACAGCCTTCTTCATCTCGGCCTGGCAGTTCTGCATGCCGCCCTTCTTGATGGAGTGCATCTCGCAGGGGCTGTAGCCGATGATGAGGGACGGGCCGTCGTAGGCCTCGGCCTCGTGGATGGCCTTGAGGGTCTGAGCCGGGTTGGCGCCCATGGCGACCTGCGCCACGTAGACGTAGCCGTAGCTCATGGCAATCTCGGCCAGGGACTTCTTCTTGGTCACCTTACCGGCAGCGGCGAACTGAGCGACCTGGCCCAGGTTCGAGGCCTTGGAGGCCTGACCGCCGGTGTTGGAGTAGACCTCGGTGTCGAAGACGAAGACGTTGACGTTGTGGCCGGAAGCCAGGACGTGGTCCAGGCCACCGAAGCCGATGTCGTAGGCCCAGCCGTCGCCGCCGAAGATCCAGAAGGACTTCTTGGTGAGGTAAGCCTTGTCGGCGAGGATCGCCTTGGAAGCGTCGCAGCCGCACTTCTCGAGCTCGGCAACGTAGACAGCGGCAGCGGTCTTGGAGGCCTCGGCGTCGTTGACGGAGTCGATCCAAGCCTGGCCGGCGGCCTTGAGCTCATCGGACGGACCATCGGCAGCGATGATGTCCTGGGTAGCGGCGATCAGCTTGTGCTGAACGGCCTCATAGCCAACGGCCATGCCCAGACCATGCTCGGCATTGTCCTCGAACAGGGAGTTGTTCCACGCCGGGCCGTGACCGTCCTTGTCCTTGCAGTAAGGAGCGGTGGCAGCGGGGTTGCCCCAAATGGAGGAGCAGCCGGTGGCGTTGGAGATGAACATGCGGTCGCCGGCAACCTGGGTCACCAGACGTGCATAGGCGGTCTCGGCGCAGCCGGCGCAGGAGCCGGAGAACTCCAGGTAGGGCTGCTTAAACTGGCTGCCCTTGACGTTGGCCGCGATGAGCTCCTTCTTCTCGGAGACGTTCTCGACCATGTAGTCCCAAACAGGCTGCTGGTCCATCTCCTGCTCGGTGGGAACCATCTCGAGGGCACCCTTGGGGCAGACCTTGACGCAGTTGGTGCAGCCCATGCAGTCGAGCGGGGACACGGCCATGGTGAACTTCATGCCCTTGGCCTTGGGGCCCATGGCGTCGAGCGTACGGGTAGCCTCGGGCGCGGCGGCAGCCTCGTCCTCGGTCATCGCGAACGGACGGATGGTGGCATGCGGGCACACGTAGGCGCACTGGTTGCACTGGATGCACTTGGTCTCGTCCCAGTGGGGAACGACCACGGCGACGCCGCGCTTCTCGTATGCGGAGGCACCCAGCTCAAACTGGCCGTCGGCGCAACCGACGAAGGCGGAAACAGGCAGGCTGTCGCCATCCATGCGATCGATGGGCTCGAGCAGGTTCTTGACCTGCTGGGCGATAGCGGACTTGGTCTCCTCGGAGAGCTCGACGGGAGCGGCATCCTCGGCGGTAGCCCAGTCGGCCGGAACCTCGAACTTACGGAAGGCGGTAGCGCCGGCATCGATGGCCTTGTGGTTGGCGTCGACGATAGCCTGGCCCTTCTTCATGTAGGACTTGGTAGCCGCGTCCTTCATGTACTGCAGGGCGTCCTCGGCGGGCAGGACCTTGGCCAGCGCAAAGAAGGCGGACTGGAGCACCGTGTTGGTGCGCTTGCCCATGCCGACCTTAGCGGCCAGGTCGATAGCGTCGATCAGGTAGACGTTGACGTTGTTGTTCGCGATGTAGCGCTTGGCCACGGCGGGCATGTGCTCGGCGAACTCCTCGTCGCTCCACTGGCAGTTGACCAGGAAGGTGCCGCCCGGCTTGACGTCGCGGACCATCTTGAAGCCCTTAACGATGTAGCTGGGGTTGTGGCAGGCGACAAAGTCGGCCTTGGTCACGTAGTACGGCGAACGGATCGGAGAATCACCAAAGCGCAGGTGCGAGACGGTGACGCCGCCGGTCTTCTTGGAGTCGTACTGGAAGTAGGCCTGGACGTACTTGTCGGTGTGGTCGCCGATGATCTTGATCGAGTTCTTGTTGGCGCCGACGGTACCGTCGCCACCCAGACCCCAGAACTTGCACTCGATGGTGCCGGGGGCTGCGGTGTTGGGCGCATCCTCGGCCTCGGGCAGGCTCAGGTTGGTCACGTCATCGACAATGCCGATGGTGAACTCGCGCTTGGGCTCGTCCTTCTTGAGCTCCTCGAAGACAGCGAACGCGGACGCGGGAGGCGTGTCCTTGCTGCCCAGGCCGTAACGGCCGCCGACGACCTTGATGCCCGTCTTGCCGGCCTCGTAGAGAGCGGAGACGACGTCCTGGTAGAGCGGCTCGCCGATGGAACCCGGCTCCTTGGTGCGGTCCATGACGGCGATCTTCTGGACGGTCTCGGGGAGAACGTCGACGAAGTGCTTGATGGAGAACGGACGGAACAGGCGAACCTTGACCAGGCCGACCTTCTCGCCGTGAGCGTTGAGGTAGTCGATGACTTCCTCGAGCACGTCGCAGAAGGAGCCCATGCACACGACGACACGATCGGCGTCGGGAGCGCCGTAGTAGTTGAACAGGCCGTAATCGGTGCCGAGCTTCTCGTTGATCTTCTTCATGTAGCCCTCGACGACGGCGGGAAGCTCGTCGTAGACCTTGTTGCAGGCCTCACGGTTCTGGAAGAAGATATCGCCGTTCTCGTGGCTGCCGCGGGTGTGCGGGTGCTCAGGGTTGAGCGCGTGATCGCGGAAAGCCTGGACGGCGTCCATGTCGCACATCTCAGCCAGATCCTTGTAGTCCCACATGGCGACCTTCTGGATCTCGTGGCTGGTGCGGAAGCCGTCGAAGAAGTTAAGGAACGGGGTCTTACCCTCGATGGCGGCAAGGTGAGCCACCGGCGAGAGGTCCATGACCTCCTGGACGTTGCCCTCGGCGAGCATGGCGAAGCCGGTCTGACGACAGGCCATGACGTCGGAGTGATCGCCAAAAATGTTCAGGGCGTGGGAAGCGACGCAACGCGCGGAGACGTGGAAGACGCCCGGGAGCTGCTCGCCCGCGATCTTGTACATGTTCGGGATCATCAGAAGTAGACCCTGAGAAGCCGTGTAGGTGGTGGTCAGAGCACCGGCGCCCAGCGAACCGTGAACGGTACCGGCTGCACCTGCCTCGGACTCCATCTCGACGACCTTGACCGGGGTGCCGAAGATATTCTTGCGACCCTGGGCCGCCCACTGGTCGACATGGTCGGCCATCGGGCTGGACGGCGTAATGGGATAGATTCCCGCTACCTCGGTGTACGCATACGAAACATATGCGGCCGCCTCGTTGCCGTCCATAGACTTAAACTTACGCGCCATATACCCCTCTCCTCTCATATAGGTATACAGGCCCCGGCGATCGCCGGGATATTGGCGTGATGGGATTTTCGCTGTTGCTTCCAATCATCTGGCAGGCAGGCTCAGCAGCAGGTACATGGCGTGGAGAGAAGGCATGCCGAGGCGAGGGGCAACTGATGCGCCCCACAGACCCGACCGCCCGTCTTGCACATGACCGAGCGCCGCAAAGGCCGCATGCCGGATGCTCCCGGGCACGCCCCGGCGATGGGAAGCGCCCGCAACGGAAATCCGCATGCGGGTTTATTGTACCCCGCCGCCAAGTGTAATTTCGACAAATATAGGTGGGCGGTAAAGGTTTACCTCGGGTGACCGCCAAGGGCCAAAATGAACGCTTCGTCCCCGGGCGATTGGCCCTGGCGCGCCATGGAGTGTCCCGGAGTGCCGGCATAAAAGGAACGTCCCCATCTGCCGACTAGAGGGCGCCGACGCCGAGGAGGATAGCGTAGGTAGTGGATTCGCCGAGCTTGAGCTCGTCGCCGGGATTGAGTTGGGCGGAACGGCCGGGCTCGACCTGAATGCAGACGCGCGTGGCCCCGTTTACCACCACGGTTCCGTTGGTGGACGACAAGTCCTCGACGTGCCAGATATTTTGAGCATCGCACCAGATATGGGCATGGCGGGCCGAGACATCGTCGCCGACGTCGGTAATATCGCCCTCACCAGTGGCCAGCGCACCAATCTCAACACCCTGCTCACTCGGCTGAATCCAGCGCGGGGCGCTCACGACAAAACTGTTTTGTACGCGCAGCAAGCCCAAGGGGTGCGCCGGAGCGGGTTCGCGTTCGCCCGCGGTCATCGACATGCCAAGCGAACGCGGCGTGGAGGTGCCTCCGCCACAGGTCGCGTGCGCGTAGTCGATGGCATAGTTCACCGAGGACCGCACATCCGCCGAACAACCGACGGCGACAAACAGCACCAGCACGGCCTCGGCGCGCTCGGCGGGCATGAGTTCCGCCGCCTGGGACAGGCGATCGAGCGCGTTGCGATAGAGATTCGTGTCCTGATGGCACTCTTCGAGCGCGCGTACCATCGGTTCACCTGCAGGACCGCACACCATATTGATCACAGCCGTGGAGTCCATGGGATTGCGCTGGCGCAGGGCCAGTTGCGACATAATACGCGCAGCCGAGGTACCGTATTCGGCAAAGTAGCGCTGCTGAAGCGTGCCGACCGGCGCGCGAACGATAAAGCGGGAAACCCAAGAGCGATCGGCGGCTCGGCTCTGCGGGCTGCGGCCGTCGGCGAGCGGACGGGACGAAAGCACCAAGCCGCACAGCTCGATATGGCTCAGATGCGCCGCGCGCTTAAAGATGTCAAACATGGCCCCGCATGGGGTGAGCTCAACTTGAGATGCCATGACCTAGGCCTCCTTGGTCGTAGAAATAGAATCGGACGATACTTCGACAGGTCCGCCAAAAGTACGGGCAGCTGCGGCTCCACCGGCAAGCGGAGTCGCCATCTGGGCTTTTGTGCGTCGCGGTGCCGAAACGGGAAGTTCAAAGGCAAAGCCCATCGCAAGCAAAAACCACGTAAGCGTATAGGTTGCAACCAGAGCGGCAACAAGGCCGCCCATCACGGCGCGTTGGGAAAATACGCTACATGCAGCCACAACCAGCACCGGAACCTCGCAGGCAGAAAGCGCAAGCACACCCTGCAGGAACCCCGAGCGCCGATCACGCGCAAGTGCCCCCGCGGCAACGCCGGCTATGCCCGGCAGCGCCAACGCCAGTGCGGCAATAACACCCGGTAGCGACCCAGACCACACGAGCGATCCCAAAGTCGCCGTCACGCGAGCGCCCGACGCCAGCAGCGCGGCCGAAACCACGACCACAGCCCAAACCACGCCACAGACGACCGTCGCGCCGACCATCAGCGCGCGACGAACCGCGCGGCCAGACGCATCCATGGGGCACGGCGTGAGCGGCTCGCCGCGGAGCGAACGACCGACATTTTGCGCATAGTGGTCACAAAACGCCGAGAGCGCCGCCTCGACCGCCGCCGGCTCGGGACGATCTTTTTGGTGGCTGGATAGACAGGCCATCACCACGTCGAACAGCTGGGCATCGACAAACGCCAGCGCATCGCGTAGCTCCTCGGAATCCGGCTCAAGCCCCAACTGCTGGGCCTGCTCAGCCGCGGCGAGCGCCACATCGGGCTCACGACGAAGCAGCTGAGTCAAATCGCAACCGGGCGCATGGGCACCAATGGGATAGTCGGGCCGCGTGTCCATCTTGAGACGGTAGGGGCTCGCGATGTCGCGCGTCTTTTTGCGCGAACCCGAAGTGCTCGGCGCGGCTTCGTATGGCGCGACGCCGGCAATGAGCTCGTAAACCGTGCTTGCCGCGGCATAGACGTCGATCGCCGGCGACATACGCAAAGCGCGCAGGTCGGGAATATCGTCGGTGAGCATCTCGGGCGGAGCGTAGGCCACCGTCGCGCGACGCAGCGTGGCATAGCGCTCGGTAAAGGATGCCTTGCCGCCGGTACCGGCCACGGCCGACGCAGGCTCGAGCGCCAGCGACGAGCCAAAGTCGATCAGGCACAGGTCAAAGGTGCCCTCGGCAAGCTGCCGGTCAAGCGGTAAACGCGCCGTACGCACCATAATATTAGCGGGCGAGATATCGCGATGGACAAAGCCCTCCCCCACCAGGCTCATGCGGCAGAGCAGGTCGAACAGGTCGCGCCCCAAGCGCGCCGCCACAAGCGGCGATAGGCGTCCGGCATCGTCCACGGCAAAGCGCGAGCGCAAGCGGGCGAGCGTCTCGCCCTCGACCCATTCCATGACAATTGCAGGCACACCGTCAACCTCGCCCCAGCCATAGAGGCGGGGAAAGCCCTTAAGGCCCGAAAGGGCGCGATGGCATTCATATTCCTCGCGAAATGCCGCTTTGAACTTGGCGACCAGCGCCTCATGGGCGGCATCGTCGTCAAACTCATCGCGCGTCGGCAAGATGAGCTGTTTGAGTGCTACGGCCTCGCCTTGGGCGTTGACAGCACGCGTCACGCGGCCGATACCGCCACGGCGCATGGTGGCATCGTCGGCAAACAGTATCGTAAAACGACGCAGATAGGCAGGCAGTTCGTCCTGACCGAGCGCAATGGCCGGCTCAAACCCGTCGACACGCGCCAGGCGCAGGCCGACCATGGGATCGCGACCGAGCGATTGTGGTGTGGTGGATGCAAGATCGGTCATCATAGGGCAAGCGCCGCCACGTTATTGTTGAAGTTACCGAGCGCGACGTCATCATCGCCGTAATGGCCGACCCATTGACATAGGTTGGTGTAACAGCCCCACAGATTGGCATACTGCTGATACCACTTTGACCGGGGCGAGAATGTCTGACGACCGAACTCGGCTCGAATGACAAACATCTCCCCGACCAGGCTGTCGCACGGCCTGGGATCTCCCGTAGAGTTATAGGTCGAAACCACGTCATTGGCACGAGAAACATAGCCGTCGAGCATGTTGTACTTGGTCACAAGCCAACTGTGAATGCTCTCTTCCTCAGCAGCGGAAAGGCCGCCGGAGTTTGTATCGTTGTCAGTGTTGCCGCCCGTCGAGCCGCCGTTTCCAGACCCTCCGGCAGAGGAACCCGACCCAGAGCCGCCGCCCGAACTCGACGAATCCGAGCCGGAGCCAGAAGTATCCGAGCTACCGGGCTTTCCGGACTGCTGGGCGTCCTGCTCCTTCTGCTGCTCGACCTTATTCACCGTTGCCGCCACGCTATTGTTGGACAATCGATCGATGATCTTGGTGTTGGTGAGCACGATGGTTTTGCCATTGGCAAGCGTGACTTCGTTGTCCGGGGCCTCGGCGCCGTCCGCGTCGTCGGCGCCAAACACAATATGCGCGACCACACTTGCCCAAGCATATCCAGTCGTGGTGCCCAGATCACTTTTGACCTCATGCCCCACGCGCGGTTCGCGTGCGGCATGTGCCTGCATCATGGACGGCACGGTCATGCCATAGGCAGAAACGCCAGCTATGACCAGCACCAGCGAGCAAGACAGCAGTGCGTACGCCCGCGGCGCCAAGCCCAGTCGGCGTCGCATGCGCACCGCGGCGCCGCGCTTTGTCTGAGTGCCACCGGGCCGCATGCGTTCTCCTCCAACAAAAACACGCCGCTCGGGAGCGGCGCATTCATTCGAATCCATATTTGAGTGTATCAGCGAACCCAAAAGGTTGCGCAACGAATGGGCAAATTAAGGATGCGAGTGGAAGCATCCATGCGATAAGCGGATACAAAGCATCTTTGTTGCACAACAAACTTACAGTCGCACGGGGAAATTATGGCTACCCCGTGCGTCGCGATGAAGACATACGGCAGGAGCAGGCTCGCCACCTAAATCGTGCGACGGGCCTCGATGGCGCGCCCAAGCGTAAGCTCGTCGGCATACTCCAGGTCGCCGCCCACGGGAAGGCCGCTCGCCAGACGCGATACCTCAACGCCCAGCGGCTTGATAGTGCGGGCCAGGTAGCTCGCCGTGGTCTCGCCCTCGATATTGGGGTTGGTGGCGATGATGACCTCGTGGATGTCCTCGTGGCCCAAGCGTGCCAGCAGCTCACGAATGTGCAACTGCTCGGGACCAATCTTGTCCATGGGACTGATCACGCCGCCCAATACGTGGTAGAGACCGTGGTAGCTGCCCGTGCGCTCAATCGCCTGGACATCGCGCGGCTCGCCCACCACGCAAATGCGAGTGGTATCGCGCATCGAATCCTGGCAGATGGAGCACTCGTCGGCCGTGGCGTAGTTAAAGCAGCGGCTGCAAAAGTGAACCTCCTGCTTAACCTCCAGGATAGCCTCGGCCAGGCGGCGCGCCTCCTCGGCATCGGCCTCGAGCAGGTAATAGGCGATGCGCTGGGCCGACTTGGGACCAATGCCCGGCAGACGGCCCAGCTCATCGAGCAATTTTTGCAGACTATGGTTGGCACTCATATATATGCGTGTCTTAGAACGGCATGCCCGGGATGTTGAGGCCGCCGGTGATGGCGCCCATCTGCTTGTTGGCGAGCTCGTTGACACCGCGGACGGCCTCGTTGACGGCAGCCATGATCATGTCCTGCAGCATATCGACGTCCTCGGGATCGAGGGCATCGGGGTCGATGGTGAGGTTGACGAGCTCCATCTCGCCGTTAACGGTCACCTTGACCATGCCGCCGCCGGCAGAGGCGTCGACGGTCTGGGACTTAAGGTTTTCCTGCGCGGCGGCAAGCTGCTCCTGCATCTTGCGAGCCTGCTTCATCATTTGCTGCATGTTCATACCGGCCATGATGGCTCCTTTACGTGCGGCCGCGCGACAAGCTGCAAGGGCAGCCGGAGCGCGACGGGACTTTCAAACTCAAAAATCGTACCACGGCGCGGGGCAAGCAAGCGGGGCGGACACGCTACCTCAGTCGATATACATGTCCTTGAGCGTGACGCACGCCCAAGATTATGCAAGGTCGAATTATGCAAGGTTGCATAATTATCTCAAGCTACATCTAGCAGAGCTGGAACCAGGCAGTTTATGCGTAGGGCTACAAGGCTACATGGCAAAATGCCGAGCCGCTGCTCGAGGCGGCACGCATGGCGGCTGGGTATAATTTGATTGTCATAGATGACGATTTGGAGGTGCCCTCGTGAATGTCCCAGCCGTACTCCAAAACATCCGCTCAAAACACCCCGTTGCATATGTGGTTCTCTATCTCTTTGTCGTCTGGGTATTACTGGTTATCATCACCCATGCCATAGCTTTTGGAGCAGAACTGCTGATAGCCAGCTCGGACCAGCCCGTCGTCAAATGGGAGACGACCGATGAATGCACCGACGGAACCCGAACCATTTACTACAACAGCCCGTCCCTCTACCAAGAGTTCAAGGTCAAGATAAAGGACTCCAAGATTGTCGATGCCGAACTGGGCTCTTTATTTACAATCGGAGCAACCGTCAACGCCGAGCAAGTCGAGTACACGGACAGCCATGCGACGTATCGTATCGACCTCAGCATCCTAGGCCGACCGTCACGCGCCTGTCTGCTCGAATGCGATATACGCGGCACCACGTTGCACATGTCCGAAATACAGATGCGCCCGGGCAAGGGGCTCTCTTCTTGAGCAGTATACCCGCCTGCGCAGCTACTCCACCGGCTTGAAGATGGTGGACTGGCCGAAGACGCTGCGGATGAGGGCTTTGGCCTCGTCCTCGGTCTGCGGGATGCTCGGGGCTGCACCCTGATGGCCGAAGGGGCCGCCCGCACCGGAGTTGGACTCCCAGGGAGCTGCAGGAGCGTCCTCCTCTTTGGGGGCAGTTGCAGCGGACTTGGGCGCGGACGCCGCACCCGGCACGTCGAACGGAGGCAGATCGTCCCCACCAGCATCGGCAACAAAACCGCCAACCATGGCATCGTCGTAGGGAACCTGCTCGGATTCCCATGGCGCAGACGGCGCGGCGGGCTGAGCCTTGGGAGCGGACGCGCGCTCGGGCGCTCGGGGCGCGGGCTCGGTCGGGAGCTTGCCCGTGGCAGGAGCGCCGGCGGGGTTGTCGGAGCGCAGCCAGGGGGCTTTGCCCAGGTCAGACGACTTGGGCGCGGGCGAGGCAGGCTTGGGCGCGGGTGTCGGAGCAGCCGGTTTGGCCATGACGGGCTTAGGCGCCGACGGGGTCGGCGCCGCTATCGGTGCTGCTTTTGGCTGCGTCGCGCTGGCGCTCGAGGATGCAGGGGCCGCCGAGGACACGGGTTGCGGGTCCGCAGATACCGCAGCCCGTGCAGATGGAGAATGCTCCTCATGTTGAGGAGCCGGCGTGCCACCCCCATCCAGGACATAGTCGACGGTACGACGACCGAAGACCGCACTGACTGTCGGCAGGACCACCGACTGCGTGTCGGCGCGTCCAAGCATCTTGATGGCAAAGGTCGAGCCCGCGGGGAACGAGACCGTGAGCCTGGAGCCGTCGTCAGCCGTGGCGCGGGCATTGAGCAAAAGCCCCGCGTAGGAAGCCTGACGCGCCTTGACACGCTCGACAACCTCGGCCCATTTGCGCTGCAGCTCTCCGGCATCCTCGACCGCGGGCGTCTCGGCAGTACCGGCGGCGGCAACCTGGGCGGCATTGTTGGACTGGGGCTTAGGTGCCGGAGCGGTGGCAGGCGCGGGAGCCGCAACGGGCTGAGGCGTCGGAGTCGGCGCAGGCTGAGGTGCAGGCGCTGCAGGCTTGGAAGCTGACACGGACGCAGAACGGGACGCAGGCTGGGCAGCCGGAACAGCAGCACCACGGTCCCAAGGCATACCGCCCTGGCGCGCGGACGTAGCAGCGGGGGCAGCGGATGCCGCCGGAGCGGCAGCACGAGCGCCCGAAATTAGCGTCGGCTGTTGGGCAGCAGCGGGTACGGATGCTGCAGGCGCGGCGGCCTGAGCAGCAGCCACGCTCGCCGGCACGGCGCCGTTGGCAACCATGGCCTCCAAGCGGGCCACGCGTTCGGCCAATGCCTCAATCGTTAAATCGGCCTCGGGACGTGCCAGGCGCGTGCAGGCGATCTCGAGCACCAGGCGCACGTCGCTCGCGCCCCTCATCTCCAGTGCGGCATCGTCGAGCACCGTCAGCACACGGGCCAGGCGGTCGGCAGGATGCTCGCCAAAGGCAGCGGCCTCGGCAGCAAGCGCCTCGGCCTGCTCGGAGCCGCCCTCAAACAGCTCGGCACGGGCACCGGCAACGCAGGCAACGTACACGTCACGCACATGCGCCACCAGGTCGCGCGTCAGCTCCAGCAGGTCGTTTCCTTCCTCGACCTGCGCACGGATCAGTCCATAGAGCTCGGCAACATCGCGATCGGCAATGGCGCGGGAAAACTCGCCCAGAATCTGGTCCGAAACCTCGCCTAAAAGCGAGCGGGCGTCGTCCGCATGCACAGAACCGTTGCCAAAGACGCTCAGCTGCTCCAGCGTGGACAGCGCGTCGCGCATACCGCCCTTGGCATGGCGCGCCACGATAGCCAGCGCCTCATCGTCGTAATCGAAGCCCTCCTGCTCGCACACGTATGCCAGGCGACGCTCGATATCCTCGTTGCCGATGCGATGGAAATCGAAACGCTGGCAGCGCGAGAGGATGGTCTCCAGAATCTTTTGCGGGTCGGTGGTGCACAGCACAAAGATCACGTGTGCCGGCGGCTCCTCGAGCGTCTTGAGCAGCGCGTTGAACGCCGCCGTCGTGAGCATGTGGACCTCGTCGATGATATAGATCTTGTACTTGCCGCGCACCGGGGCAAAGTTGACGGAGTTGATGATTTCCTCGCGCACATTGTCCACGCCCGTGCGGGAGGCGGCATCGAGCTCGTAGACATCGGGGTGGTTACCCTCGGCAATGAGCTCGCACTCCTCGCAAGTACCGTCGGGCATGCAGCCGCTTGCACCCTCGGCGCGCGCCGCCTCGGCATTGCGGCACAGCAGCGCCTTGGCCAGAATGCGCGCCATGGTGGTCTTGCCCGTGCCGCGCGGTCCGCAGAACAGGTAGGCGTGGGACAGGCGCCCCTCGGTGATGGCGTGCTCGAGCGTCGAGACGATATGCTGCTGGCCCACCACGGAGTCAAAGGTGAGCGGGCGATACTTTCGGTACAACGATTCCATGGGTGCTCCCCCGGGTATACTGAGTCTTGTTGCCGCGGCGGCCATGCGGTCGCACGGCATACTGCATTCCATAATAACCCGTACGGCGAGCCCGCCGCGATAGGAGTCCAAAGAGCATGGCAGACGCAGAGAGCAACCTCGTTCCCTCCGAAGCAGCCGACCAGGTCGAGGTCGCGCTCGAGGAGCAGGCCGCAGCCGACGACGGCATCCTGTACCTCAACGAGTACCAATACGAAAACGACCTCGTCACCGACTTCGCCCGCCTGGTCGCCTCGCCCAGGCGTCGCGGCTCGCTGTATGTCGCCGCGGCAATTGCCGCGCTCATCGGCATCGGCATGCTGGTGGCCGGCGGCAACTGGATCAAGTTTGGCGTCGTCTTGATCGTATTCGGCGCCTTTTTGGCCTGGTGGAGCAAAAACCTGCACCACACCCTCGCCCGCGACTTTATCGACGCCGTTGAGGCCGACGAGTCCATGGGTGGCCGCTATCGCCGCGTCGCCGCCAACGAGGACGGCCTGATGGTTTGGGGCACGAGCGGCAAGTCGCAGTTCTTCCCGTTTGAAAAGCTCGACCACGTGCTCGACGGCGAGCGCATCTTTGTGGCCATGTTCGCCGACCAGGGCGTGACGATCCCTAAGGACACCTTTGTCCGCGGCGATGCCGAGCAGTTCGGTCCCTTCCTTAAGGCGCGCATCAACAAAAAACTCCGCATCGAGACCAAACGCAAGAAGATGAAGGCAGAAAAGGCCGCTGCCGAAGCAAAACAGGGCGACAAGCCCCAGGAGACCAAGGGCAAGCAGCGCAAGCAGAAGAAGAGCAAGAAGAAGCGGTAGGCCGGCCGACACCGAAGGCGCCTCGTCCCGCGCCCGATTCCGGGCCGGGGCGCCTGGAATCGGGCGCGCGTACCGCCAATGGACCCGTTTTGCCTTGCTCTCGAGCTATTTCACTTCAAACCTTAAGAGCCTCCGCTCCGGCAGATCGGTCATCTTCATCGTGTAAGTCCCGGGAAATGCTTTCTCAAAACGGACGGTCTCGTAACCTTCGAAATAGTCGTTGGTGTTCTGCATCATAAATGGGACGAGCAACTCGTTTTCTGCCCCAACCTCCACGGCAAACGCAGCAGAGCCGCCAAGGACCGGCATGGCTTGCGTTATCAGATCGGTATTGACTACAAAATCATAGTTTGGCGCAGACTCCGGAACCAGATGCCAAACATACGCTTTGATTCCACCGTCGATATTATCCCTATTTCTGACACGCATCTTTACGGCGATAACGCACGTGATGTCGGCATCCTTCAGTCTCGTTTTCGTATCCACGGTGCCATATTTTGAATAATCGTCATGTGCTCGTTTGAGATACTCGCGCGGCGTGAGCAACTCTGCCCCGTCTATGCAAAACGAATACCCATCAGTCACCACATCCTTCGACCCCAGAAACGCTCCATCCATCGAGAGCCATTCGCCCTCCGCGTAATATTTCTCAGGAATGACCGTCCGGTTCCCGTTAACGACGCTCACCCTCATGCCCGCAAGG
This sequence comes from uncultured Collinsella sp., assembly GCA_900543275.1. Taxonomy (GTDB): domain Bacteria; phylum Actinomycetota; class Coriobacteriia; order Coriobacteriales; family Coriobacteriaceae; genus Collinsella. Next base: position 15,815 of record UQQL01000017.1, on the reverse strand, counting down.
CCGGCAGCAGCACAGCAAAAAAGCGCGAGCGCCGATCTTCTCGTCCACAGGGTCTTCTTCATCGCGCTCACGACCTTTCCCGAACTTTCACAACGGCACCGTCGCGCATGCAGTAAACCCGATCGGCCAGTTCCTCGAGCACCTCTCCGTCATGGCTGGACAGAAGGACCTCACGACCCGTTGATGCCGCCATCGCCACAACGCGCTTGAGCATTTCAACGCCCGCTTCGTCGAGGGCATTCGTTGGCTCATCGAGAACAAGCAGCTTCGGCTTCTCCATAATTGCCGCAGCTATCCCCAGACGCTGCTTCATCCCAAGCGAGTATGCTCGGAACTTCTTTTTTTCGTCTGCATCGAGCCCCACGAGCCGCAGGGCAGAGCGAATGTCCTCGGGGGTGGCAACGCCCTTGATCTGAGCGATGAGCTTCAGATTGTCGTAGCCAGACAGATATCCCAAAAAGGAAGGCGCCTCGATCAACATCCCCAGACTCGGCGGGAACGAGATGTCCGCCCCAAGCCTTTGGCCATCGATAGAGATTTCGCCTTCGGTAGGCTTGATCAACCCGCAAACCGCTCGCATGAGCATGGTCTTACCCGAACCGTTTATCCCCTGAAGCCCGACCACAGTCCCAGGGTCAACCTCGATGGACACGTTGCGCAGGACATCGTTTTTACCCATGCGCTTCGATACGCCCCTTACGATCACACTCATATCTTGTCCCCCTTTTCTATAAGGTCGGCCCTTCGAAACCACAGTCCACCCAACGATAGGCATAACGACATAAGCCCAATTGATGACAAGACACTCGAGCCCGCCGCGATTCCCTCTTTGACAATTCCACCCCAGCGCAACAGCATCAAGGCGTTACCCAATAGCGCCCAATGTCGTGCATATGCCGAGCAGATCAGGTAGCTCATTAAAACCACAAACGAGACTGACGACCCAAGCACAAACCCAACCGCTGCCTGCGCAAACGCAAGCGCCTCAAAAGCAAATAAGAGACCTATGAAAAACGGCAGCGCATCTGCCTCGGCAGCTTTGAGAAACCACGGCGCCAAATTAGCCAGTTGAAGCGACTCACCATGAATGACCGCGCTGAACGAGGAGCTCACCACCAAGCTCCAAATCACAACAGAGCAAACCACCACGAGCAGTGAAAATGCCGTTACTGCCGCCACCAAGATAAAACGCGAGACCCACCAAAGGGTTCTTGCCCGGCATCGAACAAGCGCTTGCAAACCAAACCCGTGCAACGATTCGGTCGGATAGTCGAGTGTTGTATAGAGAATAAGCAGAATGAGAAATAGCCATCCTAGCGGAGGCACAAACATGACCCCGGGCCTAGGCTCAAACGGAGCAGATCCGGCAAACACGAGCGCAAGATTATCCGCAAACCCCAAGGTATCCGTTCTAACCCCATACACAGAAGACAATCCGTAGGCGTACACCAAGTTCGCAACGGTCACTGCCGCAATTGCAATAAAAGTGATGATGTTCTTCTTCAAAACGGTCCTCAGGTCCGCGGCGACCAGCCTAAACAGCATCAGACCACCTCGCGTCTTTTCCACGCCCCAGAAAAAGCCAACGAAGCAAGGGTCAATAATATGATTTCCGCAAAACCGGCTCGAATGTCTGGCCAGTTATTCAGCGATTCCGACCTGATGCTGTTGAGGATATTGCAGTTAAACCCCACACAAGCCATTACGCCGAAGATCCAGCCATTTGCAAAATGCCACGCAACCATTAGCAGATACGGGACAATTATCGCTTTGATTCTGCTACGAAACAAAATTGAGAAGCCAGTTACAGCCATGGATAAAGTCCCGAGCGTGACAGCATCGAACAGCGTGTATGCGAGCACATATGACAAAGGATGCGAATAAAATAGACCGGAGAAGTAGCTATGCAGGTAAAGTCCTACGTAAGTCGACTCATCGACCCGAGGAAGATACGCAGGAAAAAGCATCGAGACGATCAGGAAATTGACGAGCAGAGGAATGGCAGTCACTGTAAACGCGGAGAGGAAAGCAGACAGCATCTTTACGTTCACGTACGCCTTTCTGGAAACGCGCGTGCATATCTGCATGTCATAACCACTCAAACGCTCAAAGAGACACGACCAAGATCCAGCCAACATTGCAAGCAGGGGCAGTGCATAGAAAAACACCGACGCAGACAGTGGCGCGTTCGCGCTCACAACAATCCAGTTACCGAAGCTGCTTTCACGTGTTTGACCGAGATAATTTTCGGCTTGCACGCCAACGCCGTAACCAAAAGAAAGAAGGTTGTGGCGCTCTTTTTCCAAATTTGCCCACGGCTCCAGCGCGGCAGCTATTGCAACTGCGACCGCAATCAAGAGAGCAAGGATAAAAGCTGGACGTCTAATCGTTTTCGACAGTTCGTATCTTGCGAGCTTTTGGTTCATACGTCCTCCTCCCCCTTCCGACCCAGAAAGCCGGAAGGGAGCCATTTCAAACAACTATGCGGGAAGCTTGTGGAAATGCCCGACGCAGTCGGGGCTCCATACGCCAATAACAGTGCCGTAGCCAGACTCCGCCCATGCAGTCAGTCGCGCCGCAGATCGCCCGTTCTCACGGACGAGGTTATACATTTCCCACTGTCCCTTGTGATTCGAACGATACGTTCCCTGAGTACAATTCATGCTGCCGCTACCGCTTGTGTTATACGCACCGTCTGTATATAACCGAAGCGGATTTCCCGTATGGCCCTGGATATCCAGATAGAGCGATGAGGAATCATCCTTTTGACGGTAGCCAGTTGCACTCGTCCCGGCACATTGAAAACTAAATGCCTTATCGGCATTGTTCGTACAGGTCGTAATTCCCGTATCGGCGTTTTGAGTAATGCTGGAAACCTGAGAGGTGTCAAACTCCTCTTGTGCAAACGATGCAGCGGGAACCCCTAGGGACAGACCAGCTGCAATCACCAAGCCGACTCCGATTCGAGCAATAGCGCTCCTTGGCTTAATCATGGCCTTCTCCAATCAAAAGCGGTTAACAATGCGTCGACGCACGGCAACCTTCGCATGAATAGAGAAAGATGTCTGTAAACACCCGCTATTGAGTTGATTGCTCAGGCGTTTACACGTTATTTACCTGCGATAACAATAAAATTAGCTCCGCCTTATTCTTGATCTTCAACTGGCGGTAAGATGCAGACCGCAGCGCTTGCACCGTAGATGCAGCGTAACCGACATCCTCCGCAATGGCCTTTGTCGTTGCCCCCTCTGCCGTCATCAGCAAAATTTGCGACTGAACATCAGAAAGGGAGCGCGACGTAAGCAGGGCCAGCTGGCGCACGCGGGCCGTTTCGGTGGACCCGTTCGCCCGGTACTCCAAGACGGCCTTCTCGTCCTCAACCGAGCGGGCGAGCGCGATGTGCGTAACGAACATGGGCACAGACCAGCAAACAATCACCGTTGCCACGACGACATTGACAGCCGAACTTTGCCCCAACAACGACGCGAGGAACAACGGCTCGAAAACCGTCAGATCCTGCACCATATTGAGCAAGACAGCCCAAACAGGAGCCGTCGCCCCGAAGCAAAGCATCCATATCCCAAGCATTTTGCGCTGCGGACAGCTTCGCATCACTATATATGTGAGCAGCACCCCCGTCAGCACCGCAAGTCCATGGATTCGCCCCCTAGCGACCGCATAGATTAAGGCAACCATGCCCATTGACACCAACGGCACGATAGCCCGAGCATGGGCATGCACCTTAAACGGACGCAGCCCAACAGCGAGCGAAGCCGTAGACGCCACGCCGCAAAACAGGACCGGCACAGCCATCAACGGAACGCGTATGCACATCAATGCCGCGATATAGATAAAAGACCATTCCACAGCAGATAGCACCGCCCATACGTACGGGCTTCCGAGCCAAATCGCTTCACCCGCTCTATCCAGCGCAGCGCCACGATTCGCTTTTCCACCCGCGTAGCGTAGCGACAGAAGCAGTCCGAGACCCAATGCGTAGCTTAAGAGGGAAAAGGCGACAGCCCGCGAAACACCGGACCCCCAATCGCTATCCGCCATTACCAAGGGCCCCGCCGCAAGGAGGATAAAGAATAATGTGAGCAGGTATCGAAACAGCCGGCGCGTTCGAGCTGATGCCACTATATCGTCAGCATGCCGCTGCGGTAGCTCATGCCCTACAGTATCGCCCTCACCCGCAAACAGCGCCACGAGCTCGCGTGAGCCCGCAACCGACGCCTTCCCGTATGCTCGGTGAAGCGTTGTTCTCACCGTCGATGGCTTCGTATCCGTCTCCTTGGCAATTTCCGCCGGCGTTTTCCCTTTGAGCAGCAGTCGAACAAACTGCTCTTCTCTAGGCGACAGGGCAGGGGAAAACACCCCCGCATCGAATGTGTCGGACGCACAGGCGATATCCGAATTGTTGTCCCGTTTCCCCCTTAGCAACATGCATACGAAGGCAGCAGCGATAACGGACCCCATCGCCAGCAATGCAATGACCACGGCATCGCTTGCGAAGTATGCCGCCTCAACAGCCGGAATAAGACCAATAGGAACTGCTACGAGCACAGAACAGGCAAACACGTCGCGCCGCCCATGGCCAAAGGCACGAGGGCGGCAAAACGGCGGGGCCACAGTCAATGCGAGATAGACCAACGGAATTAAAAGCGCAAGGCCAATTGACGCGGCCGTTACAGGGGGCATCCCCCATGGCTCGGGAACGACTCTCCATGAAACTCGACAGCAAAACAGCAGGCAAGACATGACGGCTATTGTTTCTGTAAAAATCGCGTCCTGCGGGTGACGAGTTTCCCTTTCGTCAGTCCGTGTCGACCTCTGCGTCAAAGGAGAGTCCGCCGTGCCCCAAATAACATATGAGAGAAGCAGCGATCCAACAAAGCACGAGACACACGAAACGCCATGTAACAACCAAATCGGTGCAAACACGATTGGAATAGAGTCTCCGCGAGCATAGAAAGCCAGGTCGGCCCATTCGGGAACCGTTGCAATAACACCAAGGAAAACACCGATGGCACCGAGATGCCTCGGCCTTCTCATTCCCCCCTTGCATAGCGCAGCACCATGAACAAACGCCGCGAGGCATGCGCCCAGGATAACGAGCCAGGTCATTGCACCTGACGCTAGGCCGATTGAAGATGAAAACCGGTGATAAGGGGTGACCGCCATTACGACAAGCGCAATGGCGCAGGCAAATGTAGCAGAACGGCGGGAAAAGAGCATACGGCCTCCATAGCGTGTCATTATATCGCTCGAGCCGCTCGTTTATCTCTGTTCTCACACCAGCCAGCATCAATGATTCAGGCGAACTCCAATCCGCGCCAGATCACGGTCCGGCTTTTGTTCGCAGTCCCCACATCAAAGCGGGATGCGGTTTCCTTTTGGACGCCGGTTCGGAAAGCGCATCCCGTTCCAGGGCAATATTCTGGGATGCAGTTTCCGCAGCCCACCCCATTTGGAAAGCGCATCCCATAATTTGGCTGAAAACTGAGATGCGCTTTCCAAACGAGCCGAAACGGGCCGAATCGATCGGGCCACCTCGCATCCCGCTATCCTCGCCATCTGCCCGAGCGTGCTACACTAGCAGCATCTATGCCACCGCGAACGGCTCGGCCCCGCGCCCGCCGCTCGCAAACGAACTTTAAACGCACGAGGGTTGGCCATGCCGCTTTTCTCGCAACATACCGCCCGGTTCTCGCCGGACGTTCCTTTGGAGGGCACCAGCTCTCGCGAGCTGCTCAAGCGGTACCAGCCGCTCGAGACACTTGCGACCGGCGGTTTTGGCTCCATCGAGATTTGCCGCGACACGCACCTGCGCCGCCGCGTCGCCATTAAGCGCATCCCCCTTATCAACGGTGCCGGCATGCCCGCCAGCGACATCATGGATGTCCTGCGCGAGGCGCACACTGCCGCCATGCTTCAACATCCCAATATCGTGCAGGTCATCGACTTTACGCATGACACAGCCTATGCCTACCTGGTTATGGAATATGTCGATGGCATGTCGCTGGCCGAGTTTTTGCATCGCGTGGACGGCCACTCACTTACCTTTGACGAGGCCGCGGCCATTGCCGATGCCCTGGGCCAGGCGCTCACCTTCGCCCACAGTAATGGCGTACTCCACCTGGACATTAAGCCCGCCAACGTGCTCATCGACCACTCGGGCAATGTAAAGCTCACCGACTTTGGCATGGCGCGACTGTCGTCCGCCGGTGGCTTTGGCGGCTCGCGCGGCGGCACCATCGGCTACATGCCGCCCGAGCAGCTCGATATCGAGACCGGCACGGTCGACGAACGCGCCGATGTCTTTGCCCTTGCCTGCGTTATCTATGAGGGCTTGTGCGGCAGCGCTCCCTTTATGGCGGCCACGCCCGCCGACTCGCTCGACCGCATCATCGGCGGCGCCACCTATCCCAGCGAGCTGATACCACACTTTCCCCCGGGAGCCGAGGCCGCGCTCATGAGCGCGCTCTCCCCCATGCCGCAGGACCGCCCCAACAGCATCGAGGCATTTTGCGACCAACTCCTTGCCGGTCTGGGCAGCGTGCGCGAGGGCCGTCGCAGTCTGGAGCAAATGGTTGGCGAGCTTTCGGATGACGAGCAAGAGCTCGACGATATCGAGCCGTCGTACTACGAGGACGACGCCATCGAGGTCGACCCCGCGCTCGGCTGGGCGGGCACGCGCTGGAGCCATGCGCGCGACTACACCATGCACGCTATCTCGGCGCTAACGTGCGGCACCTTTAGCTTTTTGCTGATGCAAACGGCCGGGGTCGCGGCGCTTCCCGGCCTGGTCATTGCGGCAATCGCGATCGGAGCGGCGGCTGGCCTGGCCCCCCAGATTGGCTCGGCCATCTCGGCTGTGGGCTTTTTGGTGCTCATGGCCAACGCCACCATGCAGGCGCAGGGCATCCTGTCGATGTTGCCCGTCGCGGTGATCTTTGCCGCTGCCATGTCCGGTTGGTGGATCGCCTGGGGTCGCACCGAGGCTGCCGCGAGCGCCGCACTCACCTGCGCGCTTGCGCTTGGCTGTCTGACCGGCAATACCTTCCTGGCAGCTGGGGTCGCCGCCGGCGTCGCGTCATTTTGGCTCGGCCCGGCAAGCGCTGCCGCGGCAACGGGCATGGGCGCGCTTTTTGCCCGTCTGGCCACGGTCGCGCTTTCAGCCGGAGGCGTGCTGGGGCTCGGCAACGTTGCCGCAGCGCTGGAAGACCCGCTCCTTTGGGCTGCCTTTGCGCTGGTCGCGACAACTGCCGCGGCGTCATCTGCGCTGCTCAATGCCCATGCCAAGCGTGCCGATCAGGGCTCAAACCTTGCCGCAATCGCCGCCATCGCTGTCACCGGCATCGGCTGCGCAGCGGCATCCTGTCTTGCACACCATATGGAAATTGCCAGCCTTGCAGCCGCGGTCGCCGCCAAGGCGGCAGTTGCGGGAACCCTATCCTCTATAATCGTTGGGATATGCCTATATTTGCTCGGATACCAAAGAACCTATACGGAGAGTGATCTTTCGTGAACTTCCTGAACATCTTCGAGGACCACGTGGCCGGCATCTTCGGTGCCACCCGTGCCCCGTTCTCCTTTAAGAAGCTTGCCAAGCAGGCCGCTCGCGACATGGAGGATCAGACTCTGGTGATCAATGGCGTCAACACGGCGCCGGCACTCTATACCATCCTGATCGCCGCCGACGACGATCCCATGCTCGCCCCGTTCTACCCCGAGCTTTCGCGCGAGGTCCGCGAGTTTGTGAAGGCGCAGGCCGAAAAGCGCCGCTATGTCTTTGTCGGCGAGCCCCTCGTGCGCTTTATGATCGATCCGCAGCTGCGCGCCGGCAAGTTCTCGGTCTTTGCCGAGAACGTCGATGCCCCCACGCTCGGTCGCCTGTACGAGGAAGAGCGCGCCTATCAAAACGGCCTGGGCCAGAACAACTCCGCGGCAAGCCGTGCCGCCAGCGCCCCGCGCGCCGGCCAGCAGCAGTTTGCTGCCCCGCAGCAGCAGCGCCCCGCCGCCATGCCCCAGCAGCAGCCGACGCCTCGCGCCGCCGCTCCCGACCCGCTTGCCGTGGCAGATCCCTTCGCGCCTAGCGTCCCCGACCCCGCCGCTCCTATCCCGGTGCCGCAGACCGTCTCGCGCGACGCGCTTGCCGGCATGGGCGGAGCCGCCGCGACCGGTGCCGCCGTGGGCCTAGGCGCCGCAGCCGGTATCGCCTCCAACATGGCGAGCACTCGCGCCCCGCAGCGCCCGCTCGCCCAGCTCGTCGACGTCGTGAGCGGCGAGAGCCATAGCATCACCTCCGCACAGGTGACCATCGGTCGCGAGCGCTCAGTTTCCGACATTGCCCTGCGCGACCCCAACGTGTCGCGCCGCCACGCCCAGCTCACCTTTACGGGCTCGGATTGGTCGATCGAGGACCTCAATTCCACCAACGGCACGCTCGTCAACAACCGCCGCATTACGCGCTGCCCGCTGCGCAACGGCGATCTACTGACGTTTGGCCTGAGCACCTTTGAATTTAGGGGATAGTCGCTTATGAACATCGATATCGTCCTTTTTGCAGGCCGCATCGTCCTGGTCGCCCTGCTCTATATCTTCCTGTTCGCCGTCATGAAGACCGGCGTGGGACTTGTGCGCGGACAGCGCCGCGACTCGGCTATCTGGACGATCGATGTGGACAAGGGCCCGCGCGGTATCCGCGGCATCCACGTAGACATGCTCGGCCCCGTCATCGTCGGTCGCTCGCCATCTTCGGACATCTGCATCAACGAACCGTTCGTCTCGGCCTCGCATGCGCGCTTTTCGCTGCAGGGCCCGGCGCTCATCATCGAGGATCTCAACTCGCTTAACGGCACGCTCGTCAACGGCCGCCAGCTCGTGGAGCCCGCGACGCTGCGTGAGGGCGACGAAGTCCAGATTGGCGACGTGGTCATGAAGGTGAACCGTCGATGATCGACGAGGAGAACAAGTCCGCAACCATGACCGAGGCACCGGCTGCCGCCACAGCTGCGCCGGCCCACGCCGCTCCGGCGGGCTCCGCACCCGTGGAACCCGAGGACACCGTGTTCTCCCTGCCTCTTTCGCATGTAACGCATGATATTTCGGATCTCGCCGATAACGAGGACGAAGAGAATGCCGTAGCGGCGCCCATCGGCGCACATGCTGCGGAACAGCCCACAGCGTCCGAAGCAACCCCGGCGCCGGCTCACTTTGCAGAGCCCGTCGCCGCGGCAATCAACGAGAGCGCTGCGGTGTTTGCGGCACCCGAGCCCGCCGCGCCGGCGTTTCCCATAGCCCCGGCATCCGAGGTTGCGCCCGTGTCTACGCCGGCGCCCGAGTCTATAGACGTCAGCCCGCAAGACGACGAGTCGACCGCCCGCGTGTCCGAGGAGCCCGACTCCCCGGACACCGGCGATTCCGAATCAAACGCCGAGACCGACACCGTCTCTCCCGGTGACACAGCCGAAATCGACGTTGCCGCCGTTGAGGCCAAGCTCAAAGACCCCGGGTCGACCATGAGCTTTGAGCCCCTGACCGAGGAGCGCATCGAGACCGACTCGACCTATGATGCCGGCACCACCACGCAACTCATGTGGGGCGCCCGCTCCGACGTTGGCTGCGTGCGCCCGCACAATGAGGATTCCTACCTGGTGCAGTCGCCGCTCTTTTGCGTATGCGACGGCATGGGTGGTCACGCTGCCGGCGAGGTAGCCTCTTCCATCGCCGTTGAGACTATTGCCAAGACGGCCCCGCAGTCCGCCGACGCCGCACGCCTGGCGGCAGCCGTCGAGGCCGCTAACGCCGCCGTAATCGAGGCCGCCTTGAATGGCCTGGGCAAGCCCGGCATGGGCTGCACAGCCACTTGCGCCTATATCGAAAACGATACGCTCGCCATCGCCCACGTGGGCGACTCGCGCGCCTACCTGCTCCACGAGGGCACGCTCATCCGCGTGACCCGCGACCACTCCTATGTGGAAGAACTCGTGGACGCCGGCGAGATTACGGCAGACGAGGCTCGCGTCCACCCCAACCGTTCGGTCATCACCCGTGCGCTGGGCTCGGACCCCGCCATGTATGCCGACCACTTCACTCTGCATATCGAGGAAGGCGACCGCCTGATCCTGTGCTCTGACGGCCTTTCGAGCATGATTCCCGATAGCGATATCGAGAACATCGCCACGCAGTCCTCAACCGCGCAAATCTGCGTCGACAACCTAGTGGACGCTGCGCTTGCCGCCGGCGGCCACGACAACGTGACCGTAGTAGTCGTTGACCTGGTTGACGATGGCGTTATGCGCGAGGCGCAGCGCGTGCGTCGCCGCAACATTACTATCGCCGCCATTCTGGCCCTCGTCTTTGTGCTGGCAGCTGGCATCTGGGCCTACACGGGTGTCACCGGCTCGTACTACCTGGGTACCTACCAGGGCAATGTCGCCGTCTGGCGCGGCCTGCCCGGCAAGCCGCTCGGACTCAAGCTCCACTGGCTCGAAAGCGAAACCAGCATCAAGCTATCCGACCTGCCCGAAGACACGCAAAACCGCCTCAAGGCGGGCATTCCGCAAACAAGTGTTGACGATGCGCAGGACACGATATCCAAGTACCGCCACCAGATCGACGAGGAGCAGACCCGCCAGGTGATCGACGCGCAAACGATTCGCGACAACACCGACCAGGGATCGACCTCCGAATCAGATTCCGAGAAAACCGCCGAACAGTCCGCCGAGGCCGAAGCCTCCGAAAAGAACTAGAAAGGGAGTGCCGCTTATGAGTCGCCGCAACACCGAGCTGCTCTTGCTCATCGCCTCGGCGTTCCCCGTCATCCTGCTGTATGCGATGTACGTCCTCACCGCGGGCGCTGCCATCTCCTTTGAGACGCTCGCCGTACCGATCGGCCTCTTTGCCGCCTTTGCCGCGGCCCACATTGCCGTGCGCATCTTGGCGCCCGGTGCCGACCCCGCCATCCTGCCCATTGTCTTTGTGCTTTCGGGCATCGGCATCACGTTCGTGACGCGTCTCGCCCCCGCTCTCGCCATCTCACAGCTCATCATCCTGTTTGTCTCGGTGGCCCTGATGGTGGGAACGCTCGCGTTGGTTAAGAACCTCGACGTAGTCATGCGCTACAAGTACACCTTTGGCATTATCGGCATCATTCTGTTGATGCTGCCTATCTTTATCGGCACCACGATCTCGGGCTCCAAGCTGTGGATTCGCATCGCGGGCTTTACCATCCAGCCCGGCGAGTTCGCCAAGGTCTTTATCGTGCTGTTCCTGGCCGGGTACCTAGCCGAGAACCGCGAGCTACTCTCCATCTCCAACCGCAAGATCCTGGGCTTTAAGATCCCTCGCCTGCGACTGCTGCTGCCGCTGTTTGCCGTGTGGGGTGTGTGCCTGCTCGTCGTCGTCTTCGAACGCGACCTGGGTTCGGCCGTGCTGTTCTACACCATCTTCTTGCTGATGCTCTACGTTGCCACGGGGCGCTTTTCGTATGTCGTTATCGGCCTTGCGCTCTTAGCCGTTGGAGCTGTGGGCGCCTACAAGTTCCTGTCGCACGTTCAGGTGCGTTTCCAGGTTTGGGTCGATCCGTTTAAGGACGCCCAGGGCCAGGGCTACCAGATCGTCCAGTCGCTCTTCTCGCTTGCCGATGGCGGCCTGGTCGGTGTTGGCATCGGCAACGGCATGGCCAACAACATCCCTGTCGTCGAGTCCGACTTTATCTTCTCGGCTATCGGCGAGGAGATGGGCCTTTTGGGCGGCGGCGCCGTGCTCATCCTGTTTATGCTTTTTGCCGTGCGTGGCCTCACCACGGCTGCCCGCGCTAAATCCGACCTCGCAGCCTTTAGTGCCACGGGCCTTACGGCCGCCATCAGCTTCCAGGCCTTCTTGATCGTTGGCGGCGTAACCCGCCTGATCCCGCTGACCGGCGTCACCCTGCCCTTTATGAGCCAGGGCGGCTCCTCGCTGCTGGCGAGCTTTATCATCGTCGCGCTCCTGCTGCGCGCCGGTGACGAGGCGACCGGACGCGAGGCCGAGCTTACCGGCACCGGCACCATGACCGCCATCACCGATGATCAGGTCGCATCTGCCGCCGCCCCGACGGGTACGCGCTTTGCCACCTCGTCTTCCTACGGCAACGGCAGCCATTCCGTCGGCTCGCGCATGCGCCGTCGCCTGCTCGACACGCCTGAATCCGGTGTGCTCGGCCGCGTTGCGCTCGCCAACCGTCTAACCCGTGCGGTGCTCGCCTTTACGGCGCTGTTCGCCATCCTTATCGGCAACCTCACCTATGTCCAGGTCATCAAGGCCAAGGACTATCAGGATATGCCGACCAACAACCACACCATCGCCCGCTCCAAGTACATCCAGCGCGGCTCCATCATCACGTCCGACGGCGTGACGCTGGCCGAGTCGCTGCAGCAGGAGGACGGCACCTACGTACGCTCCTACCCCAACGGTAACCTGGCAGCGCACGTGGTTGGCTACGTGAGCCAGCAGTATGGCACCACCGCCATCGAGAGCGTCATGAACGACACGCTCACCGGTTCTAAGGACTACTCCAGCTGGAACAACGCCATCGCGTCGCTCGCGGGCCAGACCCAGCCGGGCAACACCGCCAAGCTCACCATCGACTCGCGCATCCAGACGGCGGCCGAGCAGGCACTCAAGGGCTTTAAGGGCGCTGTAGTGGTCATCGACCCGCGTACCGGCGCGGTGCTCGCATGTGCCAGCTCGCCCACCTACGACAACACCAACATCGATGCCCTGCTGCAGGCGGGCGGCGGCGAGGACGGCTCCATGTACAATCGCGCCATGGACGCGCTGTACACGCCGGGCTCCACGTTTAAGGTCGTTACGCTTTCCGCGGCACTCGAGACCGGTACCGCCAGCCTTACCAGCACCTACCAGGCGCCCGGCTCCATGGACATCGGCAACGCACCGGTCACCAACTATGCCAACGAGAGCTACGGCACCATCAGCCTGCAGCAGGCCTTTGCCGTGTCTTCCAACGTCGTCTTTGGCCAGGTGGCAAACGAAGTTGGCGCAAACACGCTCGTGCAGTTTGCCAACGCCTTTGGCTACGGCCAAAAGCTCGGCCAGGACCTGACCTCCGCGGCCTCCATCATGGCCGACCCGTCGCTCATGACCGAGTGGGAGACCGCCTGGGCCGGCGCCGGCCAGCCTGTCGGCATGGACCACACGCCCGGGCCGCAGACCACCGTCATGCAAAACGCCGTGATTGCCGCCGCCATCGCTAACAGTGGCGTGGTCATGGACCCGTACTTTGTAGCCCAGGTACTCGCCCCGGACGGAACTGTGGTCAAGACCACGCAGTCCCGCTCGCTGGGTCAGGCCGTCAGCTCCGCCACGGCCGACCAGGTCAAGCAGGCCATGCTCGCCGTCGTCCAGTCCGGTACCGGCACCGATGCCCAGGTCCCCGGCGTCAAGGTCGCCGGCAAGACCGGCTCGGCCGAGACCGGCGGCACCAACGTCAACTCGATGTTCGTTGGCTTTGCACCTTACGATTCACCCACGGTCGCCATCTCGGTGGCCTTGGAGGATTACGACAAACACGACGTCAAGGCGGCCAAGATTGCCGGCATCGTCCTGACCGCGGCGCTCGCCGCACAGGGAGCGTGATGCCCATGATCGAATCGGACACCCGAGGCGCGCCGCGGCCGAAGAGTTAGCGGCAACGCGCCACACGGCCCCAGCGGCCACATCGTAGGTACTACACACATCGTTGAGCGAATAGTTATGTTAGGAGCAGGAATGGAACAGAGGGTCCTCGGGGGAAGATACCTCCTCAAGGATAAGGTGGGGACAGGCGGCATGGCGACCGTCTACCGTGCACAGGACCAGGTCCTCGACCGCACGGTTGCCGTCAAGATCATGCTACCGCAGTATGCTGGCGACGCAACCTTCGCCGCACGCTTTAAGCAGGAGGCCCAGGCAGCAGCCGGTCTCTCCTCCCCCTATATCGTGGGCGTCTACGATTGGGGCAAGGACGGCGACACCTATTACATCGTCATGGAGTACCTGCGCGGTACCGACCTTAAGAGCGGCATCAAGAGCCACGGCGCCCTCGACCCCAAGAAGGTCGCCCAGATCGGCTCGCAGATCAGCTCCGCGCTTTCGGTCGCTCACAAGCATGAGATCATCCACCGCGACATTAAGCCGCAGAACATCATGGTGCTGCCCGACGGCAACATCAAGGTGATGGACTTTGGCATCGCGCGCGCCAAGAACAGCCACCTCACGCAAGACAACAACGTGCTGGGAACCGCCCACTACGTCAGCCCCGAGCAGACCCGTGGTCAGGACCTCGGCCCCACCTCGGATATCTACTCGCTGGGCGTCGTGATGTATGAGTGCGCCACCGGCCGCGTTCCCTTTGACGGTGACGACGCTATCTCGGTCGCACTCAAGCAGGTCAACGAGCTGCCTATTCCACCGAGCCAGATCAACTCCGGTGTCGACGCCGACCTTGAGCGCATCATCCTCAAGTGCATGGAGAAGGACCCGGCAAACCGCTTCCAGACCGCCGACGAGCTTCGTCAGGTGCTCAACAGCTACCTGTCGGGCCGTGCCGTCAACATCTCGGAGCCCACGCGCATCATCGGTGCCCCCGGTGAGCTGGGCGCCACCAAGACTCGCGAGCTTTCCGATCAGACGCGCGCCATGGTGCGTCCCGTCTCGGGCGTGAGCGGCCAGAATACCGCCCGTAGCTCGGTTTCGGGCTCCACCGGCTCCTACGAGGTCGAAAAGCCCAAATCCAACAAAAACAAGATCATCGCCGCCGTGGTGGCAGCCGTTGCCGTCATCGGTATCGTGGTGGCCTTTGCCACAGGACTCTTTGGCGGCGAGCAGGTCACCGTGCCCGATGTGCTAGGCAAGGACCAGCAGACTGCCGTCGAGCAGATCAAGGAAGCCGGCCTCGAGGTCGGCACCATCGACCAAAGCTACAACGACGATGTCGACGAGGGCAAGGTCGCCGAGCAGACGCCCAACGGCAACACCAAGAAGGCCAAGGGCACCAAGGTGAACCTGGTAATCTCCAAGGGCCCCAAGCCCTCCGAGAAGGTCGAGGTTCCCCGGCTGGTCGGCCTGACCAAGGACCAGGCAGAAGCCGCGCTGGCAAGCGTTGGCCTGAAGGGCAACGCCTCCGAGGAGGCCAACGAGGCCGATGAGGGCCAGGTCTTTGAGCAGGGCACCGAAGCCGGTAAGGAAGTCGAGAAGGGCACGACCATCTCGTACAAGGTCTCGAGCGGCCCGGATACCACGTCCGTCCCCGACCTGACCGACATGACCGAGGCCCAGGCGCGCAACGCCCTCGATATGGCAGGCTTTGGCGTCGACGTCAGCTACCAGGAGAACGACTCCGTCACCGAGGGCACCGTCATTAGCTGGAACCCCAGTGGCAAGCAGAAGCCCGGCGCCACGATCACTGTCGTCATTGCCAAGAAGTCCGGCAAGGCCTCCGTCCCGGGCAACCTATACGGCAAGAGCATTTCCGCCGCCGTTACCGCGCTCAACAACGCCGGTTTCTATAACATTGGCTTCTGTGACCAGAACGGCAATCCCGTGAGCGGTAACGAGGATGCCACCGTTACGGGCGTCTCCCCCACCGGCAAGCAGTCCACCGACAGCACGATTACGCTGACGGTTTCGATTTCTGGCTCGGGTTCGGGCTCTGGCTCGGGCACGAGCACGGGCGACGATTCCGGTACGACCAACTAGTCGCCGCCCCACCGCCCATTATGCTGTCTCTTATACACATCTCCGAGCCCACGAGACGCGTAGTAATCTCG
>UQQL01000016.1 GCA_900543275.1 uncultured Collinsella sp. | reverse complement strand
CTCTCCGTCGTCGGCAGCGTCAGATGTGTATAAGAGACAGAATCTGGGCCACGATATCAAAAACGGGCTGCCCAGCGGCATCAACGGTGCCCTCGGCGGTAGTGTGGATGAGCGAGCCCATGCGGCCCGTTCCCATAATGACGGTCTTAATCAAGCAGACCAACTCCCTTCAGAGCATCGGTAAGTGCGGCGCGCGTGTTATCGGCCATGGGGCACAGCGGCATGCGGTAGTTTGCCTCGATCATACCCATCTGAGCGAGCGCTTCTTTAACGGGGATGGGGTTGACCTCGCTAAAGAGGGCATTGATGAGCGGCTGGCCGGCAATTTGGATATCGCGGGCGCGCTCCACGTCGCCGTCCAGATAGGCGCGGCACATGTCGTGCACGAGCTGCGGCTGAACATCGGCCCACACGCTGATAGTGCCCGAGGCGCCCAGGCTCATGAGCGGCACGGTGAGCGCGTCTTCGCCCGAGTACATACGGAAGTCATCGGACAGCAGGTGGGCGATCTTGGCAGCGTAGGCGACGTTGCCCGAGGCTTCCTTAATACCCATGATGTTGGGGTGCGCGGCCAAGCGCTCTACGTTGCGCTCGCTGATGCCGCAGCCGCAGCGGCCGGGGATGTTGTACAGGATGCAGGGGATGTCCACAGCATCCGCTACGGTCTTAAAGTGCTGGTAGATGCCCTCCTCGTTGGACTTGTTGTAGTAGGGGGTAATGAGCAGCAGGCCGTCGGCGCCCAGGCCCTGATAGGTGAGCGACTTGGTGAGCATGGTCTGTGTGGAGTTAGAGCCCGAGCCTGCAATGACGGGGACGCGGCCTGCAACCTGCTTGACCACGGCGGCGACAACGGAGTTGTCCTCGTCATCGGTCATCGTGGCGCTCTCGCCGGTGGTGCCTAGGGTGAGGATGGCGTCAGTGCCGTTTTGCAGGTGGAAATCGATAAGGCGCTCGAGTGCGTCAAAGTCGACGCTGCCGTCCTTTTTAAACGGCGTGACGAGGGCGACGATTGAACCCTCGAGATTGCGGATGTCCATGTTCTTCTCCTTCGCTTCCGCGATCTGGATGCGTTTGTTCCACTGGGCGGCGACGGCCAGGCGCTCGTCCTGGGCGCGACGGCGGGCGCTTTCGGCACGCGATTTGGCCAGCAGCTCACGGCCACACGGCAGCACGTCGAGCGTGGCAAAATAATCGCCTGGGCGCTCGGCGCGGCGGATGAGGTCGGCCGAGCCGTCGGGGCGCAGCAGCACCTCGGCGGAGCGCAGGCGTCCGTTGTAGTTGTAGCCCATGGAGTAGCCATGCGCGCCGGTATCGTGGATCACAAGCAGGTCGCCCATGTCGATCTGCGGCAGCTCGCGGTCGATAGCGAACTTATCGTTGTTCTCGCATAAGTTGCCCGTGATGTCATACGTGTTCGTGACCGGTGCTGCAGTCTTGTCGGCGCCACCCGGCTGACCCATCACCGTAATGTGGTGGTAGGCGCCATACATGGCAGGGCGAATCAGATCGACGGCGCTTGCATCGACACCGATATAGTTCTTGTAGATCTGCTTCTCATGGATGGCCTTGGTCACCAGGCAGCCGTAGGGCCCCATCATAAAACGACCCATCTCGGTGCAGATCGCCACATCGCCCATGCCGGCGGGAACCAGGATCTCGTCGTAGGCCGCGTGTACGCCCTCGCCGATGGCGTGGATGTCGTTAGCCTGCTGCTCGGGCAGGTAGGGGATACCCACACCGCCGGACAGATTGATAAAGGCGACATGTGCGCCCGTTTCACGCTCCAGGCGCACGGCAAGTTCAAAGAGGATGCGTGCGAGCTTGGGATAGTAGTCGTTAGTGACGGTATTACTGGCAAGGAAGGCATGGATGCCAAAATTCTCGGCACCCTTGGCCTTGAGCATGCGGAAGGCCTCGAAGAGCTGCTCGGTGGTCATGCCGTATTTGGAGTCGCCGGGGTTATCCATGATGCCATTGGAGAGCTGGAACAGGCCGCCCGGATTAAAGCGGCAGCTAACCGTCTTGGGGATGGGCCCCGCAACGCGCTCAAAGAACTCGATATGGCTGATGTCGTCAAAGTTGACGATGGCGCCCAGTTTATCCGCAAGGGCAAAGTCCGCCGCCGGCGTGTCGTTGGACGAGAACATGATGTCGTGCCCCGTGATGCCCAGCGAGCGGGCGATCATGAGCTCGGTATAGCTCGAGCAATCGCAGCCGCAGCCGTATTCGTTGAGAATGGAGATGAGCGCCGGGTTGGGATTGGCCTTGACGGCAAAGTACTCCTTAAATCCCGGGTTCCATGCAAAGGCGTCGCGTACTTCTTGCATGTTACGGCGGATGCCCGCCTCGTCGTATAGATGAAACGGCGTGGGGAACTGCTCGACGATATGCTCGAGCGTCTCCTTGTCCACAAACGGCTGCTTTGCCGCATATGCCTCGTTGGGGGTCAATGCCATGTCCCGTAAACCTCGCTATCCAGACGGCGCCATCTGCGCATCGAATCCGCATAACGTGGACCCAATGTCCGGATAGCGCTCCCGCATTGCTGCAGACAGTCCTGCGGGTGTTTCCCGCAGGCCCACCAGGCTGTTCGTGCCCGAAAAGCCCAGTTCGGCGGGTTTCGCCTCCCCGCAGGGTCAAAGTCTGCCGACTCGCCCGCGGCTCTTCGTGCCCGCGCCTCTATCAAGTGGTAACGACCCTACCACGTTGCACTTTACCAAACAAGAGTATTCGTATATAACGTTTAAAAAATGCAGGGATATGCTAGAAACAAGGGTGCCACAATCCTGCGTCACAATATTGTGTGAATGGATATGCCCCCCATGAAAGGAACCTTTATGACCGAGCTCCAAGAACTTCGTCGCTATCGGCGCGACCTGCATCGCATTCCGGAGCTCGATTTCGATCTTCCTCAAACCATCGCCTATATCGAGGGCGCGCTCGCTCCGCTCGCCTGCGAGGTGACCCATCCGTGCCCCAGCTGCGTCTGCGCTTTCTTCGATGCCGGCACGGGCGCCGCGCATGCCACGGCGATTCGCGCCGACATGGACGCCCTGCCCATCGCGGAGGCAACGGGCGCGGCCTTTGCCTCGACGCATCCCGGTAAGATGCATGCGTGCGGTCACGACGGTCACATGGCCATGGTGCTTGCCGCCGCGACGTATGTCGATCGCACGATTCGTGAGCAGCCGGGTGCCATCAAGTGCAACGTGCTCTTTGTGTTTCAGCCAGCTGAGGAAACGACCGGTGGCGCCAAGACGGTGTGTGAGAGCGGCGTATTCGAGCGCTACGGGGCGGATCGCATCTTTGGCTTCCACGTATGGCCCGATTTGCCCGCCGGCACGTTGGCGAGTTGTTCCGGTCCGCTGCTGGCGCGCTCAAGCGAGACGCACATTCATATCCATGGCGCGAGCATCCATATCGCCAAGACCTACGGCGTTCCAGTCGAGAAATCGCACGATGCTGCGCTGGCAGCGGCCAAGTTCTTAGTTTCCGAGCGTGAGCTCATGGACGAGTTGGGTGCCGACGAACCCTGCATTGGTAAGTTCGGCCTGCTGCAGGCCGGTACCGTCTGCAATGCGGTGGCGGGGGAGGCCCATGTTGCGGGCAGCTTGCGCGTGTTTACGGACGATATGTTCGACCGCGCACGCGAAGGCGTACGCCGTGTGCTCGATGAAGCATGCGCAGCAACGGGCTGCACGTACGATCTCGATTTTGCCGAGGGCTATCCGCCGGTCGATAACGACCCCGAGCTGTTCGCCCACATTGCGCCTGCCTTGTCCGAGCTGCAACTTGTGGACGAGCCGCTGCTAATTGCCGAGGATTTCGCGTTCTATCAGCGCCATCTGCCGGGCGTGTTCTTCTTGCTGGGCACGGGCGTTCCTGTCGAGCAGGATAATCCGAGCGACGCCGAGGGCTGCCCCGCCTATGCTACGAGTGCCCTGCATACTGATACCATGCTCTTTGACGAGAAAATCCTGCTCAAGGGCCTCGATGTCTACAAACGATTGCTTTTGCTTGACTAAGGCGTGAAGGACTATTTGTTCTAGAAAACACGAACAAACGTACGATATAATAGAGATGTAAGTCTGTAGAAACGTTTGACGTTACTAACGTAAGGCGATACTATGATTGCATCGTATAAAGATGAGGATACCGAACGCTTTGCCATGGGTGTGCGGGTCAGGAGGTTCGTGCCCTTTGAGCGTGTTGCGTTGAGGAAGATACGCCAACTGCAGGTTTGTGCTTCGCTTGATGATCTTCGCGTTCCACCGGGCAACCGCCTGGAAGCTTTGAAGGGCGATCGTGCCGGTCAATATAGCATCCGTGTTAACGAGCGCTATCGGGTCTGTTTTGAGTGGAGACAGGAGATGGCTTGGAATGTCGAAATCGTCGATTATCACAAGTGATGAGACTTCGGCCGATTTGTTGTCGCCGGTGACTCCTGGTGAGCTTCTCAAAGAGGAGTTTCTTGTTCCCATGGGCATTTCTCAATATCGCCTTGCGAAAGAGACCGGGATTCCGGCTCAGCGTATCGGGCAGATTGTCTTGGGAAAACGTCGCGTGACGGCCGACACCGACCTCCGTCTTTGCCGTTATTTTGGCCTGACGGATGGTTATTGGCTGCGCGCTCAGGTGGCGTTTGACCTTGAGGCCGAGAAAAGGCGGATCGAACCGGAACTCGATAAGATCGTTCCTGTTCAGCAGGCCATCGCACTGTAGTGCTCAAAGATGATGGGGGTGGCGATGAGGCGACGCCGACAGTCTTCCGTATATAGTCCGGGTGGATGCGGGTGTGGCTTGCTACTGCTTCCGGTTATTGCTGTGAGCATTGGCGTGATGTTTGCGCTTGCTGGACTGGCCGCGGCAGCACTTGTGCTGTTGATTGTGGCCATTGGCGTGACGGTCTGGCTGTACCGTTCTCGCGAGCAACGTCGTGCCGATGGTAAGACCAATGTTGGATGGACCATCTTTTTAGTCGTCGCCTACCTATTGAGCATCAGCTATTTAGTTTTCTTTATCCTGTTGCTTGCGAGTACCTTTACCGGGGAATCCGTCACGTTGGGGTAGGCTTCGATAGGCTTCTTGAGGATGAAACGACAAGGAGTCGGATGGTACGCGCCGTTCGAGATGGAGCGCGACGGCGCGGGCGGCAAGAGGATCGTGATTTCCTCCGTAAGCGGGATACGACCGTCTTCCGTAAGGTAATGAGCACGGAATGCACCATCTAAGAGTTCGCGCCGGCGCAAGTGGTGGGGGGGGATGAAGGCGTGGCCAAGCGGAATACAAGCGAGGCGGATGGTGGTGTGGATGATGCGCGCTCATCTTCCTCACCTTTGGAATATTCACCTAAAGAAGCATCGCGGGCACAACGCGAACATTCGCCAAGCAAGGTATAAACACGGGCGCGGGGCTTATCGGCTTTGTGCCCTTCTTCTTTGCCATAAGAAACGACGACAACAGGATGGTTAGCCGAGCGCTAATTTTCGGCTGGAAAGCGAGTGGTATGATTCGACCTACAGGCTTTCGAATCGAAACGGCGGATTGAGCATGGGAAATGCTGTGATAACGCTCAGGGACTTGATGCCGGTGGCGCACCCCGAGAAAACAAAGGTTAAGTTCAACATGAACGCGGGAGACGTGAACCTGCGCGCGTACGACCTGCTGCTGAGAGACACCTCGACCCCTGAGAGGACCGATACCGGCTCGCGATGGTACGAGATGAACGCATGGAGGAGCGCGACGGGGCAGGCGAACAACAACCTCAACCATGCGGAGTACCTGCTCTCGTTCGCCCAGCACTACACCTACGGGCCCGAGTACTTCATCTTCGGCGGCATGCACAAAGTGGAGAAAGCAGTGCCCGAGGTGCTGGGGGGCGTAGGCTACAAGCTGACACTTCTTCCCGACTATGAGGCCTACATCAAGCGCCTCATCATCAAGCTGAAGAAGCCTATCGGGTGGAACATCTACAACAAGTTCTACGAGAACACGATGCATGACTTCGAGCCTGTGGTGTACGAGTACTCGATGAGCCTGGGCAACGTTGCCCCCTTCCCCGGCTACAAGTACGTGCGCATCGACCACAAAACCCTGCAGGCCGTTATCGCCAGCGTGGGCTCCGACTGGTACTGGGCGCTGGACAACGTGAAGGGCGTCTACTGCATCACCGACACAGCGACGGGGCGGCTCTACGTGGGCTCGGCCTCGGGCGACAGCATGAAGGACGAGGGCGCGGACTTGGGCATCTGGCAGCGCTGGAGCGCCTATGCCAACCCCGAGGACCCGACGGGCGGCAACAAGGAGTTCAAGGCCATCATGGCAAGGTACGGGGCTGGATACATCGTCAAGAACTTCACCTACTCCATCCTAGAGGTGTGCGACACCAAGATGACCACCGCCGAGGTGTGCGAGCGCGAGAGCCACTGGAAGAACGTGCTGGGTTCGCGCAAGTTCGGCATGAACTGGAACTAGGTGCGCACCATGGGCTTGTTGCGGACGGTGAGGGACTGTGCATACGGCATGGCTGTGGGCGATGCGCTCGGCGTGCCCTACGAGTTCATGCCGCGCGGCAGCTTCACCTGCACCGACATGGTGGGGCATGGCACGCACAGCCAGCCCGCGGGCACGTGGAGCGACGACACGTCCATGGCGCTCGCGCTCTGCGACAGCTACCGCGAGCTGGGCGACATCAATTGCGACGACATCCTCGCCAAGTTCCGCAAATGGATAAACGAGGGCGCATACACCGCCGACGGGAACGTCTTCGACTACGGCAACGCCACTAGGCAGGCACTCGATACGGGTCGCGGGCTCACGAGCGAGTACAGCAAGGGCAACGGTTCGCTCATGCGCTGCCTGCCCATGGCGTTCACGGAGTGCTCCGACTACGACATAAGGGAGGTAAGCGCGATCACCCACGCCACCGACGACTGCTGCCAGGCCTGCGTGGACATGATCGCCTACGCCCGCGAGGTGCTCTACAGCGGACGCGCCGGCCACGTGAGCGAGGAGAAGGCTGGCGCCAGCGGCGGATACGTGTGGGATACCTACAGCGCTGCCATCTGGTGCCTGGAACATACCGACAACTACCGTGACTGCGTGCTGACTGCCGTAAACCTGGGTGACGATACCGACACGACGGCCTGCGTGGCCGGCGGGCTGGCCGGCATCCTGTACGGATACGAGGGCATCCCGGCCGAGTGGATAGAGGCCCTGCGCGGCAAGGACGTGATAGACGCCTGCCTGTTCGGCGGGGTTTACGGGGACGACCTGCGCAGGTTCGTCAAGCGCTTCGAGGGCTCGCTGGACGGTCCAGCCCGCGACTTCTACGGGCTGGCCAATGATATGTTCGCCTTGGGTTGGCATATGGACTGCGGCGAGGCCTTTGCCGAGGCGTATCCGTGCTCCGGTACGGCCGAGGGCTTGCGAGGGGACATAGACTCTATAGGCGACGTGGGGCTTCTGGGCAGCGGCGTCTTTTCCCGGTGGCGCTACGTCACGCACTGGAAGTACGACGGCACACCCGACGAGGACGACCTGGAGTGGTTCAGGCTGGCGCTCGGAAGGCTGCGCGAGCTGGCATAGGGATGACGCGATTTGAGTCGCTTGCCTGAGGTGGCTGATACTGACTTAGAGCGCGTGGGGAAATACCGTAGGGCCATTGTCTTATTGTCCGAGTGGTCTAAGGACCATGTCTCCGATTCGATAGTAGGGCGATGGAATCGTCGAGCACCGCGCGCTACCCTCGTCGGGCAGCCCCCATGGACCTCTTGCAGGCAAGAAGGGCGCAGCAGACGTCGGTCGGGGGCGCGCCCAGGGCGTTCTCGTTCTTGCGGATGTTGCGCATGAGGGCACTGTTGTCTCTGTTCGCCTCTCTGTCGGTCTTCACGTACCCCACGTGCCGTCATCCTCAGCTCGAAGGATGTGGCGGGCAAGCCAAAGCGAGTCGCCCAGGGCAAGCCGATGCGGTCAAGATTGCAAGAAAGATGCGGGGCTCTCGGACCCCGCACCCTATGCTATGTTTCTAGCACCGCTGAAAAGCCTCTCTCTATACTGGCTTGCCGAATTCGAGAGCGGTTCGCGCCAGATTCGTGCCAGCCGCCTTAGCATCAGAGCCGAAGCCTCAATCATCGCTCCATCTGAACAGGCATCTTCTCAATCCAGTGCCAATCTGGCTAACAAACCCCCATTAGCTCTCAGCTAATGAATTCAAGTTCAATCCTTCCTACGATGTGCTGTGTGCCGGCGCGGTAGCCGGATCGTAGGAAGGATGCATTATGAAAAAGCTCGAAAACGAAGTGCTGCTGAGCCGTCGCGCTGCACTGGGCGCATTCGCCACCGTCGCCTTGGGGACTGCCGGTCTTCTTGCCGGTTGTGGTAGCGATAAGGCGACCGTCACCGAGGACGCCGGCGATGGCGACAAGAAGGAAGAGGCGAAGAAGGAAGAGCAGCCTACGACTGACCTGGCTGTTGGCACGACGGTGACCACGACTGCTGGCCTTTCCGTCGTCGTCGATTCCATCCAGCCCGGTCTCACAAATTTTGACGGTTCGACCATGACGGGTATTCACGTCACGTACGTCAACAATGGCGATGAGGGCGCAGATTACAATATCTACGACTGGAAGGGCGAGGACGCCAACGGTGCTCAACAGAATCAGGGTTACTACAGCGAGGGCTCCGATGAGCTACAGTCTGGTACCCTCGCCGCCGGTGGCTCCGTGGCGGGCAATATCTACTTTGATGGCGATATCAAGAAGGCACTGTATTTTGCCAACATGTTTGATAAGTCTGCCACTGCAAGCTGGGTGCTGGCCTAGCATGTCGCTACCGTTGCGCCGTATGGGAGGTGAGGTCGTATGCCCGATAAAAAGCTGACGGACGAGTTGCTCAATGAGCTCCTCGACGCGCCAAACATCGATGGCTATATCAAAGAACACGACTTTGCCGCTCCGTCGCTTTCGGACTACCTTAAGCAGCTGCTGCAGGAAAAGGGCTTAGAGCGCTCGCGCGTGGTGCGCATGGCCGACCTTAATGAGACTTTTGGTTATCAGATTTTTACAGGTGCGCGCCACCCAAGCCGTAATAAGGTGCTGCAGATTGCCTTTGCAATGGCGTTGACGCTCAAGGAGACCAACCGCGCTCTGACAGCTGCCGGGGTAAGCGTCCTCAACTGCAAGGACCGTCGCGATGCAATCATTATCTTTTGCATCGACCGTGGCTGTAGCCTCCAAAAGGTCAAT
Organism: uncultured Collinsella sp.; assembly: GCA_900543275.1. Taxonomy (GTDB): domain Bacteria; phylum Actinomycetota; class Coriobacteriia; order Coriobacteriales; family Coriobacteriaceae; genus Collinsella. The sequence continues at coordinate 20,927 of UQQL01000016.1, read as the reverse complement.
GAAGAGCTGTATCGCTTTGGTGAGGAAACGGTGAGTTAGTGGCCGATGGCTGAGCCGGCGGTGTCACCAGAACAACCATGCAAACGAACGGGGCGCGGACAACACGGGGTGTCCGCGCCCTGCGTTATGATGGACGCTATGGATACTCAGAGCCCAACATATTCCGATGATGAGCTGACTGCTTCGCTCGTCGAGCATTTGGCGTCGCTCGACCGCGATGACAGCTATCGTGTGGAGCGCGTGCTCAAGCTCTCGGATGTCGAGACGACCGAACTCGTCTATTTTGAGGGCTCTGGTGGCGGGTCTCTCGGCCCCTTTGTCCGCAAGCGCATCGATGCTTCGGTGCAGATTGGCGGAGCATATGAGCGCCTGTTTGCGGCCCAGCGCGCCGGTCGTCGTTTTGAGCACTTGCCCCGAATCGTCGATTGCCGCCGTGTGGGCGACGAGCTTGACGTGGTGATGGAGTATGTCGAAGGCGAGACACTCGAGGCGTTGGTGGGACGCTTGGGGGCGACGCCCGATTATGCCCGCGGGCTGTATCCCGTTCTGTGTGAAGCGGTGGGCGAGCTGCATGCTGGTTTTGCAGCTGCGGGGGAGCCGGGGGTACCGGTAATCCACCGCGACCTTAAACCCTCGAACATCATCGTATCGGGCGTGAGGTATGCGCCCGATGCCGGCATGACCTTTTCCTCGTTGGTGATTATTGATTTGGGGATCGCGCGTGTCTGGCGTGACGGCGCCGACGCCGACACCGTCAAGTTTGGCACGCGTTCCTATGCGCCGCCCGAGCAGTTTGGGTTTGGGCAGACGAGTGTCCGCAGCGATATTTACGCGCTTGGCGCACTGCTGTTCTTTTGCCTGACGGGAACTGACCCCAAACCGGGGCGGGACATACGTGAGCAATGCGAGACGTACGGTATGCCAACCCCGCTTGCCGATGCGGTTTGCATGGCGATGGCGCTCGATCCGGCTAAGCGCTTTGCGAGTGCAAAGGCACTGGGGCATGCTGCGCGTGCGGCGTATGAGCTATGTCTCCCTGCACCGTCGCCCGCGACCTTTTCTGCTGCCAGTGTGCCCCGGGTCGCGGCGTCACAGGTGCAGCGGGTACAGCAGCCGGTTGCCCTCACGCTTCCGTCTTCTGCAAACCGGCGTTCGATCGTCTCTCCTGTGATGTCCAAATGTGCGCGTCTGCTCTCGCGTATCCCCGAGCCCGTGGGGCGCATATGGAATGGATGCGTCTATGCGACAACATTGTTGCTGCTGATGGGCAGCCATTTTGCGGTATTTACGCCGACGGGCGAAAACAGAAACTATCCAACGTGGTTTTTGGCACTTGAGTATTTCTTTATGGTCGATGGCCTGGTGCTGCTTATTACGTTTGGTATGCTCGACCGCCGCAGGCTTCGGCGTCGCTTTCCCGTGCTCGATCGGTATCGGGGAGGCGCCTTTGTCGAACTATGGTTCAAGGCGCTCGGGTTTATGTTTGCCGTCATGTGCGTCGTTGTTGTTATCGGCAACGCGACGGGCGTCGTCTCCTAGATATACGAAAAAGGGCCCCGTTTGGGGCCCTTTGCAGTTGAGGCTTGCGAGCCTAAATGCGGTTCATCTGGGAAGCGACCTTGTTGTACCAGTCCTGCCACGTGGGCGGACAGTACTTCTTGGCTGCTGCCGGGGTAAGCGTGGAGCCATAGTTGGCGCCCAGGTAGGCAACGTGGGCGGAGACACCCTCGCTCCAGCTGCCAAAGCTACGCCAACCACCGCCGCGGGCACTCCAGCCCCAGGCGTTATAGGAGCCGGCGCAATAGAGGCCCTTGCTGCTCTCGATGCAGGCGATAGCGGGGGACCAACGGGGATCGACGCCGGTATTCCAGGCGGCGACGGCAAAGTTATAGCCCTGGCCTGCCATGGGGGAACCGGCGAGGTAGTTGTCGATGCGGCTCGTCCACTCGTTAATGAACGAGTCGTAATCGGAATTGCCGCTGTTGGAGTTGTTCACCGTGGTGTCGATGGTGGTGTTGGAGTTGGTGGCCTGACTGTTGGAGTTATTGCCACTCACGCCGGTACCCGAGATCTTCTCGGCGGCAGCGGCTTTGTCGGCCTCGAGCTTAGCCAGTTCGGCGGCATTTTCCTGCTCGGCCTTTGCCTGCGCCTCGCTGCGGAGCTGCTGCGCCTGGGCCAGCGCGTCCTCGGCATTCTTTTGCTCGCCCTCGAGCTGAGACTTGGCCTGATCGAGCTCGGTTTTGTTTTGCTCGAGCTCGGTTTGCATCTTGTTAAGCTCTTCGATCTCGTCGACGCTCGAGCTCGTAATCTGGTTGGTGTATTTGCAGGTGGTGATAAAGTCACCCAAGCTCTGCGTGTTCACCAGGAAGCTCACGATGGGGCTGGTGCCCTTCTGGTACTTATACAGATCGCGCATGGCGGAGCTTGCCTTGGCCTGCTGCTCGGGTAGCTCGGCCTCAATCTTATCGATGTTCGCTTCATTGGAGTCGATCTGCTTTTGCAGATCCTCGAGCTTGGTTCGAGCGTCGTTGTAGGCGCTCGTAGCGTCTTCGATTTTTTTCTGGGCGGCGGAAAGCTGATCCTGCGTTGCCTGCGAGGCGGCATAGGCCGCGACGGGGGAGAGCATCGGCGTGGCCGTCAGCGCGACGGCGAGCGCGGCGCTCGTGATGATACGAGCCGGCTTCGACGCGATGAGCGCTGCGGTGCGATGGTTCGAATGCTGCATCCAGTCCCTCTGCAATCAATCGTAGGTTATTGGTCGAGCTGTATTCTACTACTGCTTTCGACCTCAACTTGAACCTTAAAGGTTCTAAAGGGTCAAGTTGAACTTGAGGCTTTGGCCTTGACCTGCGGGAATGGTGAATTGTTGAGAAACCATAGAGTTCAACTTTAACGTTACGGCACCCTGTTGCAACGGGATTCTCGGCTGTAAAAGTTGCCCTCACGTGGGGTTTTGCAACTACAGGGTTCCTTCGCGACGAGCCTGCTCCACCTCTTTGAGTGCCTCGGCGGGAGTGAAGGAACAGGTGCCATCGCCGAGCTTGACCACCTGTATGTCGTCACCGATATGGACTTCTCCGCCCTGCAACACGACGCCAAAAATGCCCTCGTGGGGGAAGACGCAGTCGCCGGCGAGATAGTAGATGGCACAGCGGGTGTGGCAAACTTTGCCGATCTGGCTGATTTCGACGAGTACTTCGCTGCCGAGCTTGAGCTGCGTTCCCAGGGGGAGCGAGAGCAGGTTGATGCCCTGGGTTGTGAAGTTCTCACCAAAGTCGCCCTCGTGCACATCGAGCCCGCGCGCCTGCGCCGTCTGGATAGACTCTGCAGCTAAAAAGGAAACTTGGCAGTGCCAATGCCCGGCGTGCGCATCGGAGGCGAGGCCAAACTGCTCGATGACGGTGTCGTGCCCGTCGGCGACGGGTGACTTACGCGTGCCTTTGTGCTCCGACGTGTTGATTGAGACGATGCGGGCAGGCCCGTTGTAAGCGTCGTTTGCGGTGCGTAGGGAAGCTGCCGTCTGGGCACGATCCGCAAGTTCGCGCTTTGCGGCGTCAATGATGGGGTTGTTGATCGGATGAGCCTGGGGCACGGTGCACCTTTCGACGGGGCGGGCAACATGTTGAATCCTACAACAACGGTGGGTTCATTGCCCCGTTGTCGTACACCGGTGATTGCCGCCTTAGCGCTGGATAATTACGCCGATTGCCATAGATACGGTGGAGCTTTGGGTGCCGGCGGCTCGGCACGCTAGAATAAATCAGTTGCACAAAGACCGCCCGTCGTGTGGGCAGTTCATGATAGGAAGTTTCCATGGCATTGCAGTTTACAGAGCGCGAGTTTATTCCCGTGCTGCTCGGCGGCGACATCAACGCGTATTCGGTGGCGCGCGCCTTCTACGAGGAGTATCAGGTCAAGAGCCTGGTCTTTGGCAAGTATCAGACGGGCCCTGCGTATCGCAGCCAGATTATCGACTACACGCCCAACGTGGATATCGACACCATGCCCGTGATGCTTAAGACCGTCAACGGTATCGCTCGGGCACATGCCGACAAGACGATTGTCCTGATGGGCTGCGGCGATAACTATGTTGCCCTGGTGGCTCAGGCCAAGGATGCCAACGAGCTGGCGGATAACATCGTTGCGCCTTATGCGCCCTATAGCATGCTTGAGCAGTGCCAGAAGAAGGAGATCTTCTACGAGCTGTGCGAGAAGCACGGTGTTCCCTATCCGCATACGTTTACCTTTACTGCGCAGATGCTCAACACGCAAGGAGAGGCACCTGCCGAGGTGCTCGACCAGATTGACTTCCCCTACCCGATGATCCTGAAGCCTTCCGACGGCATCATGTGGTGGCAGCATGAGTTCGAGGGTCAGAAGAAGGCTTATGAGATTGCCGACCGCGCCGAGCTGGAGCAGGTTATCCGCGATTCCTATGCCAGTGGCTACACCGATGACCTGATTTTGCAGGATCGCGTGCCCGGCAACGACGAGTACATGCGCGTGCTCACCAGCTATTCTGACCGCAACGGCAAGGTCCGCATGATGTGCCTGGGCCACGTGCTGCTCGAGGAGCATCAGCCCCATGGCGTCGGTAATCACGCCTGCATCATCACCGAGCCCAATGATGAGCTCATGGATGGCGTGCGCAAGCTGCTCGAGGACCTTCACTTTGTGGGCTATTCCAACTTTGACGTCAAGTACGACGAGCGCGATGGCTCGTTTAAGTTCTTTGACTTCAACACCCGCCAGGGCCGCAGCAACTACTACGTAACCAACAGCGGCTTTAACGTTGCCAAGTATGTGGTGGATGAGTACGTCTATAATCGCCCGTTTGAGCCGGAGTTTGTGACGGCGCAGGACGAGGCGCTGTGGATGGTCGTTCCCATGGGCGTCGTCGACAAGTACGTCAAGGCTCCCGAGCTGCGCGCGAAGGTGCATCGTCTTGCCAAGGAGGGCAAGGGCGCCGATCCCTCGTTTATGAAGGGAGACTTTGTCTTTAACCGCTGGTTGCGCATGTGGCACACCAAGATGCGTCACTATAAGCTGTTCAAGACGTATTACAAGTAGGCGAGTGTGGCGCCCGTCCGGTATGCATCGGGCGGGCGCGGGTATGATACGCGCAATTGCGTGGGCGTCACCAAGGAGGCGGCGATGGAAAAGCTGGGAGTTATCGGCGGCATGGGCGCCGAGGCCACGTCGTATTACTACGACCAGGTGGTACGTCATACGGCGGCTACGTGCGACCAGGAGCATATCGACATGGTGGTGCTTTCCAAGTCGACCATGCCCGACCGCACGCTGGCCATCAAGACCGGTGAGCATACCGAGCTGCTGGCGACCATGAAGGAGTGCGCCCAAGCGCTCGAGTCGCTGGGCTGCGCACACATAGCAATTCCCTGCAACACGTCACACTACTTCTACGACCAGATCCAGTCGTTTACGAAGGTACCGATTATCCACATGCCGCGCGAGTCGGTGCGCTATGCTCTGGCCGGCGCGGTGATGGGGGAGTGCGAGTTCGATCCAAACCTGAGCATGCCGGCCGAGCCGGTGCGCAAGATCGGCATCATGGGCACCGACGGTACCGTGGGCGCAGACGTCTATGGGCGCGAATGCGAGACCGCGGGCGTTGAGGTCGTCTATCCCAGCGAAAAGCGTCAGGCCGACGTGATGTCGCTCATCTACGACGATGTGAAGGCCGGGCGCGAGCCCGATATGGATAAGTTCGACCGCGTGATGTGGGAGTTCGCCCGTAGCGGCTGCGACCGCGTCATCCTGGCCTGCACGGAGCTTTCGGTGTTGCAGAAGTATCGCGAGATGCCCGAGATCACCCTCGATGCGATGGATGTCCTGGTACGCGAGTCCATCATTCGCAGCGGCGTCCCCTACCGCCTCTAGTTCTCCGCCTGCCAAAAGGGGACAGGTTTATTTTGGCAGGTTTTATCTGGGAAAACAGTAAAGGCCTCGGCTCGTTTGGTGCGAGCCGAGGCCTTTTGCATTTGTCGGTTGCTGCCAGCGATTGCTAGAACAGGAAGCCGATGGCGATAAGGGCGATGCTGACGATAAGTACGGCAATGTCTAAGCTCTTGACGGGATAGCGCTTATACGAACTCGCACGCGTGCGCAGGTAGAAGCCGCGCTGCTCGGCAGCAAGCGCGGTGGCATCGGTCTTGCCCACGCTCGAAATAAGCAGCGGCACGCACAGCGGCAGCATGAGCTTGAGTTTCTTGACGGGATTCTTAGTGTCGTATTCGACGCCGCGTGCAGTCTGCGCCTCCATGATGGCGTTCATTTCCTGGCCAAATACCGGCACAAAGCGCAGCGCCGTGGTAAAGGTGAAGGCATAGCGATATGGCACGTGCAGCACCTCGACGCAGGCGTTGGCGAGGTCATTGAGCTTGGTCACCATAAGCATGAGGATGAGTGGCAGCGCCACGCCCAACAGGCGTAGGCAGGCCTTCGATCCGGTAATGAGGCCCGTGTCGGTGATGAAGCCCCACACTATGTTGCCGTCGCGCATAAAGGCCAGCTGAAGCACCAGCATGATAAGCGCGAGCGGAATCAGCAGCTTGAGTAGCGAGAGCAGACGGTCGACGACGCCGGCGTAGGCGCCCAGTGCAAGGGTGAGTGCCAAAAAGCCCAACAGCGCCACGTAGGTATCGGACAGGAAGATGCCGATGATGATGGCGGCGGCAAGGCCCACTTTGACGACCGGGTTCAAGCGGTGCAGCAGTGTATCGCCCGGCATATAGTCGATGACGTTAACCACGGTGGACCATCTCCTCGGTAATGCGAACGATATCGGTGACCTCGCTCACCTGTGCAAAGGCGGGAGAAACAGAGGATGCCAGGCGACGAGAAAGCTCTATGACCTGAGGTGGCTCAACGTAGGCTTGCTGCATGAGCTCGATGTTCGAGAACAACTCGTGCGTGCGGCCGCGCTCGAGGATGCGGCCGTCGGCCATTACTACGATGCGCTCGGCAAAGTCGGATACGACTTCCATGTCGTGGCAGACCATGATGACGGCGCAGCCGCGCTCGGCCATGGTGCGCACGGTTTCCATGACGGTCATGCACTCACGGTAGTCAAGGCCGCTCGTGGGCTCGTCGAGCACCACGATTTTGGGCTCTACGACCACGACGGAGGCGAGTGCTACCATCTGGCGCTGACCGCGCGAGAGCGAGAAGGGTGCCTCGTCGGCCGGCAAGCCAAAGCGGTCGATGACGAGCTGCGCGCGACGCAGCGCCTCGGCACGGTCGATGCCGGCAAGCTCCAGGCCAAAGGCGACCTCGTCGAGCACGGTGTCCTTGCAGATCTGGCGGTCGGGGTTTTGGAAGAGGGTTGCGACTTCGCGGGCGATGCGGCTCGTGGGAACGGCTGCGGTATCCAGTCCCGTGACGCGCACGCTGCCCGAGGCGGGCTTAAGCAGGCCTGTGAGCAGCTTGGTGAGCGTGGTCTTGCCGGCGCCGTTTTGGCCGACGATGCCCACGAGCTCGCCGGGATAGAGGGTCAGGTTGAGGTCGTGGACGGCGGCGCCGCCATTGGGATAGGCAAACTCAACGTGATCGAAGGTGAGCACGGGCTCGGCGTCCTTGGCGTGCGGGCGCAACGACGGTGCGTGCGGTGAGCCGGCGGGTGCCTGAATGTCGCTGCTTGCGTGTGCGGGGTCGACGATGCCCGTAATCAGGCGCTCGGCCTCATCAACATCCAAACAGGGAGTGCCGCTGGCCAGGCCATCGGCCTCGAGGCTGTTGAAAATGCGCGTGACACGCGGGCAATCGACGCCGATGGCGCGGAGCTCATCGGTATGCGCGAAGACCTCGTGCGGCTCGCCCTGTAGCGCGATTTCGCCATGATTGAGCACGAGCACGCGGTTGCAATACTCCGAAAGCAGGGCGACTTTTTGCTCAACGACGACGATGGTGATGCCGAGTGCACGGTTGGCCTCACGCAGGGTCTCGAATACCAGCGTGGAGCTGGCGGGGTCGAGCGCCGCGGTGGGTTCGTCGAGCACGAGCACGCGCGGACGCATGGCGAGGATGGCGGCGATGGCAACCTTTTGCTTTTGGCCGCCCGAAAGCGTGGCGATCTCGCGGTCGCGCAGGTCGCTGATGCCGACGGTCTCGAGCGTCTCGCTCATACGTTGCTCGATCTGGTCGTGAGGAACGCCAAAGTTCTCCAGGCCAAAAAGCATCTCGTCCTCGACGACCGAGGCGACCATCTGCGTGTCGATGTCCTGTAACACGCTGCCGACGATCTGCGACACATCGGTGAGCGAAACTTCACAGGTGTCGTTGCCGTCGACAGTGACGGAGCCAAAGAACGTGCCGGTGTAATGGTGGGGTACGGCTCCCGACAGGCAGGCGGCGAATGTGGACTTGCCGGCGCCCGAAGGCCCGATAATGCCGATAAAATCTCCCCTGTTCACGCCGAGCGAGATATGCTTAAGCGCCTGCTCGGTCTGCGTGCCATAGGAGAACGAGACATCGTTGACGTTGATGATCGTTTCCATGGATACCTTTCAGAGTCATTGGGGACGTTCTTACATGACTAGTCGTTTAAGAACGTCCCCAAGAGCTAGTTGTCTGGGACAGTCTTTGATGGTGGGACCGCTTTGGTGCGGTCCGTTCATCATATCAGGCTACTTGCCGAGTACCTTGCACAGCGGGAAGAAGAGGGCCTGGACCACGACGGCGTTAAAGACGGCGGTGCCGAGCACGATGGGTACCTTGGCAAGTGCCGTAGGCAGCGCGGCACCCATGATGACGGTGCCCAGGGCTGCGAAGAGAGCGCCCGAAACCAGGGTGGTGAGCAGCCCGGCGATAAAGGGGCTAATCTTGTCGCCGCCGATGTTGGACTTGACGAGGGCGACCATGGTCAGCGCGCCGGCAAGCTCGGTGACAAAGTTGAGGCCGGGGATAGACGTGGTGATCTGTATGACGGCTGCCGACAGGATGCCAAAGATGGCGGCCTGGGCAAAGCTTGCCTGCGTCAGTGCGATGGCCAGGGCGTAGGCGGCGATGATGAACTGAGGTTTTATGCCCGTTACCGCCAGAGCGTTGCCGACGGTCATGTTGAGGATAAAGCCGGCGGCAAGCAGGATAGCGAGCAAGACAAGCGAGCTGACATCGAGGATGCCCTTGTTAGAGGCGGCGTTGGCCGAGATAGTGCGGGCTTGGGCGTTGGTGGCCATGATGTTCTCCTTAAGGTGAGATTTGAGATAAGAGTGTCCTGGACCCCCATGAAAGGGGCTAAATCGGAAAGGGGATCAATTTTGAATAATGGAGCACGGAGACGGCTTTACGAGTGGCCCCAGGTTGGCGCGAAAGAGGAGCGAAGCGTACTTGGGTACGCGAGCGACGAATGAACGCCAAGATGGGGTGGCTCGTAAAGCCGCGGCTGGTTAGTTGAGCTTGAGAGCCTTCTGGATGGGCAGGTAGAGAGCGCCGACCAGGATGGCGTTAAAGACGGCGGTCATGGCGACGACGGGCAGCATGGCTGCGGCGAGCTCGCCCACCACGCCGAGCATGGCCATCTTGATGACCATGAAGATGGCGCCCGAGACAAAGGTGGTCACGAAGGTTGCGACGATGGCGACGGCGGGCTTAACCTGGCCGTCCTTGGCAGCAGCGTTGACAATGACGGCCATGAGCATGGCGGCGATGCCCTCGGCGGCAAAATCGACGAATGGCGAGGTGGTGGTGATCTGGATCACGGCGGCCGAGATCAGGCCGATAACGAGCGCCTGACCGATGTTGGGGCGCACGACCAGGATGGTGAGGCAGAAGGCCGAGATAATGAACTCGGGGCTGATCATGCCGCCCGAGATGCCGGAGATGGCCTTGCCGACGGTGAAGTTGAGGATGAAGCCGGCGGCAAGCAGGATGGCGAGCAAGACGAGGGCGCGGACGTCGAGTTTGCCGCGGTCGGCGGTCTGGACGGTGCGGGGCTGGGCGGCGGTGGTGTTCTGAGACATGGTGAAAATCCTTTCGGAGGGGAAGCGCAAGAGAAGAAAGCGGAGGCGCGTGATGCGAATGCGATCGGGCTCGAGATAGAAAAAGGCCCCCGGTCGAAACCGGAGGCCTTTCAATCACCTAGAGCGCAAAAACAGGCGTGAGGGACTCACTGTCGACCGATCGTATTCGCATCACGCCACCACCAGTTGTTGAGAGACTTCATCGTGTTCTTCATGTCGGTGACTCCTTTCGTGATGCCGTGGCGCGGTCGCACCTTGTTGCTGTTGCGCTGCACTATAACACAGCAAAGTGTGTGCGGGGAAATCTTTTTTCGAAAAGATTTCAGCGGTGTTTCTCGCCGGTCGAAGGGGCGGGCTGAGCGGGCGGGGCGCCCTGCGCCATCCCGCCCGCGCCTTAGGGCTTCAGGGCCTTAGGCCTTCTTGCGACGATAGAGCACGAAGCCGCAGACACCGATGATGACGACGGCGCCAACGGCCATGGCGGCCATGTTGTTGCCCTCGGACTTCTCCTCGGGGGCCTCTTCCTTCTCGACCTCGGGCTCGGCTACGTCCTCATCGGAGAGCGCCTCGTCGGCGTAGGTGATGGACTCGACCAGGCAGTCGTTGTCGGCGTCGTAGTCACTCGGGACGAACTCCTCGGAGAAGTCGCCCTTCTTGAGGTAGTCGCGCATCTCCTCGAGCATGGCCTTGCACTTGACGTAGGTGTTCTTGGTCGCTGCCTTGCCGGCCTTGTTGGCAAGGGCGGTGCGGGCCTCGGTGCCCTCAGCGGCCTGCATGGCCTCGTCGACGGTCAGGTTCTGCTCGATGAGTTCCTTCTGCAGGGCGTCGAGATAGGCGCGGACGCCGGTGGCGCAGTGGTCGCGGTTCTCATAGGCGAGCGTGTTGATGTCCATGAGGACGTAGTTGATGGAGTTCTTGGGCTCCTCGTTGTTCACGACGTCTTCCTCTTCGCAGTGATCGAAGGAGACATCCTGATCGCTGAAGTAGGGGCTGACCTCGGTGAGCAGTGCAGAGTAGAGGGGGATGGCGACGGAGAACTCGGCGTTGGAGAGCATCTCCCACTGGATGGTCGCGATCTCGGGGTCCATGCCCTGACGGATCTGGAAGGTGTGGATCTCGGTGTTGCGGTTGGAGCCAATGGCATAGGCGCCGTCGGTGTTGGCGTTGAGGCCGGCAACATTTTCGCCGCGGGCGGCGAAGCTGCGGATCATCTCAAAGGTGTTCCAGTCGGACTTGCCGGGCTGGAAGAACAGCGGCTGCATCTCGTGGACCAGGGCGCCGGTCGTGGCGCGAGCCTCTTCGCCCTCGTCCTTGACGATCTCGTAGTCGGTGCCTTCGGCAAGCGGAGCCATGAAGTAATCGCGTCCCTGGACATAGCGCGACCACTGGTGCATACCGGCCTCGCTAATCTCCTCGCCGTAGGTCTTGGCGACGTCGAACTTGCCGTCGGTGTACTCGGCGAAGCCTTTCTCCTTAGGCATGGACTCGATGCCCTCGGAGTGGAGGCAGTTCTCGGTGTCGTCGAGGTCGACGTCATAGGTGAGGTTGCCGATGTTGGGGTTGAGCGAGGCGATGTCGTCGGCGAGCTTCATGGCAATCCACTGATGGCCGGAAAGCGCGGCGAACAGCCAGGTCTCGGTGCTGTCGGCGATGATGATCTGGTCGTTGGAGCAGACGCCCTGCTCGTCGATCAGGCTGCCGAGGAGCTCGACACCCTCGCGGGCCGTGGCGCTCTCGCCCAGAATGACGCTGGCGTAGTTGTACTCGCCGATGCCGGTCTCCTCGGTGACGGGATCGGCCTCTTCGGCCTTCTCGTTATAGGAGGTGCTCAGCGTGGCAGAGCAGGAAACGCCCTTCTCGTTGATGCCAGCCTCGGAATATGCGTCGTAGCGATCTTCCCACTGCGAGGGGTTGTCGCGAACGAAAGTGTAGCGGTAGGTTGCACCCTTGGACTTGTACTCAAAACCGGACTCGACCGATGTGTACTCGTTGCCGTCCTTGTGTGCGGGCTCAATGCCAAAGTGCTTGACATAGCGTGGACCGAAGTCCTCGGAACGGCCGTAGTACGTGTTGCCGTCTGCCGTGAGCTTGCTGCCCATGTAGATCTGGGTGCAGGCGAGTGCCGAGGTCGGCATGGCCATGATGGCCGCTGCTCCAAACGCAAGGCCGCAGCCGAGCTTCTTGAGCGTGTTGACGGGATGAGTAAACCTCATAATCCCTCCCAACTGTTGAGACCCCGCAAAGCCATGTGGAATCTCAGCTAATAAATACATCTATTAGCCTATAGGAAGTCTAAAGAGTATTCATCTATTTCGATGAAATACTCGATGAGCGTCCTAGAATATGCGATGAGCGGATAAGAATACTCATTATGTAGCTTTACTTAAATAAAGACACCCTGCAATTACTGTATCTGAATAAAGCGCCTTGCACGGGGCGCAAAGAAAAATCCCCCGCTGTTTGGCAAATGCATAAACAACGGGGGAGACGATAATTGGATGAATATCATACCAATGTGGAATTACTTCTTCCGGCGGTGGATCACGTTAATCGCATAGCCGATGAGCATGGCCAGAACGATGACGATAAAGCCGAGCAGGGGATTGTCGTTCATGGGGTCCTCCTATTTTCCGAGTGGGGAGAATTCGTCGACGATGAGGTCGAGGCATTGCGGAAGCGCGCGGGCTCCAAAGACGCCCGAGTTGCTGGAGATGATTTCGCCATCGAACTGCATGCCCAGCGACGGGGTGCAGGTGATCTTGGCTTCTTTGGTCTGGATGATCTTGAACTGCGGACGGCCGAGCACCTTGCCGGCGGGGTCGAGTGCGGCGGTGATCACGGTCGGGAGCAGCTGCACGGTTTTTACGGGCTCGATGACCGCGATGTCGACCATGCCGTCGTTCATGCGGCAATCGGGGAACAGGTTGATGTCGTTTTGGATGACCGAGGTGTTGCCGGCCATGCAGCAGATGCCATCGAGCTCCTCGACAATGCCGTCATGCTCAATCGTAAAGTGCGCCACCGTGGGGTTGGGTGTGGCGAGCGCCGACAGGAAATAGGCGATCTCGCCGATATCGTTTTTGGTGGGGGCGGCCTTCATCATGATCTCGGCGTCGTAGCCCGAGCCGGCGATGATAATAAAGCCGTGGCGCTTCTCGTTGCCGTTTTCGTCGAGCCAAAAGAGCTCGCCCATGTCCACTTTGACCGTGCGGCCGGCGCGGCAGGCCTTGGCGAGCGCCGCCGCCTCGGGGGCATTGCCGATGTTGTTAAAGAATAGACAGGCCGTGCCGGAGGGGAAGACGAGCGTGGGGACACCGCACCCGCGCATCTGGTCGAGCACGTTGGAGACGGTACCGTCGCCGCCCGAAACGACCACGCGGTCGAACTCGCGAACGTCCGCCACCGCGTCCTCGGGTTCCATGCCATCGCCGATAAAACGCATCACGACCTCGTCGCCACCCTGCGCGAGGGCGTGCGTGAACGCGTAGATTTCATCTGAGCTGGGGCCCGATGCCGGGTTGTGGATGATAAGGCAGCGCATACTTACGTTCCCGTTCTGTGACTAACCGAGTATAGTTGTAGGGCAATGCCGATATCCTACCCGTGTTTTTCGGGCCTAACCTTATTCGATGGGTTGATATGTACATTTCCACACATCAGGCTCTGCTCGACTTTTGCCAGCGCGCTCGTGAGTTCGACGCGATTGCCGTCGATACCGAGTTTTTGCGCGAGCGCACGTTCCACCCGCGCCTGTGCTTGGTCCAGATTGCCACCCCTGCCGAGAGCGTCGCGGTCGATCCTTTGGTGATCGACGACCTGTCGCCGCTCGCCGAGCTTATGGGCGATGAGAGTGTGACCAAGGTCTTTCACGCCTGCTCGCAGGATATGGAGGTTATGCTCCATACCGTGGGCGTGCTGCCACGTCCCATTTTTGACACGCAGGTGGCCGCCGCCTTCTTGGGCGAGCGCCAGCAGATTTCCTACGGCGCGCTCGTGCAGACGTTTTGCGGCGTCTCATTGCCCAAGACCGAGTCACTGACCGATTGGTCGCGCCGCCCACTGACCGACAAACAGATCGAGTACGCGATTGATGACGTCAAGTACCTGATCGTTGCCTATACCGAGATGATGAGCCGCCTACGCGAGCTGGGCCGTGAGGATTGGGTGCTCGACGAGCTGCGCCCGCTGGCCGACGAGTCGCACTACCGCGCCGACCGCCATGAGGCATTCCGCAAGGTCAAGCGCATCAACTCGTGCAGCCGTCACCAGTTGGGCATCGCGCGCGAGCTCGCCGCCTGGCGCGAGGACCGCGCCGAGCGCCGCAACATCCCGCGCAAGTGGGTCATGTCCGACGATACGCTGCTGGCGCTCGTCAAGCGCAATCCCGTGCGCGTCGAGGAGTTCCGTAGCATCCGCGGTACCGATCAGCTGGGGGAGCGCGACGTGGACGGCGCGCTCATGGCCATCAAGCGCGGTGCGAGCTGCCCGCACGATCGCCTGCCGCTCATGGTGCGCGGGCATCGCCAGATCTCGCCGGAGCTTGAGAGCGTGACGGACCTGATGTATGCGCTCATTCGCCTGGTTGCCGAGCGCTCGGGCGTGGCGACCTCGGTTATCGCCTCGCGCGATGACTTGGCCGATTACATCGAGCATCCTGAGCAAAGCCCCCTGCGCGAAGGCTGGCGTTTTGAGCTTGTGGGCTCGCGCCTGGACGATCTGCTTTCCGGCAATATGGGACTCACCGTGAAGGACGGCAAAATCGAGCTTTTGTAGGTATATAGCTACGCGGTTTTCCAAACGATGCAAACGCTCTAGGACGGCAATGCCAAAACATCGATGCTGATATGCTTGCCAGCTGAGTGGGTAGAATGCCTCCAACGTGTAACTCGATTCGGAGGAATTCGCATGCCCTATTACTATGGATATGGCTTTGGCATCGACCCGCTGTACCTGCTGGTTGTTCTTGTTTGTACGGTGCTTGGCCTTGCCGCGCAGAGCTATATCAACTCGATGTACAAGACGTGGTCTAAGGTGCGCTCGGACGGCGATACGGGTGCCACGGTTGCTCGCCGCATGCTCGACGCCAACGGCTGCAATGCCGTGGGCATCAAGGGCGTTGCCGGCGAGCTCACCGATCATTACAACCCGCAGGACAACAACCTGTATCTGTCGGATGCCAACCGTTCTGGCGGGTCGGTCGCAAGCGTTGCCGTCGCCTGCCACGAGGCGGGCCATGCCGCGCAGCGTCAAAGCGGTTACGCCATGATGAAGGTACGCACCGCTTTGGTCCCCGTCGTCAACTTTACCCAGAACACCTGGACGATCGTGCTGCTCATGGGCCTGTTTATGAACATAGCAGGGCTCACGACCCTCGCGCTGGTCTTCTTCTCGTTTAGCGTGCTGTTCCAGCTGGTTACGCTGCCGGTCGAGATCGATGCCAGTCGCCGCGCCGTGGCGTATATCGAGCGGTCGGGCATGAGTTCCAAGCAGGTCAACGGTGCCAAGAAGGTGCTGACGGCAGCCGCGCTCACCTACGTGGCTGCGGCGCTCACCTCGATTATTCAGCTGCTCTATCTTATGGCTCGCTACAACAGAAACTCCAACCGATAACAATTTGGGTCGCTGGGCGCCGCGGGGATTTGTGTCCCTGCGGCGCTGTACTATGTGTTGGACTTGAATTTGCGCAGGGCCGGAGCTCATGCGCACGACGACGAAAGGGGGCTGCGTGGCAGGCTGGAATCTGACCGGCAATACCGTTTCCGCCGAGTTCGACGGATCGGACGAGCAGGAGCGCAAAGAGCTCAGCGTGAGCCAAGCGGTGGAGATCGCCGCCGGCGCGCTCGATGCCATTCCGCAGCTGAGCGTCCTGGGCGAGGTCACAGGTTTTCGTGGCCCTAACGCCCGAAGCGGCCACTGCTATTTCCAGATTAAGGACGACTCGGCAGCCGTCGACTGCATCATCTGGAAGGGCGCCTATCTTAAGCGCACCTTCGATTTGCGTGACGGTATGCAGGTGAGCTTTAAGGGTAGCTTCAATCTCTACAAGCCTACGGGTCGCATGAGCTTCGTTGCCCGCTCGTTCTCGCTGGCGGGGGAGGGCTTGCTGCGTCAGCAGGTGGCTCAGTTGGCCGAAAAGCTGCGTCGCGAAGGCCTGATGGACGAGGCGCGCAAGCGTCGCATCCCAGTGTTCTGCTCGCGTGTGGCAGTCGTCACCTCGCTTTCGGGCGCCGTAATCGACGACGTCAAGCGTACGCTGCGCCGTCGCAACCCGCTCGTCGAGCTTGTCTGCGTGGGTGCAAAGGTCCAGGGCGAGGGCGCGCCGGCGGAGCTTATTGAAGGCTTGCGCCGCGCCGCTGCCATTACGCCGGCGCCCGATTGCATCTTGCTGGTGCGCGGCGGTGGCTCCTTCGAAGACCTTATGACCTTTAACGACGAAGGGCTTGCCCGCGCGGTGGCAGCCTGTCCCGTGCCTGTGGTGACGGGCATTGGGCATGAGCCAGATACCTCGATCTGCGACATGGTAAGCGACCGTCGCGCCTCCACGCCCACGGCAGCGGCCGAATCGGTGGCGCCGGCTATGACGGAGTTGGCCGATGTGCTCGAGGCGCGCCATCAGCGTCTGGGTGCCGCGATGGCATCGATGATTGGGTCGGCCCAGGTCGACCTGGAGATGCTCGATCAGCGCGGTCGCCGTGCCTGGGACACCTATACGGCTCGTCTGGGTGACGCGCTCGATGCAGCCGCGTGCCGCCCGTGCCTCAACGACCCAACGTTTATGGTCGAGCGCCGCGAGTCGGAGCTTACCTTGACGGCCGATCGTCTGTCCGGCGCCATAACGCGCTCGGTTGGGGCCTTCCGCTCCAACTTCGAGCGTCTGCCCGAGCGCTTGATCGCAAGCACCTCGGGGCTCGATGGGAAGCGCCATGCGCTCATGCTCGCAAGCTCCCGTCTGGAGCATCGGGGACGTACGATGCTCGGCAAACCCGCATCCGACCTGGGCCGTGCGGCAGCCTCGCTCGATGCCCTGTCGCCGCTCAAGGTGCTTGCCCGCGGTTACTCCATTGCGTACAGCGATGATGGTGTGGCTACGAGCGCCAAGACCTTTAAGCCGGGCGACGCCATCCGCGTGCGCATGGCGGACGGCAACGTGTCGGCAACCGTCAATGCGGTCGAGTAGACCGCGTTTCACAGTGATAGACCCTTAGGAAAGGAAACAGATATGGCAGAGAAGACCCCGGTCGAGCAGCTTACGTACAAGCAGGCCTCGCAGGAGTTGGAGCTCATCATCCGCAGCTTGGAGTCGGGCGATATGGAGCTCGAGGAGTCGCTCGAGAGCTATACCCGCGGCGTCGAGCTCCTCAAGAGCCTGCGCACCCGCCTGTCCGATGCCGAGCAGAAGGTCTCGGTGCTCCTTAAGGACGTCGACGGCAACGACGTGCTCGCCGACGGCGAAGCCGCCAACACCGACGACAACCTCTCGTTCTAACCATTCCGACCAAATATAATTACCTTGGTCTGTGAGAAAGGAACCAGCCATGTGTGATTGCATCTTCTGCAAAATTGCCAACCACGAGATCCCCTCGACCGTTGTCTATGAGGACGACCAGGTCATCGCGTTCGACGACCTCAACCCCCAGGCGCCGGTCCACACGCTCGTGATCCCAAAGAAGCACTACAGCGACATCGCCGACAACGTGCCGGCCGAGACCATGGGCGCCATGGCTCACGCCATCCAGGAGGTCGCCAAGGCCAAGGGTCTGGAGGACGGTTTCCGCGTCATCTCCAACAAGGGCGTCAATGCCGGCCAGACCGTCATGCACTTCCACATGCACGTCCTCGGCGGCAAAAACCTGGGCGAGAACCTCATCTGAGGGCGCGTAGCCCGTCGACTTGGCTGCCTTTGGAGTAATCTATGCAGCTTTCTCAACTCGAATACCTTCAAGCGGTAGCGAACTATGGCGGCGTGCGCAAAGCAGCTCGCGCCGTTCACGTGAGTCCGCAGGCCGTTTCGTCGGCAATCAAAAAGTTGGAATCTGAGTATCAGATTGTTTTGCTCGACCGATCGGCGGGGGAGGCTGTTTTGTCTCCGGCGGGCAGAGAATTTGCACGTCGTGCACGCGTGGTCTTGGCACAAGTCGACGATCTCAAAAAGTACGCTCAATCGAGGGGCGACGGCGTTTCGCCCGATGGCCACTTTCGTCTTTACGCCCCCTGCCTTCATGGGCGGGGGCGCCTTTTTGCCGAAAACTGGTATGACTCGTTTGAACGCTCGCACCCTCAGATTCATCTTGATGTGTGGCATCAGCCAACGACAACATGCTTTGAGTCGCTTATACTTGGAATTTCGGACGCGGCTATCTCATTCGAGGAACCACGGGACAGCGTCCTTTCTTCAAAATATTTGGGTGAAAAGGAGCTCAAGGTTCTTTCATGCCCAGCGGGCCATCAATCTGTGGGCGCCATGACCATTCGCGAGTTACTGGGCGGCAGGCTCGCTGTTCCCATTAATTTGTCACCCTGTCTCAATGCAATCAATCAATGTCCCGAAGCCCAGCTCGTCAATTTTCGCTTCCGTGATGTTGAATACGGAAGCAGGGCTCAGACTGAGTTTCTTCAAGCCGGGGGATTGATATTGAGTTTGCCTGGGTCCTCTCTCGCATCGGATGGGTCAGAAGTGAGCGAGTGTTCCATTGAAGGTTCGCGTGACGTAACCTTGCCTATCTACTTTTGCTATCGGCAAAATTCCTGGACTGATCGACACCAGACGGTTTTTCTGCACCTATTGCGTAATCTTGCTTCGTGAGATTAATTGGCTTCGAGACGTCAAGTGATTATTGACGCCTTGTAACACATAGCTGACGGCTTTGCCCTCATGCTTTTCCAAGATTCCGATTTGGATTGCGGACTCTTGGAGGGCGGAGCATGAAAAACCGTACGGTTTTGCTTTATATGACGTTCGTTTTTTTGTCGAACTTCAGCACCATTTTGTATTTTCTAACTGTCTACCTTGAGTTCGTCGGGCTTTCGATGGTAGCGATTTCTAGCATGATGATTGCGTATCAAGTGAGCAAGTTCATCCTTGAAGTTCCCACTGGCTATATTGCTGATAGGTTTGGACGAAAGGTGAGCGGCCTCGTTGGCATTGTGGGGATGCTTGGGTACTACGCCGCCCTGCTTCTCGTCCGATCTCCTCTGCTTTTAATCGGTGCGTTCGCTCTCAAGGGTTTTGCCGTTGCATGTGTGAGCGGATCCATAGAAGCGATTTACATTGACAGCGTCTCTCAGGACCAGCTCGTAAGACTTAATGTCGTTGAGCGATTTGTTTTCTATGCCTCTTATGCCATCTCCGCTTGTGTGGGCGGCTTCATTTCGTCTGTCGGTGCATACCTCATTGGTCTTTCTGCAGATATCATAGCAATGGTGTTGACGTTGGTTGTCGTTGTCTGCATTCCTGAGATGCGAAGAGGGGGCGCTGCGGCGACACCTGAGCGTGGAATGAGCCCGAAGATGATCGGTGCCGCTATTGCGTGTAATGGCATTCTTCGGTCAGCGTTCATCATGGACTGTTCTCAGGCATTTGCCTTCGTCGCCCTGGAAGACTTTTTCTCACTGTTGCTTGCGGGCCGCGGAATGAATGCCGTCGCTTCGGGCGTGACCATTGCGGTCCAGCTTCTTACCTCCGCCTCCATAGGGTTTATTGTGCCCAGTGTGATTGCTCGTGTCGACAAGGGCCGTTTTGCGCGTATTTGCGGCATCATTCGCTTAGTATTGACAGCTTTGTTTTTGATTCCCTTTACTCCTGTTTATTTGCTGCCCGTGTTCTATGTGTTGCAGACGGTCGCTTACTCGTTATTTGCTCCAATTAAATACTCAATTTTTCAAAATGCTGCCGATTCTTCGATACGCTGTTCGCTGATTTCGGTTCAGAGCCAGATGGTGGCGGTGGGTGCCGTTCTTTTCTATCTCCTCAACGCTGTGTTGAGTAGCGTTGCGGGCATTCGAGTCATATTGCTTGTCGCGCTCGGGATTTCTTCTTTGGTGTATATCCCCGCGTTATTTCGTCTTACAAGTCAGAGGCCATGAGTATTCAGGCATTGATAACTTATATATCAACGCAATAAACCCGAGCGCGAGGGCGTTTGGGTTTATTATTGAAGCGTATGTAACCTGGCGGCGCCACACCGCCTGTTAGTAGGGAGACACATGAACGTTCTGGTCGTCAACGCAGGATCTTCGACCCTTAAGTATCAGGTCATCGATACCAAGTCCCACAAGGTGTCCGCAAAGGGCTCCTGCGAGCGCGTCTGCTTTACCGGCGGTACCTTCACTCACGCTGCCAACGGTTCCAAGAAGGTGACCGAGAACATCGAGTTCCCCGACCACAAGGTCGCCATCGAGGTCGTCTTGAAGGACCTCGAGGCCAACGGCGTCAAGATCGAGGGCATCGGCCACCGTATCGTTCAGGGCGGTTGGTACTTTGGCGATTCCTCCCTCGTCGACGAGGACGTCCTCGCCAAGATCCGCGAGGTCGCTCCGCTCGCTCCGCTGCACAACAACCCCGAGGCCAACGTTATCGAGTACTGCCTCGAGCAGTATCCCGACCTGCCCAACGTCACGGTCTACGACACTGCTTTCCACTTCAATATGCCCGAGGTCGCCAAGACCTACGCCCTGCCCAAGGACGTCTGCGACAAGCTGCACATCCGTAAGTACGGCGCCCACGGCACCAGCTACCGCTACATCTCCAAGAAGGTTGCCGAGATGACCAACGGCGAGGCTCGCAAGGTCGTCGTGTGCCACATCGGTTCCGGCGCTTCCCTGTGCGCCATCGAGGACGGCAAGTGCATGGACACCACCATGGGCCTGACGCCGCTCGACGGTGTCATGATGGGCACCCGCTGCGGCTCTATCGACCCTGTCTCTTATACACATCTGACGCTGCCGACG
>UQQL01000015.1 GCA_900543275.1 uncultured Collinsella sp. | reverse complement strand
ACGAGATTACTACGCGTCTCGTGGGCTCGGAGATGTGTATAAGAGACAGGGCCCGCACAGGGCCAGGGCGGCCGCGACCGCGAGGACGGCGGCGGCCCCGGAAACTCGTTTCATGGAGCGTTTCATGGAAAATCCCCCTAATCTAGCAACGGTTTAGAGTCTACTAGATTGGGGGGACGCGAGCCAAGCCATGGTGCGCCGAACGGTTAGCCACAAGGTCGCATTCGGCGCCAATGACCTCATCCGTATAACCATTGAGCTCCAGATGACCGGCATCGGTCCACACCCAGCCAACGCCCGAGACGTCTGGCTCGCAGCACGCAACGTTGCCTATAAACATGCTCTCCGTGTCCGCGGTAAAAGAAGGCCCGCCCAGCAAAACGCACGGACAGGCCATAGCAACAGGCAATTCGACGCAAATCGTTTGAGCAGGCGACGCGCGGAAGGAACGTATAAGACGGTTTTCTGCTGGCTGTCAGCCGCGGTATCCTCATGGAGACCTAATTGTCGCCGGAATTAAAGTCCCCGGCGCGGACTCACCTTATCTCCCCGGTGCGGGCTCGATATCCTCTCGGATATCTAATCGTCTTGGACTTTAACCTGCCCAAGCACAGTACAGCTTTTACGTGCCGCCACACGGAGCTTAACTCGTGGACTATTTTCTAAAATATAGACCTTCAAAGCAACTTGGGTTCAAGCACGGACAAACAAAACAGGCACTGAATACAAGACTTGTTTATCAATAGTTATCAATCGCATGCGTTACCAGCAAATATCGTCTGTCTCATACGCTGCGATACAATCAATCTCACCAAATTCTAAACCAGCATCCCGAAGGGAGCAACGTGCTAACAATTCACTATGGTGATATGGAAAACGTTATCTATAATACGTCGGTTTACTTCGATAACGTCTATTCGCCCGAATGGTTTCAAGATGCTTTTGCGCAAAGAATTATTAAATCCATCGATAAAGGCAGTGTGGTTGGACCCGGCGCAATAAACACCAAGATCCTAGGCATTATCCCACCGGAAAGGCTATCGGGCGGAACTAAGACGCTGCTACTCATGTACTTCATGCCTCAGAACATATACAACGCCACAACCTGTGGCGACAATTGCGCTTACTGGATTCTGAGAATCGCCGCACAGCACGATCTGACAATCAACCTCTACCATCTGATGGATTTTGGAAACGGCAAGTTCACGGCAACCGTTGCAAACACGAGTGATGTCGTTCACACGATGTTCGACCTTGTCCCTATAGCCGCAAAATGCCTAAGGGAGAACTCCTGACGCACGTTTTCGTTAGGCTCTGTTAGAGCAAGATTGACATACATATGTCATTACGGTGCCATATCGTTAGCCCCGTAGACCGCGACGATGGGGGCATCATGAACGCCGAGGACCTGGTAATCACCTTCAAGAGGGGCATTGCGAGCCTCAGCAGGACCGAACGCCGCCGGCTCCGCCTACGAGGCCGAGCGCTGCCCGCGCTGCGGGTTCGCCGCGATCGTGAAGAAGGGCAAATCAACGAGCGGCGAGCAGCGCTACCTCTGCCGGGATTGCGGCAGGGCCTTCGGCATGGGCAGCGGGCATATCTTGGGGACGAGCAGGCTCCCGAAGGAGACCTGGATGGCTTATGCCGAGTGCTTCGTTCTCATGCTACCCCCGCGCGAATGCGCGGGGCGCTGCCATGTCTGCCTCATCAAAACAGCCTACACCATGCGCCATAGGCTCATCGAGTGTCTCTCGGCCTACTCGCCCTCGTTCAAAACCGGGCGGGGCTGCGGCTGAGAGCTCGAAGAGACCTACTTCCGCGAGTCGTTCAGGGGCAACCACACGAAGGGGTCATTTACGATGCCACGTCCCTCCCGACATCGCGGCAAGCAGGTGCACAGGCGCGGACTGTCGCGCGAGCAGATCTGCGTCATGACCTCGAGAAACGACTCGAACGAGACGTTTCTCGAGGTCTCGGGACGAGGCATCCTGTCGAGGAAACGCGCCGTGGACGTGCTGAGGGACCGCATCGCGTCCGCTTCCGTCGTGGCGACGGACAAGGCGTCCGCCTATGTCGACGTCCTCGCGGAGCTCGAGGTCGCCGCACACACGGCCCACGATTCCAAGGACCGTTCCGAGGGGACCATCAACCGGATCAACACCGTCCATTCGCTCCTCGATACCTTCATGAAGCCGTTTAAGGGCGTGTCGACGAAGCACCTCGGCGCCTACCTCGCTTGGTTCAAGTGGTGCCGGACCTTCATGGCGATCGATTCCGGCACCGCCGAGCGCACGGTTGCGCGACAGCTCGCCAACGGCGTGTGCAGGAGCCGCATCCGTGATATGTTCAACGTCCTGCCGCCCTACATTGACTACTGGACCGAAGCCGCCGCATAGAGACGGTAGAATGGTCGCATCGCGATATACGAGGAAGGTGCAGCCATGCCGTCGAACATACCGGCCACGACGATCCAGATCGACCCGGAGGCCAAAAAGGAGGCCAGGCCATCTTGGACGAGCTCGGCCTGTCCATTTCCACCGCCGTCAACGCGTTCCTCAGGGCGCCCGTCCGGAAGGGCGGGATGCCGTTCGAGATGAGGGTCAAGACGCCGGCGCCCGACGGGAAGACGGCGAGAGCCGGCAAATCGACTCGGGGCGATGGGACCCTCACGATGGACCCGACAGATCTTTAGCACATCGCCCCCTTGCCGGATTCAAACCCGGCAAGGGGGCGATTATCTTGCAATTTCAAAAAGATGATTGGGGCAGAATGTCAATCATGGTCCAACAGAGCCAAATCAATCCAACAGTTTAGATAACGGGTAATGATTCGGGAACAGGGCGTTCGGCCGGATGGGACAGATAGATATGGAAAGAACGAACCCCTTCTGGGCACACAAGTAGAGACAAACAATGGGGTCGCTTCGAGAAGCGATGCTTTCGAAGCGACCCTATTGTTTGCACAATTGACTTAGGTGCTGAGACCAAGTTGAGTCAATCTTAGACTAACAGAGAGAAGCGCCGCCCAAGTCATGTACTATCCGCTCCAACTCGACAATGTAGGACTCAACCAAATCATCCGATGGCGAGACTTCTGCTCGAATAATGTGGTCCCATTTATACAGGAAATTTTCAACCTGTCGATCTGAGTCATTCTTCCACAGTGGAGCAAGTGCAATCAACGCCGCATCAAAAGGATTGGAGGAAAAATTATCAGCATCAATATAGCCACCCATACCGGCCCTATCGCAGTCATATACACGTCTAACTATTCTCTCCAATTCAATAGCCTGATTATGATTCATAAAATCACCTCCCTTTCTACTCTTGATACCCCAAAATAGAGAGGAAAAGAGTTTCGATAACATTTATCCGGTTGAAAATCATACACAATCGCTAAACATCGGTTGATTTCCGATCTCAGCCGATCGCATTGAACCAATAGGCCGTTCCGGCAGTTATCCGAACGCCCCCGCGGACCTAGTGGCCCCCCGGGGGGGGCGTTTTCCCAGTTGGAGGTACGGTGGAGATGTGTTTCGATGTGTTCGGTGGCCATGCTTCGCCCTCCGCCTGACACCGCTCCCAGACCCAGTCGGACGTTCGGTCCGCCTATTCCGTTTTACCTTAAGGCTAGGCCAGCGGGGTATCGCCCATCTCGGCGCGCGCAGGCTCTATGAGCCCCGGCGTCAGGTCGAGCATGTTGACGGGTGTTAATGATCACTAAAAAGAGGTCCGCGTGATCGCCGGCAATCGAGCACCGTGAGCACTGAAACTGAGCAGTTTGAGCAGGAGGGCCGTACCCCGGGAACCGGGAGCGCGGCCCTCGCCATACGGTTTCCCCGGGCGGGCACTTTGGCGAGGCCGCCCGGGAAGGATGGGGAGATGACCGTGCCCCTGGACACAGTGAATGATATACGGTCGACGGAGGCGGCCGGGCGCCCGGGGTTCAAGATAGCCCGGGCACTTCACCTGAGCCGCAACACCGTGGCGAAGTACGCCGACATAGAGGACATGTCACCCGCCGCGACGATACCCCAAAGGAGGGCCAGGTCTTCGGGGAGGGCGCGTCGCAAAAACGTAAGCGCCTTGCCGTTAATAAGATCCATAACGCCGGCGGGTAAGCCGGCAAAGGCAAGTGCGATATCTACTTATATCGGATAATATCGAGTTATATAAGCCTGTATAAACTTATCGCGAAAGTATCGAGCTTTCGTAATTTATCTTAGCAAGTAGTCCAACGTTGCTTTATTCCAAGCTCATATCGTAAGTAAGTTGAGGACTTCCTAAAATCCATTTTCTAAAGCGAGAAATACTCGCTTTCAGCGGATAAGTTCGGCCCCAACCACGGATCGCCCGTCAAGAAGAACTCCGGCCAGCGCTGCATGAACAGGGCCTGTTCGCGCTTCCAGCGGCGCAGTTTTTCCTCGTTGGCCTCTTCCCTGCCGCGCGAGGTGAACTCGTAGTGATACAGCTCGGCATAGGGTGTAAAGATGGTGCGGTAGCCCGCCTCCCACACGCGCAGGCAAAAGTCTGCGTCGTTAAAACCGACGGCGAACTTCTCGTTGTAGCTGCCAACCTGCTCAAATACGTCACGTCGGACCATCTGACAGGCGCCCGTCACGGCACTAAAGTTGCCCGGGCGCACAGCGCGGGCAAGATAGCCCTCGCGCTTTGCCGAGAAGTCCTGGTTGGCATGGGCAAGTGCCCCACGCACGCCAACCAAAATGCCGGCATGCTGCACCAGATGATCGGCAAAGTAGAGTTTGGCGCCCACCACGCCCGCATCGGGACGCTGCAGATAGCCCATCATCTCTTCGATAAAGTCCGGGCTTATGACCTCGGTATCGTTGTTGAGCAGCAGCAGGTAGTCGCCCTTGGCGTGCTTCACACCAAAATTGATGATCTGAGAGTAATTGAACTCGCCCGGCCAGCACACAACACGCGCGATGCCCTTGCCTTCGGATGCTGCAGCCACGCGCTCTGGCAGGGTTTCGTAATACGCAAACGTCTCCGGGGCTTCGCTGTTGTTCTCCACCAAGACGATCTCGTAATTGGTATACGTTGCCTTCTGAGCGATCGACATCACGCAGGCATCGAGCGTCTCAACGTGATCCTTAGTGGGAATCACAATGCTCACCAGCGGCGCAGACTCCGGCAGCGCATAACGCATGTGATAGACAAACGGCGTCTCGGCCTCCTCGACCGTTCCGCAAATGCCCAGCGCGTTAAAGTGGCGCTGAAGCGCAAGGCGCCCAGCTTCAATAGCATACGGCTTGCTATCGGCAGAACCGTCGGCGGTTGAACCGGGATGCACGCGCCAGTGATACAGTACGTGCGCAACATGTTCAAACCGCGCGCCCGCCGCAAGGCAGCGGAGCGTCAGGTCGTAATCTTGGGCGCCCGCGACGTCTTCCGGCGACATGCCAATGCGATCAATAAGCGCCTTCTGCACCATCAGGAAATGCGTCACGCAGTTATGGCTATAGAGCAGGTCGACGTTGAGCTTGGTCTTAAAGACCGGCTGGCCCCACTCCCCCGTTTTCTGGAACATGTCCTCGTCGCAGAACAGGACCTGGGGACGCTCGTCCTCGGCAGCCTTGTTCAGCGCGGCAACATAGTGGAATAACGCGTCCGGTTCCAGGATGTCGTCATGGTCCAAGAACGCGATGTAGTCGCCCGTCGCTTGCTCGATACCTGCGTTGGTGTTGACCACAATGCCGCCGTTGCCGGGAAGCTCGATGCGACGGATGCGCTCGTCGTTGGCACCTGCCGCAAGGGCGGCCACCGCATCCCATTCAGGCGAGGCATCCATAAGGAGCAGTTCCCAGTTGTCATAACTCTGGACTAGCACCGAGTCCAGCAGCTCGCGCAGGTATTCCCGATCAGTCTTGTAGCACGGCACCACAATACTCACGAGTGGTCTATAGGCAAAAGCCACCGAAGCGACACGCTGGCACGCTAAATCGCCCGGCTTTGCGCGATGTTGCTCAAACCAACGTCGATAAGCTGCGTCGTCTGCACGCGCGTCCTTCATGCGGTTCCAGCTGTCGTCGACAATGCCGTTGTACAGGCGACCATCCATGGCGCAAAAACCGCTCTGGATTAGGCCCGTGGGATCAGCCGCAATCGCGACAAAATCACGTATATCCTGGGGCATCTCAACGCTCAAATACGTTTTATTGACGCGGCAACCGTTGCGCTGCGGCACATCGATCTGCGATTCAAACACATGCACGGTGACATCGATGGCATTCATATGCGCATCGAAAATCTGGAGCTCAGGGGTGCACTTGGAGTCTCCCACCCACGTAACCTCATAGCGCCACACCGCGCCGGCGTCTGCCGGCAAATAGCGAATGGCATCGATCTCGTAGAGGCCGCAGTGTTCGCCACGCTGCGCATCGCGGATAAGCGCACACAGCGCAGGCTTAGCTTTGTAGTTAATCTTGGATTCCAGCTTGGCCACGCGGCTATCGAGGCGAATGGAGCCCAACCTTTGGTCACCGGATGCAAATGTGACGTCAATCGTAGAGCCGTCCAGAAAGGGAAGCACCAAGACGGCGAGCTCGCGCTCGTAATCGGAAACGGAAGGGCAAAGCGCCAGTACACGGCCATGATCGACCGGGAGCACCAGCGACGGCACAGAAGAACCGCTCGTCGTCGCATGGGCAAACGCTTGAGAACCCTCCCGCTCAATAAGCGCGGCGACATCCTGACCGGCAAAACGAAGCAGCACAAACAGACGGCCCTGACTGCGGCAAAGTGCCAAACGCTTGATACTCATCTACACTTCTCGCTTTCCCAGGGCGTTCGCTGCCATGCGCTTGCAGGCACCCAGACGCCCAAACCTCAAGACGTCGTAATCGAACATGAGCTTTTTGCACTCACGGGCATTGGGGGCCTTGCTGGTAAGCGCCGCACGCACCATAGCGGCAACAGAAGGAGCGCATTGTGCGAGCGCAGCATCGCTGCCCACGGCAGAACCGGCAAGCGCCGTGGCAACGGCGGCAAACACCTTGCCGCAGTCCGAACCCAGCAACCTGAGCGCATCGTACAGCACCAGATCGCAGAGGAAGTACGCCAGGTCCTCGGCATGCTGTACATCGAGACCGT
The DNA here is from genome assembly GCA_900543275.1 of uncultured Collinsella sp. Taxonomy (GTDB): domain Bacteria; phylum Actinomycetota; class Coriobacteriia; order Coriobacteriales; family Coriobacteriaceae; genus Collinsella. Next base: position 23,093 of record UQQL01000015.1, on the reverse strand, counting down.
CGCGCTGCCAGTCAGCCATCACCGCGGAGTAAATCTTCACGTGCTCCAGCAGTCGCGTCTCGTCGTCATAGCGCATAGTGTCCATAAGCGAGCCCTTGCGCGCGACACGATAGTCATACAGCTTGTTCGAGATAAGCGCGGTCTTACGCGAACGACCGTACACGGCAAAATCGAAGACCTGGTCCTCGCCATACTTGACGGTTTCGTCGAACACGATCCCGTTACCCAGCAAAAACTCACGCTTGCAGGCGGTGCGCCATGCAAAGGGGCGAGATGCTTCCTTAAACAGCAGGTCAGAGCTATAGCCTTCAAACGACACATCGCGCGGGCTCAGCACATAGTTAAGCCACGGATACCCTGCCTCGAGCGGATACGGATTCGCGCCAAAGGTCAACACGTCGCAATCCTCGCGCTCAAAGGCATCGACGATCACGCGGCATGCATCGGGCGTAAAGCGATCGTCGGAATCCAAAAACGCGACGATAGGAGCCGTGGACGCGGCGATACCTGCATTGCGCGCGCTCGACAGGCCGCCGTTCTCCTTATCGACCAGCGTAAAGCGCGCGTCCTTTTCGCAATAGGCAGCAGCAATATCGCGCGAACCGTCCGGCGAGCCGTCGTTGACCAGCACGCCTTCCCAATCGGGCATGTCCTGCGCAAGCAGGGAGTCCAGGCACCAGGCCAGGTACTCCTCCACGTTATAGATGGGAACGACAACGGAAATCTTGGGGGTAGCCATAGTCAAGTGCTCCTACTGTGCGACCGGAACGTCATCGGGGTGCGGATTATCACCGTAGGTGCGCTGATACGTCAGCACGCGCCAGACCAGCGGCAGGCCGCCGATCTTAAAGTAGTGCTTAAACGTATTGATCTTGCCCGGCTTCTTAAAGTCAAAGCGCGAATCGATATAGGCGCGGGGCGATTTGACCATCAGGCGCAAGTCGGTCTCGCCACGCGGATCAAACAGCGACAGGTCAAAGCGACCGGCATCCCAATCGGACTTGAGCTCGGGAGAGGCCTTCTCCCAAAACTGCTCGCGCAACTCATCGACCAGGCGCTCATCATTCCAACGGTACGTATCGACCTTCATGCGCATTAAAATGCCCTGGAGCTGAGCCTTGAGCTCGGGACGCTCGTCCAAAAAACGTTGCATCTCGGCATATTCGTCGCACACGCAAAACACCTTGTTGGGCGAATTAACGGAGCTCTTCTCGTTATCCTGGCGATAGCACAAAATGGGGTCCGCGATAAAAGCGGCACGCTCGGCGCAAGCCCAAACCTTAAAGTTAAAGCCTGCGTCCTGATACGAGGCGCCCGGCGTGGGAAGGAACCGAATCTGATTGTCGTTGAGGAACTCGCGCCGATAGATAGCCGACCAAATGGAAGGTTTGCGGTAGAAGATGCCCGGGCGATCGACGGGGCGATACGCGGCACCCGTCATATGCTCGTCGATGATCCCAAACAGCTCACGGCGCTCGCTGGGCGTGGACCAATACAGGTAAAAGTCGCCCTTTACCACATCGGCATGTTCAGCATCGGCCTTGGCGACCAGCTTTTGGAGCGAATCCTCAAACATAAAGTCATCGGACTCAAGGATGCCCACGTACTCGCCGCGCGCCATCTCCAGGCCGCGGTTCATCGAGTCGCCATAGCCGCTGTTGGCCTTGTCGATCATCTTTACACGGGGGTCGCGCTCCATGTACTCGCGGATGATATCCGGCGAGCTATCGGTGGAGCCGTCGTTGATACAGATGATCTCGATGTCCCTGAGCGTCTGCGCCACGGCAGAATCGAGGCACTCGCACAGATAGCGCTCGACATTGCAAATGGGGACGAGCAACGAAACTTTAGGGGTATCAGAGTTCTGCAAGAGAACCTCCTGTTGAATAGCGTGTAACAGGGTTATTTTAGCAGCCGAGTTGCGGCGGGCGGCAGCGCTTGGAATTAGAGAAAGCGCTCCAGGCAGGCTTTGAGACCGCGAGTCGAAAGATAGAACAGCGTGGCGTCTACCATCGAAACGCCCGAGGTCGCCGCAACGAGCTTGTGGGCAACACGGCGAACGGCGCCCTTAGCAGGCATATCCGCCCACTCCGTTCCCAAAAACGTGGTGAGGTCCATGTTGACGCGAGCCGCCACGCGATGGAAGTCATCGGCATCCAAGCGCGCCAGGTCGAACACAATGAGGTCCAAAAACCAAGTTATCAGCTCGCCGGGACACAGGTCCAAAAGACCGTAGGCTGCCCAGTCCTCCAAGACCTCCTCGAGCATTCTCATGTGGGCGTCAAGCTTTTTGGCGCGAGCCTCGGCACTGTTGAACTCGTGCGTCGCCGATTCGCTCTCCATCACGTAGTGGTAGAACTTGTCCGGCATGACAACGGCCTTGCGGGCAAGCGCATAAGCCGCAAATTGGAAGACAACGTCCTCGCCCAAAGCCAAACCGGGGGCGAAGCGAATGCCTTCGCGATTGAGCAGCTCGCGCGAAAAAGCCGCACGGCAGGCGTAGGGCTGCGCATTCGAATGGAACAGTAGATGGGGATCACGGGCGTCGAAGGTACCAGCTTTGGGGCTCATGAGTTGCTGGACGCGTTTGGGGGCAGCATCGGCAGGTTCACAGACGCCGCCAAAGACGGCGGCCTCGGCATCTGCAGACTCCATGGCACGCAGCACACACTCGACCGTCTGGGCATCGATGTAATCGTCGGCGTCCACAAAAAAGACGGTCTCGCCCTCGGCGGCATCGATACCGGCATTTCGAGCACACGAGACGCCCGCGTTTTCCTGGTCAATCACCAGTACGCGATCGTCGGCCTGCGCGACCTGGCGCAACACGTTCAACGAATCATCGGTCGAACCGTCGTTGACGCAGACAACCTGAATCGAACGCTCGGACTGAGCCAACAGCGAATCGAGGCATCGCTGAATGGAGCGCGCAGAGTTATAAACGGGGACGACAATGGTAGCTTTAGGACACGAGGCCTCTCCCATGCCGACCTACCCCCTCAGCGATTCGATGAGGAAGGCGGCGACCACGCCTGGGCCTCCAACCGAAGCGTAATACTTAGCACGCCCCAAGGCACCATCCGTCGCAAAGCTCGGATGCTCGTCAACCCAGCCCTCAGGATCTTTGAGGATGGCAGCGAGATTCGCGCGCTTCCACGGCTTGAGGTCGTCAAGCGAAAACTCCCCCGTATCCAAGGCCGCCTGAAATTCCTTAGCCATCTGAACCAGAAACTCCTTATAGAACTTAGGCGCAAGGCGCACGTAGTTCCACATATACGAATCGTACTTAATGAGCTGATTGAACTTGAGCATGCGCGCGACGTCATCACTTGCGTGGTCGCGGGCATAATCCTCTCGAATCCAACGCTCAATCTCGGCATACTCGATATTGACGCAAAAGACCTTAGCCGAAGAATTGACCGAGGAATTCTCGTTGTCCTGGCGATACGACAGCACGGCATCGTGCAGGTAAACAGCCTTATCGGCGCACGCGATCACCTTAAAGGCGAATGACGTGTCCTGAAAGGATGCCCCCGGAGTCGGCAGGAACGTAATGCCGTTGCGCTCAAGAAAATCGCGACGGTACACGGCCGACCAAATCGATGGCTTTTGCTTAAAGAACTGCGTCGTATCGCTCGGATGCACCGGCTTGCCGCAATCCTGAGGTCTAAACATCTCGTGCAGCGAACGGCGCTCCTCGGGCTTAGACCAGTAGAAATCAAAGTTCGCCTTCGCAAAGTCGGCATTATTGGTATCGGCGGCCGAGACAAGCTTTTCGAGTGCGTCGGACGCCATAAAGTCATCGGACTCCAAGATGCCAACGTACTTGCCACGCGCCATCTCCAGACCGTGGTTCATCGAGTCGCCGTAGCCGCTGTTGGCCTTGTCGATCATCTTGACGCGCCCATCGCGCTCCATATACTCACGGATAATCACCGGCGAGTTGTCGGTCGACCCGTCGTTAATGCAGATGATCTCAATATCCTTGAGCGTCTGTGCCAGGGCGGAATCGAGACACTCGCGCAGGTAGCGCTGAACATTGTAAATGGGAATAAGCAGCGACAGAACAGGGCTGCCAGAGACGTTAGTAGACAAATGTGCTCCTTAGGAAATACCTGTCGTTTCATGGTATCAAAGGGTCAGCGCGCCAGCGGGCGTTTATATAATCTATGGAGCTCGCAGAGGCAAACCGATACGAAAGGACGTCATGCAGCCCAAAGCCGCACGCAACATATCCATCGAGGCCTTGCGCTTGGTCGCAGTCGCCGGTATCGCGGTGTTCCACACCTTTCAGTGGACCTTCCAGGCAACCTGTGTCGACGCCGTGGAATATGCCCCACTTGCGATGTTCCCCTATTCCGGCGTGCTTGGTTTTATTAACTTGCTAGGCTGCTGGGCCAACGAGGCCTTCTTTATGATCTCGGGCTATTTTCTCATCGCTTCGGCCGCGCGTGCTTGGGACGGTGGGGCAACGTGGAAGTTGCAAATGCAGCGAACGGCGCAGCGCCTAGGCAAGGTCGTTATGCCCACTGCGTTTTATTGCGTCGTGGCGCTCGCGTGGTCCACGGTCGTCTCCCCCATTCCCGATGTTACCCTCAACACGCACTGCTGGTACACGCTAGGCCTTGAGTTTATCTGGGTCTATGCCGCCACGGTCTTCATGGCGCCATGGTTTGGACTGGCTAAGTGTCGACTCTCCCAGAAGAGCTACACGACGACGGTCATCGCCGTTGGCATCCTCGCATTTGTTGTTAACGGGTATTTAGCCGCCATGAGCACGACAAGCGCCGGCGAGTTTTCTTGGCTCCAAAAGCTCATGAGCGCTGCCACGTACGTAATCGCGTTTTTGATCGGCGGGCTGCTCCGCGACGTTACCGACGCCATGGATTCGGACAGGGCGGGCGCCTTGGGCATGCGGTCACTCACAGCGGTTTTGGCGCTCGCCACCATCCTGGAAGAAGCACTCTCCTTCACCGGCAACCTCACGGCGATGGCAGTCCTCTCCTACAAATCGACCTCGTTGATCTCGTTTGCCCTCGCTGCCGCCTCCCTGCTCTTTGCGGCAACCCGACGCAGTGCGTCAGGCAATCCGCGGACTGCAGGCGTCATTGTCACCTTATCGACCGCCACGCTCGGTTTCTATGTGATGCAGTCGCTCACCAGTAGCCTGTGGCGTCCCGTCTTCAATACGTTGCTTGCAAACATACTGGTCAGCGAAAACAGCCCGGCAGCTATATGTATCATCACGGGTACCATCATTAGCATCGTCTTTGCTCTGGCGCTCCTCATCATCGATGCAGCTAGAAGCCTTATCGTTCGCAAGCTCAAACGGCAATAGACACGCTGCCGTCAGACGCCAAAGCTGCTATACCCGTGGCAGGTTCCTGCGTTTTATTCAAAGCTTGCCGACAAGGTGCGGTGAGCCTTTACAATAGGACAGTCCCAAGGACGTATTCGATAGCTTCCGCGCAGCGCTCGCCCGCCGCGCGTGAAAGGATATATTGCCCCATGCCTTCAACCCTTCCCGCTCCCATCGATAAGCTCGCCATCGTTGTCGTCACGTACAAGCGCCAGGAGCTCCTGGCCAACTTGTTCGACTCCATGACCGAGCTCACGGCAACGCCCTGGCGCATCGTGATTGTCGATAACGAGAATTCGCGCGAGACCGAGGCCATGTGCACCGCATTCAACGAGCGTCTGGCCAACCTGTGGGGCATCGACACCGAGCAGCCCGACGCGCAGGGCGGCACCGACCGTGTCATCTACGCCCCGCAGCTCGAAAACGGCGGCGGTGCAGGCGGCTTCTCCGCTGGCACTAAATGCGCTTACGACCTGGGCGCCCAGTGGTTCTGGGTGATGGACGACGACGTGCTCGTCATCCCCGAAGGCATCGAGCGTCTTGCCAAGTGGACCGACCGCTACGATGTCATCCAGGGTTCGCGCCTGGACTTTGACGGCGGCGCTTTCTTTTGGCAGTACCAGCTCATCCTTTCGCTCGGCATCCCTAACCCCATCGCCAAGTGGGACTTGGGGCCCGAGGGCTACCGCACCATGAACCAACTGTGCTTTGAGGGCGGCATGTTCTCGCGCCGCGTGGTCGACAAGATTGGCCTGCCCGACGCGCGCTTCTTTATCTACGGCGACGATGCCTGCTACGGCTACGTGGCCAGCCAGCACTTCCCCGCCGCCGTGGTTGCCGACGTGGTGCTCAAGCGCGCCCGCGCCGTCTCCAACTGGGATATCGCCGGCAAACGACAGCTCAACTCCACGAGCGACACCAACCGCTACTACATCATGCGCAACCGAGGCTTCCTCGCTCGCTATATGCAGATCTACGGTGACTACCACCCCATGCTGTTCCGTCTGGGCAATGCCGCGACCTTCTGCAAGGAGTTCATTCGTCTGGCAGCAGTCGACAAATGCTTTAAGACCGGCATTCCGGCGCTGCGCCGCGGCATGAAGGACGCCCGCAAGATCGTTAAGGATCCCAACTGGAAGCCCATGCCGCCCCTGAAGGACGCCGAGTAGTAAAGGGCTTTCACCCGCCGCTACAGTCGTTGACACACCACGGACACACGCTGACCGTCAAAGCCAAAGCCCCAACGCATGCGCCCGACGGCGGGGCGCGGCACGCGGATATCATCGATGCCGTCGCGCTCTATGTCGAGCAGCGCCTGAACCGCCAACAGTTCCAGGCCCAGGGCATCGACGCCAGGGTCGTACAACATGTTGACCGTAATGAGCGGTCGCTCATCGAGCATGCCGAGCGTGTCGGCCACGTCAAACACCCGACCGGTGGGAATCACCTGGATATCCCAGCGATCCGAGACGCCACTTCGCTTGGAGCTGGGATTGCAATAGCCGGGCAGTCCAAAGCAGAGCCCCTGAAGCGCCAGATGATAGGCTGTCGGCATATCTGATTGGCCCACATCGATGCCCAGATCGCCGATAGCACAGCTCAAAGCTTGCTTTACAGTGTCCTCGTCTCCTCGACACAGCCCGTCATGGAACGAGTCGATAACTCCAACGTCCTCAACGGCGCACTCAAACCATTCCAGAATTACAAGACGGAGCGCCTGACGCACTTCGTTATTAGGCAGACGCAGGGAACGAAGGCACGCGCCGTCCTCCGAATGCCCCGTCATGTCCGTCGTAAGAAATCCAGACAGATACAGCGCTGTCCAGATATCTTCGGGCTTGGCAGCATCGGCCTCCTCGGCATGCACATGCACTGGCGCCTCAATAAACCCATGCGGCTCAAGCAAATCGAACAATGCGGACAGGCGCATGAGATTCCAGTCGCCGACGCATGCGCTCAGACGGTCGGCGTAACCATACAGATCTGCCCGAACGGGCGCGACGCAACCGCGATGTGCGTAGTCCACCACGCGCTCCGGGATCGAGCAATAAAAACCACCAAACAGATAGCCCTCAAGCCACTCACGCGCGTCATCCAGACAGCCGTTGCGACCGATGCGATCCAACAGCACCTGGACTTCGTCGTCCGAAAAACCGAACCATCGATCACACCAGCTCGACAGCGGTGTCGCCGACCGATAGGAAACCCCACGTTGGGACAACGCGAACTCGGCAGGACCGGGGCGCTCGCCCATAAGACACGTCAATCGCAACGAGTCGCCGGCGTCGGCAATGGTGTCGAACAACATTCGGCTGAGCGACTCTAGGGAATCCACGCTACCGTCGTCCTTAGCGCCCAAACGCTTTGGACATACTGCGTCGTAGTCGTCTATCAGAAGAGCAACATGTTCATCGAAAGCTACCTGGAGCAGTTTAATAAGCACGCCAAGCGCCGCATCGATCTCCCTATCGCTGGCCACCCCACGCGCCACCCTCTCGATAAGACGAACCTCACGTCTTGACAGATCAGGCGCGGCAAGCAGCGGCAGCAATCGGGCGCACTCGCGCACGACAGCTCCGCGAATTGCTGCCGCAGCACCAGCGCCATGCCTCGAAGCGGCAGCTGTAAAGTCGAGCATGATGACCGGATAACTCGCGTACTCATCACGATAGCGACCGCCGCCCGCCTGCCAAATCTGGGTACCAGCGAACAGGCTTCGATCCGGCAGCCGGTGATCAGGTCGTTCCAAATAGCACTTGAGCATCGATAAATTCATGCTCTTGCCAAAACCCTTGGGCCGACAGCAAAACGCAACAGGTGCTTCACTGTCCAATATATCGGCAATAAACATAGTCTTATCGACGAGCAAACACCGATTGATTGCATCGGAAAAGTCGTGTGCATCAACCGGTAGAGCTGCGCTATCCGCATGATTGAGCAACCGTGCACCAAACGCATGAGTAAAACCACAATTCACCTGTTCAGACACCGTAGACTCTCCTTCTAACGCAGCACGATGCCCATTGTAGCGAGCGGGTAGAGCGCAACAATATCGACATGCAAACGTTTCGGGCAGCGGTAGCAACAGACCCCCGAGGGGGCATAACAAATCGTTGCACAACAAAAAAGGGGCCCGATGCCGCCGCACCGGACCCCGTCCCAAACTCTTATAGAAAACGATCTGGAAGATTACTCCTCCGAGCCGTCCTCCCCAGAAGCCTTCTTCTGCTGATCGAGCTTATGCTTACCACTTACGATAGACGTAGCGCCCAGTGTGGCCAAGCTTGCACTGGCAAGGCTCGCCATCACAATCAGATCGCCCGTCTTGGGCATGTTGCCGCCCGAAGACTTGGTAGTTGTAGTCGTCGTGGTCGTGGTGGTCACCGTTTTGGAGTCATTTTGCTCCTGGACCTGGTCATCGGTGTTGCCCTTACCGCTGTCCTCGCTCTGCTGCTTTCCGTCCTCAGTCTTGCCTTTGCTCTTGTCTTTCTCCTCAGATTCAGACTTCTTATCCTCGTCCTTCTTCTGTTCGGACTTGTCGCTCTTCTCCTCAGAGCTAGAACCCTTATCGGATTCGGTCTTCTCGGAAGCCTTGTCCTTGGAGTCGCCCTTTGCGGCTTCGGTCTTTTCCGTGGAAGCTTGACCAGAATTGCCCTTGTTCGAAGTCGAGCCGTTATTGACGCCAGCCATCAGCGAAGAGCCCAGCGTAGAACCAAGCTGCACGGAGAAAGAAGGCTTCTTGTCAGGCGAAGCAGCGGGAGCGTCCGGCGCCTTATTCGAGTCATCCTTGGAAGCATCGGAATCAGGGGTTGCGTCAGAGCCGGAGCCGTTGTTAGAGCCGGCGCCAACGGACGAATCGCTCGAGCCGGTGGATGAGTTAGAGGTATCAGCGTCGGTCGAACCAGAGGCGGCGCTGTCCGTATTGCCGGCAGAGCTTGAAGACGAATCGCCCGCAGCAGAGCCGTTCGAAACTGAGCCGTTCGAGGTAGAGCCGTTGTTGGTAGTGCCACCAGCAGAGCCATCACCGTCAGAATCGGTCGAGGGCGCATCCATCCTGTCATCGTTAGCATCGTCACGCGAGTCGTCATTCGAATCAGGCGTCGGCGAAGGTTCCGGCGTGGGCTCGGGCTGCACGGGCGTCGCAGCGGCCTCGTCCTCGGCGATATAAACCAAGCAGTCCTTCAGCTCGTTGCGGTAGCGGTTCTTCCAGCCCTCATGATACTGAGGCTGGCTCGCATATTTGATCGCCACGTTATTGACCACGCTGTTGGAAAGCGCCGTCACAAACTCGCGGTCGGACATATCGTTGGAGAGATTCGCCCAACGGAAGAAGTCCCTGCAGCCACCGGTGCCGCACATGTTAGTGATGCTCCACACCATGCCCTTGACGCAATCGGCACGGCCCGAAATATCAATACCCAAGCCGCTCTTGAGCCACGCCTCGGTCACCGCATAGTACGAGTTGTACGCATACGCATCCTGCAGAGCCGAAAACTCAGCAGGGTCGGTGTTATAAGCGCCCTGGAAGGCCTCCTGCGCAATACGGCCCAGCTCAGTGAGCTGACCGTTCTCGTACATGGCATTGTTCGCGTTGGAAATCTCGCTGCCGCGATCAATCGCGTCCTTGAGCATGCTGTATTTTTCGGGGTTATAGTTGTAGGCCTGCTTCATAAACGGGATGAGCGACCAACGACGGTCGAACTGGTAATAACCCAGCGCGTTATAGCCGTCGCCATACGAAAAGCCCTGGTTATAGTTGCCATGGCTCTCGTACTTGGTAAAGTACTTCATCTCGGGGGTCACGTTAACAAACGAAACGCCCTGGACCGACCTCAGCACGCCCGAGAAGGACTGCTGGGTGTAGAGACCCTTATCGATATCGGTCGCATCCGAGGCAACGCCCGGCGTGGGCTCCTCGGCAGCGGCGGGTGCCGGCGCGGAAACGACGCCAAACGAAAGCGCCAGCGTCAGGCCCGCGACAATAGCAGAATGCTTGGGCTGCATAAGATCCTCCCTGCATTGGTGTAGTTAAAGTGCAGTTTGCAAAGATAAGAGTAAGTATTGCAGCTCGCCCGTTGTTGCACAACAACCCCTCGGTAAACGGCAACAACCCTCCGCGAAATCTTAAGGAATTGCGCTCAACCTACAGCTTAATGTCAAAGTTAATCTCGGGGACGGCAGCAAGGTCGGCTAACGTCACGCCGTCGACGTACTTTTCGATCACGTCGTCCAGACCGCGCCAGAACTTGACCGTGGAGCAAAGATCGCTGCGGGTACAACTGTTGTCGATGCCATCGCACGCCACCGGAGCCGTGCTGCCCTCGACGGCGCGCAGGATGTCGCCGGCACGCACCTCGGCCGGGTCCTTGGCCATCATGTAGCCGCCGCCCTTGCCGCGCACGCTCTTAAGTAGGCCCGCCTTCATGAGCGGACGAACCAGCTGTTCCAGATACTTCTGCGAAATGCGCTCGCGGTCGGCAACCTCGCGCAGAGCAATCTTGCCCTCGGCGTCACCGAGCGCCGCGATATAGATCATCAGTCGGAGGGCATAGCGGCCCTTAGAAGAAATGAGCATACCTACCCTCCCATCGTTACTGGGACAAAACCAGGCTTGTTTGTCCCAAATCCTATGCAAGCGGAACAAACAAACCTGATTATTATGTCCCTCATCTAAAAAGTCGAGTGGATTAGTCGGGTTTTCCCTTGACTAACGCCGAACCCATAGTAACTTTATTCCGAGAAGATTCCTAGGGTTTAGCACACCTATGAGTACACCATATACAGAGAGGGACAGCATGAGCGCAAATCCGCTGCTTTCCATCGAAGGTCTGACCGCCTCCGTGGACGAGAAGACCATCCTCCACAACGTCAACCTCAACGTCGCCGCCGGCGAGACCCACGTGCTGATGGGCCCCAACGGCGCCGGCAAGTCCACCCTCGGCCACCTGGTCATGGGCGACCCCGTCTACACGGTCAACGACGGACGTATCGTCTTTGACGGCCAGGACATCACCGAGCTCACCACCGACAAGCGTTCGCGCGCCGGCCTGTTTCTGAGCTTCCAGGCCCCGGTCGAGATCCCGGGCGTGCCGCTGTCGAGCTTTTTGCGCGCCAGCATCGCCGGCCGCCCCGGCCTGGAGATGAAGGGCAAGGAGTTCCGACGTCGCGTCAAGGAGCTCGCGGCCGAGCTTAACATGGATACCTCCTACCTCAACCGTGAGCTGGGCGTGGGCTTCTCGGGCGGCGAGAAAAAGAAGGTCGAGATGCTCCAGCTTCTGCTGCTGCAGCCCAAGCTCGCCATCCTAGACGAGACCGACTCCGGCCTGGACGTCGACGCGCTTTCCACCGTCAGCCACGGCATGGACGCCTACCGCAAGAGCTGCGACGGCTCCATGCTCATCATCACGCACAACACGCGCATCCTGGAGCACTTGGATGTCGACCGCGTCCACGTTATGGTCAAGGGTCACATCGTGCGCGAGGACGACGCCTCGCTCATCCCCTGGATCGACAAGAACGGCTTTGAGACCTTCGAGCGCGAGGCCGCCGAGCAGCGCGCCCAGGCCGAGGCCGCCGCTGCCGGGCAGCAGGCGTAAAGGGGCGACGCAATGACCAAGAACCGCACCGAGGTCGCGGACATCGACCGCAGCCTCTACGACTTCACCTATGGCGAGGAGGGATTCGAGCGCCTCGACGCCGGCATCACGCCCGACATCGTGCGCGAGATCAGCGCCAAGAAGGACGAACCGCAGTGGATGCTCGACCTGCGCCTCAAGTCCCTCGAGATCTTCAACCGCTTCCCCGATCCGACGTGGGGCCCCTCCATCGAGGGCCTGGACATGGACAACATCGTCACCTACGTCAAGCCCAACACCGACCAAAAGCACGACTGGGAGTCGGTGCCCGACGACATCAAGAACACCTTTGAGCGCTTGGGCATCCCCGACGCCGAGCGCAGCTACCTGGCAGGCGTCGGCGCGCAGTACGACTCCGAGCTGGTCTACCACAACATGCAGGACACGGCGTCCAAGATGGGCATCGTCTACTCCGGTATTGAAGAAGCCCTGCACGATCCACAGTGGGAACCGCTCATCCACGAGAAGTTTATGACGCTCATCCCGCCCACCGACCACAAGTTTGCGGCCTTGCACGGCGCCGTATGGTCGGGCGGCTCGTTTGTCTACGTGCCCAAGGGCACCAAGTTGGACTTCCCGCTGCAGAGCTACTTCCGCCTTAACGCCAAGGGCGCCGGCCAGTTTGAGCACACGCTCATCATCGTCGAGGACGATGCCGACCTGCACTTCATTGAGGGTTGCTCAGCGCCCAAGTACAACGTGGCCAACCTCCACGCCGGCGCCGTCGAGCTCTTTGTGGGCAAGCGTGCACATCTGCGCTACTCGACCATCGAGAACTGGTCCAAGAATATGTACAACCTCAACACCAAGCGTGCGCGCGTGGACGAGGACGGCGATATCGAGTGGATCAGCGGTTCCTTCGGCAGCCACGTGGGCTACCTCTACCCCATGAGCGTGCTCAACGGCCGCCGCGCCCGCTCGAGCTTTACCGGCATCACCTTTGCCGGCGCCGGCCAGAACCTGGATACCGGCTGCAAGGTCGTGCTCAACGCGCCCGATACCTCGGCAACCGTCGAGACCAAAGGTATCTCCAAGAGCGGCGGCATTCAGACCTTCCGCAGCTCTATCGTGGCCACGCCCAAGGCAGAGGGTTCCAAGGCAACCGTGAGCTGCCAGTCGCTCATGCTCGATGACCAGAGCCGCTCCGACACCATCCCCGCCATGGACATCCGCGCCAAGAACGTCGACATCGGCCACGAGGCCACCATCGGCCGCATCGGCGACGACAAGGTGTTCTACCTGATGAGCCGCGGCATCTCGGAGGAAGAGGCCCGCACCATGATCGTCAACGGCTTTGCTAACCCGGTCTCCAAGGAGCTGCCGCTGGAGTACGCCGTCGAGATGAACAACCTGATCAAGCTCGAGATGGAAGGAGCGATCGGATAATGAAACAGGAAACCAACGCCGCTGCTACCACGCTCGAGCAGGTCAACGCGATGCCCGCAGCAACCTGGGGCTGGTTGAAAATGAATCAGACCAAGCTCGAGCTCTCTGACGAGCTTGCCGCCGCTCCCGCGGAGGCCGTTGAGGTCGAAGGCTTGGGCGAGCAGTTTTCCGGCGCTGCCGACGCGTTTGGCACCGCCATGAACGCCATGGCCGAGCGCTTCCCCGAGCGCCGCGCCTCCGCCCCCGGTGATGCCGCCGACCGCGCCCGCATCACGCCCGAGACCGAGCTCGACGTGCCCGCCACCTCCGTCTACCAGGCCGGCGCCATCAAGCTCGAGGAGGAGCTCTCCCCTGCTGAAGCCTTCGAAACCGGCATGGGCGAGGCTGCCTACGCCTACTTGGCCGAGCACGCTACCAAGCGCATCGTCATCGATGTGCCCGCATACCAGCACGCCACGGTTACCGTGCGTGTGAGCGGTGTCGATGCCGCCGCGGCCATCGCCGCCATCGACATCGTCGCTCGCCCGCAGGCAACGCTCGACCTGCATATTGCCCTAGACTCTCCTGTTACCGGCGAGGGTGTCGTGGGCTCCGTGCTACGCGTGTGCGCCCACGAGTACGCCACCGTCAACGTGACCTGCACGCAGACACTCGACGACAGCTGGATCGCACTCGACGACACCGGCCTGTTCCTGGACGAGGGCGCGCGCGTCAACGTGCGGCACACCGTCCTGGGTGCCGGCGCCAGCGCCACCGGCCTTGCCGGCGACCTGCTGGGCGACACCGCCAAGGTGACCATCGATACCGATTACCTGGGCGCCCGCGAGCAGGTGCGCGACTTTAACTACGAGCTGCGCCACCGCGGTCGCAAGACCGAGTGCGAGATCGACGCCAACGGCGTGCTGACCGGCACGTCCAAGAAGGTCTACCGTGGCACCATCGACCTCGTGCACGGCTGCAAGGGTGCAACCGGCACCGAACGCGAGACGGTGCTTTTGGCCAACAAGGGCGTCGACAACAAGACCGTTCCCGTCATTCTCTGTGACGAGGACGACGTCGCCGGCAACCACGGCGCCACCATCGGTCACGTCCGCGACGAGCAGCTGTTCTACCTCGCCTGCCGTGGCCTTGACCAAAACGCCGCCGAGGACCTGTTCATCCGCGCCAAGCTGGAGGACGCCGCGCTTTCCGCCACCGACGAGCGCACCCGCGCCGCCGTCGTCCGCCTAGGCAACAACCTGATCGACAACTTTGAAGAGGAGCTCGCATGATCGACACCGAGCACGTTAAATGCGACACCTGTACCGCCCCCGAGCCCATGGAGCTCGACGCCAGCGACGAGGCTTCGCGCGGCTGGCCCACCGTGGACATCGAGACCAACCCCTACAAGGACCAGTTCCCGCTGTTCCAGCAGCACCCCGAGATCGCTTTCCTCGATAGCGCCGCCACCGCGCAGCGCCCTGCCCGTGTGCTCGACGCCGAACGCGACTTCTACCAGCGCATGAACGCCAACCCCCTGCGCGGCCTGTACTCGCTGTCCGTCGAGGCCACCGACGCCATCGCGAAGGTCCGCCAGCAGATCGCTGACCTCATCGGCGCCTCACAGGCCAACGAGGTCGTCTTCACCCGCAACACGAGCGAGTCGCTCAACCTGGTCGCTAAGAGCTTTGCGCCCACAGTGCTCGAACCGGGCGACGAGGTCGTCATCACCATCATGGAGCACCACTCCAACCTGATTCCGTGGCAGCAGGTCTGCCGCGAGACCGGCGCCAAGCTCGTCTACCTCTACCCCACCAAGACCGGCCAGCTCACCACCGAGGAGGTTCTTGCCAAGGTGGGTCCCAAGACCAAGATCCTAGCCGTGGGACAGGTCTCCAACGTGCTGGGCGTCGAGAACCCGGTCAAGAACCTCGGCAAACTCGTGCACAAGTACGGCGGCTACCTGGTCGTCGACGGCGCGCAGTCGCTGCCGCACATGCCGGTCGATGTGGCCGACCTGGGCGCCGACTTCTTTGCCTTTAGTGCGCACAAGGCCATGGGCCCCATGGGCATCGGCGTGCTGTGGGGCAAAATGGACCTGCTCAACGCCATGCCGCCCATGCTTACCGGCGGCGAGATGATCGATTCGGTCACCGAGCAGAACGCTGTCTGGGCTCCCGTCCCCGAGAAGTTCGAGGCCGGCACGCAGGACGCCGCCGGCATCTTCGCCACGGGCGCCGCACTCGATTACCTGGTCAACACGGTGGGTTACGAGAACATCCAGGCCCGCGAGCAGGCACTCGTCCACTATCTGATGGGCGAACTCATGCAGCTCGACTTTGTCCAGATCATCGGCTCCATCTATTGGGACAACCACCACGGCGTCGTGAGCTTTAACGTCAAGGGCATCCACCCGCACGACGTAGCGAGCATCATGGACATGGACGGCGTCTGCATCCGCGCCGGTCACCACTGCGCGCAGCCGCTGCTCACCTGGCTGGGCGTCGAGAACCTTGCCTGCTGCCGCGCCAGCGTGGCCTTCTACAACGACAAGGCCGACATCGACAAGTTCATCGCCGGCCTGCATCACGTTTGGAGCACATTCAATGGGTAATCTGTACACCTCCACCACATTTATGGAGCACAACTCGCACCCCGACTATAAGTACGAGATGGATGCTCCCACGCACGAGCACGACGGCATCAACCCCAGCTGCGGAGACGAGCTCACCTTGCAGCTGCGTGTCGAGAACGGCGTGATCGAGGAGGCCTCCTTTACCGGCCACGGCTGCGCCATCAGTCAGGCCAGCGCCGACATCATGGCCGACCTCATCACCGGCGAGACGGTCGAGGAAGCGCGTCGCTTGGCAGGGCTCTTCCTCGCCATGATCCGCGGCGAACAGCTCTCCGAGGAGGACCTGGAAGATCTGGACGAGGCCGCCCAGCTCCAGGACATCTCGCACATGCCCGCCCGCGTCAAATGCGCCGAGCTCGCCTGGCGCACCCTCGACGGCATGCTCGAGGGGCAAGCAAACCAGTAGCGTATGCCCCGAATCCAAGGTTTTTGATTGCCGAGCCGCCCGATACGGGCGGCTCTGTTTTTTCTAATGAGCGCGAACGCACAAAGTCCGCGCGTCCGGCACCCCGTCTGTCATTTACCACACAGCCAGACGCGAACACGGGCGTTTTCCACAGCACCAAAGGCCTGCGGCAGGGCCACGAGCACGCCTAGCATCGTCCCATGCCCCATCCAGCTGGGCTCCGATTCGCTTCGCGCCTGCTGCAGACGGGTCCCATAGGGAGCGGCGTGCATTTTTGCGAGTATTCAGCACGCCAAGCTGTGTGTATACGCATCGAAAGCGTTAATCAACGTCTCCAGGCGCATATATAGTGCGTTTTAGAACAAGCATCGTGGTCTCAGGGGCGCAAACATGAGCTTCGGGAGCGCATCGGCAGGCATAAATAGCTTCGGGGCCCGTATGTTGCAAAATTGCGACGGTAGTGGCAGTACCGCGATGCTGAAAACTCCATTTTTTGCACGGCGCAGATGGGGGTAGGCACGGGCAAACCCGGACTGAGCCCTTATTTTATGCAAGATGGCGATTGTTCTATGCATATTAAGAAGTGCAGTTGCCGCACCAAGCTTTTGAACGCTTGTTGCGGCGTATGGACGACCCCATCTGCGGCGCACAGGCGACCCTACATCACGTTTCCGCCAGTCCGCATCGCCGTCCGCGCGCGGGCACGCACAATACGAGAGACGGTACTTTTGCCAATCCCGGTATAGCGCTCAATCTGGCGCACCGTGAAACCGGCATCGTGCAATCCAAAAATAACGGTATCGCGCTGCGCCGGCGGTGCGGCTTTAACCCCGCGAAGCGGAACCCCGAGTTCCTTAGCCATCTTGCCGGCAAAGGCGTGGCGTTCCCACTCCGTCTCTTTCATATCGCCCAGCGCTGGCTCGCCGCCGTCGGGCGTCGAAAGTGAATAGGCAATAAAGCCCTCGGCAGAACCAAAGAGCTCAAGCACGCAAGAAGGATCAGAAAATCCCCTCGCGACATCAGCCGCGTCACCGTCGTAAGCGCGCAAATGCTCCGCAAAGCTGCTCCAGGGATAACGCTCGATTAGGCCAACGCCCGCCTCCTGTGGATCGGCGTGTACGGAGCGAATAGCCTCCATCACCTGCCAGTCGGTATCGAGCGAGCGCCGGTCAAAACGGTTCTGGAACAGATGACCTGTGCGCCCCGTGCGTTTATTGAACCGCCGCGCGTACGTCAAAAGCAGCCGGTGCATCGCCGCGCTCATCGCGTCCTCGTAATCTGCCAGCACCAGATGCACGTGATTGCCCATAAGACACCAAGCGATAACCGTGACGCCTGCCTCCCGGCAGCAGTCGCGCATCAACTCCAAAAACTCCCACCGGTCTTCATCGCCCTCAAAGATGAGCTGCTTGCCCGTACCGCGGGCACAGACATGGTAAAAGCCGGTAACCGTTCTCCAAACGCGCTGCATGGCGCTCCCTTCGCCGGGATCTGATTGCCATCCAATACAGCACGATTGAAGCGTGCCATCAAAACATTCACGCAAAACAATACACTCGCGCGGCCAAAGGCAGTAAACGGGCGGCGAACGGCACCGTTGCAACAGGTCAGACCCCGCAACGCTTACAAGAGCTGACCAAAAGCTTGCCCAAGACGGACCCCCTCTACGGAAGTTCGCGACCACAGAACATAGGGTTAAACCGCTTCAATTAAAACTTCCGGACTTCTCGCTACGAAAACTGAGCCGTTCACCGAATATTCCGTGCATTTCGCGGTATTATAGGGGCTGCATGTCATGTCCCTTTCGAAGGGTCGCCCGGCAATCGCCAGCCACGACCCCCAGACGGGACGCCAACACGATAGAGAGGAGAGGCATGCAGTACTCACAGGAAGTGGAGAACATGTGCCCCGTTGCCAAGGGTGCATACCACGGCCCCGCACCCATCCCCGAGGAGGGCAAGTGGGTCCAGGCTAAGGAGATTTCCGACATCTCCGGTCTTACGCACGGTGTGGGTTGGTGCGCACCTCAGCAGGGCGCCTGCAAGCTCACGCTGAACGTCAAGGACGGCATCATCGAGGAGGCCCTCGTTGAGACCATCGGCTGCTCGGGCATGACCCACTCTGCCGCCATGGCTTCCGAGATTCTTCCCGGTAAGACCATCCTCGAGGCCCTCAACACCGACCTCGTCTGCGACGCCATCAACGTTGCTATGCGCGAGATCTTCCTGCAGATCGTTTACGGCCGCAGCCAGACCGCGTTCTCCGAGGGCGGCCTGCCCGTGGGCGCCTCCCTCGACGACCTCGGCAAGGGCCTTCGCTCTCAGGTCGGCACCATGTTCGGCACCAAGGCCAAGGGCGCTCGTTACCTCGAGCTCGCTCAGGGCTACGTCACCCGCATGGCTCTCAACGACAAGAACGAGATCATCGCATTCGAGTTCCTGAACCTCGGCAAGTTCACCGACGCCGTCAAGGCCGGCAAGACCCCCGAGGAGGCCATCGCTGGCGCTATGGGCCACTATGGTCAGTGGGAGAACGCTGCCAAGTACATCGACCCGCGCACCGACGAGGAGACTCACTCCGTCGCCAGCGTGTTCCCGGTTCACGAGTAGAAAGGGAGGGAAATAACTATGACTGTTACGTTCGAAGGTTACGAGCGCCGCGCTGACAAGATCAACAAGTGCCTCGCCGACAACGGCATCGCCTCCCTCGAGGAAGCTCTGCAGATCTGCACCGACAAGGGCTTCAACCCGCGTGAGATCGTCAACAACACCCAGTCCATCGCCTTCCAGAACGCCGAGTGGGCCTACACCCTCGGTTGCGCTCTCGCTGTCAAGCGTGGCGCCAAGACCGCTTCTGAGGCTGCCGCCATCATCGGCGAGGGCATCCAGGCCTTCACCGTTCCCGGCTCCGTCGCCGAGGACCGCAAGGTCGGTCTGGGCCACGGCAACCTGGGCGCTATGCTGCTCTCCGACGACACCGAGTGCTTCGCCTTCCTGGCTGGCCACGAGTCCTTCGCTGCCGCTGAGGGCGCTATCGGCCTGGCTCTGAACGCCAACAAGGCTCGCAAGAAGCCGCTGCGCGTTATCCTCAACGGTCTGGGCAAGGACGCCGCTCAGATCATCGCCCGCATCAACGGCTTCACCTACGTGAAGACCCAGTTCGACTACTACACGGGCGAGCTCAAGGTCGTCGAGACCATCCCCTACTCCGATGGTCCCCGCGCTGCCGTTAACTGCTACGGCTCCGACGACGTCCGCGAGGGCGTTGCCATCATGTGGCACGAGAACGTCGACATCTCGATCACCGGTAACTCCACCAACCCCACGCGCTTCCAGCACCCCGTCGCTGGCACCTACAAGAAGGAGCGCCTCGAGGCTGGCAAGAAGTACTTCTCCGTCGCTTCTGGTGGCGGCACTGGCCGTACCCTGCACCCGGACAACATGGGCGCCGGCCCTGCCTCTTACGGCATGACCGACACCATGGGCCGCATGCACTCCGACGCCCAGTTCGCCGGTTCTTCCTCCGTGCCTGCGCACGTCGACATGATGGGTCTCATCGGCATGGGCAATAACCCCATGGTCGGTGCCACCGTCGCCTGCGCTGTCGCCGTCGAGGAGGCCCTCAAGGCCTAGTCGCGCCCGCGCGATGCTCACATAGTTGAGCTTTGGAGCCGCTACCTTTCGGGGTAGCGGCTCTTTTTGTTTACGCTGTCGCAGGGCAGCTAATGCCGATATATCAGTTGGGGCGAAATACGAGATGTGATGAGACGGAGCGTCAGAACGTCCATGACGCCCACCTGCCATATTTGCCCTTTACCGATTTGCCGAGTCTTTGCGGCCCCATTGCCGATCACCCATGCGACAATGCGCCGGACGAGAAAGGAATCCGATGGAATCGACTGATGTACTGGTAATTGGATCTGGCATTGCGGGCCTTTGCGCCGCCATCGAAGCGGCACGCACGGGCGCAACCGTCGCTGTGGCAAGCGCCGGCAAGACTATGAGTGGATCGAGCTTCTTCCCCGGAACCTGGGGCCTGGGGCTTATCGGACCCGTTAACGAAGACGACGAACAAGACCTCATCGATACCATCCAGACCGTTGGTGGCGGCGTCGCCGACCCCGAGCTTGTCCAGACGTTTGTCCACGGCATTCCCCAGGCAATTGAATGGCTCGAGCAAGACCTGGGCGTTGAGCTCCAGCGTCCGCAAAGCGCCGAGAGCGCCCAGCAAAAGCAGTTTATCCCCTGCTTTGACCACAAGACGCGCATGTGGCGCGGCCTCACCCGCAAACCCCTTGAGGACGCTCTGACAGCCCGGATCGAGTCGCTCGGCATTCGCCTGCTCCCCCGCCATGAGCTTATCGACCTTGTTGAGGACACGAACGGCAGAATAACCGGAACCGTGCTCTACGACCTCACCGAAAATCGAATCGTGCCCTTTGCCGCCAAGGCCACGATCATCGCAGCCGGTGGCACAAGCGGCCTGTTCGAGCGCAGCCTTACGTCGGCTGATGTGCTCAGCTCCTCGCAGGCCATCGCGCTGGCGCACGGCGCAACACTTACTAATATAGAGTTCATGCAGATGATGCCCGGCTTCATCGAGCCCAAGCGCAACCTGGTCTTCAACGAGAAAACCTGGCGCTACGTACATGTAGACCAGCCGGTAGATATTGCCGACGACAAGCTGGACGACCTGCTCGAGCAGCGCTCTGGATATGGTCCCTTCACGTCACGCTTGGCCTCCCGCGCTATCGATCTCGTCATCGATCAGACTAGTGTCGAAGGCCTGGCACTCCACTACGACTTCCCTCGCGAGGATGTCCCAGAGTTTGTGCAGACCTTTGCCACCTGGCTGCAAGACGAGCACGGCATCGCCCCGACTGACGAGATGCGCGTTGCGATGTATGCCCACGCCGCTAACGGCGGCATCAAGATCGACATGACCGCGTACACGGGCATTGAGGGCCTCTTCGCCTGCGGTGAGGCAACAGGCGGCATGCACGGCGCCGACCGCATCGGCGGCTTGTCAAGCGCCAACGGCATCGTGTTTGGGCGCATCGCGGGCGCATCGGCAGCCCAAGCAGCGCTGGACGCTCCCGAGGCGGCCGCTCCGATGGATATCGCCCTCCCTCAGTATGGCATTGCCACAACAGATGCCGAACGCCTGACACACAGCCTTAAGCACACGATGAGTACCTATTGCATGATCAACAGGACCGAAGCAGGTCTATCCAAGGCCCTGCAACAGCTTGAAAGCCTGAAAGACGAGGCAACGGCGCTGAGCAAGCCGCATGCCAAAGACAGCGAGATCGCAGCCCTCGCCCGCCTGCAATCGCAGAATCAGCTGGCAACGGAGATGGTCAAAGCCATGCGCAAGCGGACCGAAAGCCTGGGTTCGCACTATCGATCGAATTAAACTGGACACCTATCTAGAGCAGAGCACAACTAATCGATATCTATGGGCCCCGTGACCTCGAAGTGGCACGGGGCCCATTCGTGTCCGCACGGCAGCGTATCCTTATTCTGAGTACAGAGCGGGCAAAGCGCGCATAGACAATAGATCAGCGAGGAGGAGATATGGACAGTAGTGATATCGAGAAGTGGCGTGTCGAACTTGATAGCTACGCCAATGTGGAAGACGGCGTTGAGTATTGGCTCGCACGCGATTTAATGGAACCCATGGGATACACTCGATGGGAGAACTTCGCCGAAGTTGTTAAGAGGGCAAAAGTCTCGTGCGAAACAAACAAAACTCCAGTTGATTCCCATTTTCGTGACACCACGAAAATGATAACTGCCGGTGTCGCCGCTCGCGCGGTTAAAGACTACAAGCTTACGCGCTATGCATGCTATTAATCGCCCAAAACGGAGATTCAAACAAGCCAGAGATCGCGCTCGCCCAGGCATACTTTGCCGTGCAGACGCGCCGCCAAGAGCTCATAGAGCAGCGCTTCGCAGAGATTCAGCGCTTACAGGCGCGCCACTCGCTATCCGATTCAGAGAAACAGCTCTCGGGTATTGCGTTCAAACGCGGCGTGGACTCCAAAGGATTCGCGATCATCAAGTCGAAGGGCGACGAAGCGTTATTCGGCGGCAGAAGCACGGCGGAAATGAAACAACAGCTCGGCGTATCCAAGAGCTCGGCATTGGCGGACAGGCTAGCCGATGTTCTCATCAAAGCAAAGGACCTTACGAACTCGATGACGGCCTTCAACGCCGAGGAACACGACCTGTACGGTCTGGACCAGATCAAGCAAGAGCACGTCGAGAACAACACAAGCGTGCGTGGCAGCCTCATCGACCGCGGAATTGTACCCGAGAACCTACCGCCTGCCGAAGATACAAAGAAGCTCGAACGTCGCGTGAAAGCAGACGAGAAAAAGCTCAAGGAGGGTACAGACGGATTCACCGACCCCCAGGGCAGGCTCGACTTGTAAAGCGTCTGTGCCCTTACGGGTTCGGCCCCATGCGAGGTTAATAAAAAAGACGGCCAACCGAAGTTGACCGTCTTAACAATCTTTGGTGGGCCGTCAGGGGGTCGAACCCTGGACCTTGGGATTAAGAGTCCCCTGCTCTACCAACTGAGCTAACGACCCAAAGCTAAAGTCCGTTGTGGCGGACTTTAGAGGAGATATCGTGTGGTGGGCCGTCAGGGGGTCGAACCCTGGACCTTGGGATTAAGAGTCCCCTGCTC
>UQQL01000014.1 GCA_900543275.1 uncultured Collinsella sp. | reverse complement strand
TGTCTGCCCGCACTGGCATCCAAACGCTCGTTATCCTTGGCTTGTTTGCGGTGGTTTGCGTGTTGCTGGCCGTGGTCCCGAGCCGCTCCAAGCGCGTCGGCAGCCGCTTCTTTGCATTTGTTGAGGAGCGCGCCGATACCACGTCGCAGACCTTCGTGCGCCTGACGGTGCTCATCCTGGTCACGCTCGTGGCGTTCTCGGCTGTCTTTGATCTCGACATCGTGTTGGGTTCTTTTGCCGCCGGCTTTGTCCTGCGCTATATCATCCCCGAGGGCAACCATACGCTCGAGACCAAGCTCGACGGTCTGGCCTACGGTTTTTTGATTCCGGTGTTCTTTACCGTATCGGGCGCAAAGATCGATCTGACGGCCGTGGCGTCGCGCCCGGGTCTGCTCGTGGGCTTTATCGTGGCGTTGTTGATTATTCGTGCCGTGCCCATTCTTATTTCCATGAGCATTTGTCCTGCGACGCGCGATGTGTCGGCGTATGGTCGCATTACCGTGGCCCTGTACTGCACCACGGCGCTGCCGATCATCGTTGCCGTTACGAGCGTTGCCGTCAACGCGGGCGCGCTGTCGCAAGATATTGCGTCGGTCATGGTTGCCGCCGGTGCCATCACGGTGTTCTTGATGCCATTGCTCGCGCAGCTCTTCTACCGCGTGGTGGATGCCGCACCGGTCGCCGCCGTGGCAGAGGTTGCCGAGCATCCATCCGATGCGCTCGACATCTTGCGCGCCCACCACGACCTAGCGAGCTTGCTCGCGCGCGAGCATGAGCTACTGACTTCGCATGGCCATGGTCGCGTATTCGAGGGCCTGCCTACGCTCGATACGATTGCCGAGCGTCTTTCCGCCGAGGCAGCGAGCGGCCACATCGATGCCCGCATCGTGGACGCGGCGCACCTGCTTGCCGATAAGACCTATGGAGACGAGGTCGACCCGTCCGAGCTGACTCCGCGTGAGCGCCGCCGCCTGGAGCGCGCCAAGCTCGCTGTGCGCGAATACCGCCGCCGCATGCTGGAGCTCTATGCGCGCGAAGAAGCCGAAGACGACGACGGTAAGTAGTCGATACTTTCTCGGGGAAGCCGCGTCCCGCTTTGAAGGCTCGGAACGGGATGTGGTTTCCGAAACGGGGGCCGTTGGGAAGCTGTGTCCCGGAATGGGCGCTCAGAGTGGGATGCAGTTTCCGCGAGAGGCTCGTTAGGGAAAGCGCATCCCATTCTGAGCCGGAATTATGGGACGCAGTTTCCTTTTCGAATAGAAGGAGGTGCGCTGCCTGCGGTTGATGCAGACAGCGTGCCTTCTTGCATAAAGCTCTGCTGAGGTTTGAAATTAGCTCGCTATGTAAAAAAGAACCCTTAATTCCCAATACTTCAAATTCTGAAATTAGACAATGCATTTCTTGAGTCTTAATTGCAAATATCGGATATATTCGAAATAATGAAAGACGATTAAGCTATTTGATTTCAAAGGAGCGATGAAGCGATGGCGTACAAGACGCTCGAAAAACTCTTTTATGCAGATCCAAGCTCCGATCGTTATGCTTGCCATGACGAGCTGCTGCGCGAGCGCCTTACTGCCGACGGCACGGTGCGGACTGGAATTCACCTTGAGCATGGTGAACTGTTCGCTTGTGTTCCTTTGAACCTGTCCGTTGCTAGCGAGCGGATCCTCAGAAAAGAGCGAAAGATTTCCAACCTGTGGAACAGCTTGCCTTATGTGGCTTTGGGGGCCTCGATTCGTTCGCTGGTGCTTGAGGAGGTTGTTTTCAGCAACGAGATGGAGGGTGTGCACAGCACGCGGCGCCAGATTGAAGCGGCGCTGGAGTCTGCGGAGGATGCTGCGGCCGAACTTTGCGGTGCCGCCGAAAAGGAGCACACTCCTTTTATTGAATTCGCTCGCCTCTACCTTCAGCTGGTGGATGGTTCAAGTCGTCCCGGCAAACCCGAGGATATTCGCGAGATTTTCGATGCCGTCACTAAGGGCGTGCTTGACCCGAAGGACCGTCCGGATGGCAAGATGTTCCGTTTGGGTCCCGTTGTGATTGAGAACAGTCGGGGCAAGATTCTCCATCAGGGTGTTTCCTCGGAGCCCGAAATCATTGACCTCCTTGGCAAGATGATAGAGTTGGGCAATCGCGAAGATGTCCCAAGCCTCTATGCAGCCTCAATCTGCCATTTTCTCTTTGAGTATATTCACCCCTTCTATGACGGTAACGGGAGAACGGGGAGGTATCTTCTCGCGTTGAGCCTGAACGAGACGTTGTCGCAGCCTACGGTGTTGTCGCTCTCTAGGACGATTGCTGAGAATAAAACCGCATATTACAAGGCGTTTGACGTGGTGGAGAGGCCCCTTAACGGTAGCGAGGCTACTCCGTTTGTTGCAATGATGCTTGATTTGGTCGAGCAAGCGCAAGATGCCGTTCTGAGCGATTTGGCCGAAAAGCGCGTACAACTCGATGATCTCAAGCGGGCGATCGATGAACTCGACGATACGTTTACCGAAAGGGCAAAAGATATTCTGTTTTATGCGGCACAGATGCATATCTTCGGTGCCTTTGGTGAATCTACGCTTGATGGTGTGTCGGGCTATCTCGATGTGACAAAGCCGACAGCGAGTAGGTCATTGTCGAGCCTAATCGCTGCCGGATATTTAGAAAAGGTGTCCGCAAGGCCGCTCGTGTGCAAGATGACGGTGGCGGGACTTAATCTGCTCGGGCTAGAGTGAACATCGGTTATCAGACAAATGAACACTCCGAGCGTTTGCCCGCCATTCCTCCATGGTGTGAAATCGCTCTTATCCCATTGAGGCGCCTTTGAGGTCGCCAATGGACTGTTGCGGCAAGCGGTGAAAGCTATGATTCAATTTCGTTCGACACGTACGCCATGAGTTCATCGTCTAAGGCCTTCAAAGAGTCTTTGATTTCCCGCCTGCGCGCGCGGGCCTGTTCTATTTTTGTGTCACATTCTCGTTTCGCTTTGAATTCGAATGGACTGAAGAAAGAACGTCTGCTCTTAAGCTCTCGAAGTTCGTTCCCCAAACGGTCAAATTCATCTTCGAGCGCTTGTTTTTGCGACTTTTTAACAGGATTATCTAACCAATATTTGGCTTGGAGCTCTGCTTCTTTTTCAGCGCGCTCACGTTCCTTCTTCTTCTCGGGGTCGTATTCGTCACGCTTTGCCATGTCCTTTTCTAACTGTTCTCTCCGAAGCTGCTTTGCCTCATCGCTAAGGAAAAAGCCGTCGTTTGTTATTTGTTCGCTGGAGTGTCCGTAGTATCCGTAGTATCGGCGATTTGTTCGAACTTTGATACATAGCTCCTCGAGACTGCACAATATGCCCCAGCATCTTAAGAGCATCTCGTCTGTGGCAGTACCTTGTTTAGTGACTTTATTGTCAAAGAGGTCGATAGCTAAGCGAGCCGCTTTTATGCAACTATCGTACGCATCTATGCATAGATCAAAAGCTTCTTTTTCGTTGTCATAGTCGAAATCATCTGTCGCGTAGTAATCAAATACACGGACCTTGTTCCACCGTTCCGACCATGTGGAGCAGCCGTTGACCGCAGACTTTAGGATCGTGATTGCAGCATTGTAATACATTGATGAAATGTTGCGCGCTGCAAGACCGGAAAGGTCTTCGGTAAGGGCGCCGAGGAGATCTTCGATATTCTCGGGTATCTTGGCACTCTCCCCCTGCTCTTTGCTGAGCCTCTTTACGGCAGCCGTTTGTAATTCGCACACGGCCTCTATATTTTTCCATTGGAGTTCACGCGACTGTAGGTGACGAATGAGCCCCGATTGAATTAACTCTAGATTCTTCGCATTCGGTAGATTTGCAAGTTCCTGGCAGAAATAGTCTATCTCAGAGTTTGCGATAGCTCGCAAATGCTCAATGAAACCTATCGCTATGTTTAGCGCGGTGTTTATCTCATCAAAATCTGATGGGGCTCGATTTAGCAGCTTTAGCATATTAATGCATGCTGCATTTGATTCCGACAAGCGATCGTTGTCAAACGTGAGCTGCCAGTCTATCGCTTTTGCCTTTATTGACCATGCCTCGGCGTTCTTAAGATCAATCTCGAGGGCCATGGAGGCATATTTCTCAGCATCAGCGTTGTTACCGGCTTTTTGAGCGGTTCTGGCCAAGGCGAGATATCGATCGACATCTTCAGTGCGGTCTGTTTTCACTGTGCCTTCGACTTGGACAACACCTTCGACCATCATTTTCTTTGCGGTTTCAAGCGTATATTTCATTCCACAGCTTTGACAGACGAAAAAGTCTCCATCCTTGATAATCTCTGTGCTACCGCAGAGCTCGCATTGTAGCGCTTTCATTTCGATTGCTCCATTTCATACCCCTTGCTGTTCATTTCCCGTATTAGTTTCTGCTTTATCTCAAAAACGTCTTCCTTGTAAGGGAGATATAAGATGCCGTTTATATCGGACGGTTTTTCTATTGGTGGGTCGGCTTCTTTGAGAAGGATCGCGGTCCTAGACCTGCCGAATTTCATCAGTAGCATCCCAAGCTCCAAAACTACGTTCTGGCGAGCTCTTGGCTGCGGTCGATCCTGTTTATTCTTTGGATAGCCTATATCGTCCGGGGTCATAAGTACTATCCCGAAATTAGCGCAAGGGATGTATTCCATTAGTTGTTCGATTACTGTTCGGCCCCCTATAGGCTGATTATCGAGAAAAATAGGCTCGAGATTTAACTCTTCGAGAAGACGTTGGAGTTGGTTTCGTGCGGTTTTATCGTGGCCGTAAACAACGAAAACTTTGTTGTTTGGTTCATCAATGATTTCATCTTCGATGGCTTTTCGGACCTGATCAGCGTTATTTCCTTGACAAAAGAAGCCGCCGCTGTCGTAGACATATACGGCTGTTCCACTCTCGAGCTTTATTCGATAGCCAATAGTTTTGTATCTCCGGGTCGTTTTTACTGGAATTTCTTTTGAAATAAGAAGCGAGATTAATTTATCCTTATCGATCATTAGCTGTCCTTGCTTGCTTTAACCAGTGCTGCTCTTTGCCTTATCAATGAAGTCATGCGCAATATTTTCGAGTTCGCGCCTTCGATATCGTTTGATTCGATTGATTGCGATAGATCACGAAGTGCGCTCGATATTTCGTCTTCAACTTGAGCGCTTGCTTCACAACTGGCGGGGTCGGCAAGGCTTGAAGTTTCCAAGAAGCTGGTCATTGATGCGCGCAACTCTGAAGGTGATTCATCTAGAAGCAGTCTTAGCTGAAGTTCAAGGTTCTGCATGGATTGCGATTTGCTTGAAATTTGGTTTTCAATGGTAGATGCGTGAGATTCGGAAGCGCCTGTTGCGAAGAGCGTGGCTGTCGCAGCGCTTGCTAGCAGAAAACTGAGAATTGGAATTGCTGGAAGCGCCTCTGTTTTTAACGCGGACCCTAGTATGCCTAGCAACAATTGGACTGCAAACGATACGCCAATAACAAGTATCTTTGAGATACCAAATATCTTAAGATTCTTTTGGGGTCCAAATAACAAGGTTGAAACCACCAGGGCGAGCATGACCAAAGAGAATGCGCTCTCAATCCAAAAAGTGGTTGAGGGTCCAAATAAAAGTATTGTCACGCTTTCGATAGCTATGAAGAGGGCTACGGGGATTGCTGCAATATATGCCTGTGTGTTCTTCATTATGACCTCCGTGCTCCGCACTCGGGACAGAACTTCTCGGTTCCAGAGAAGCGATATCCACATTCGGAACAGAACTTTGCAGCACTTTGCTGCGAATTGGTATCCGCAGGGATGGGCTGCGTCGCGGACGTGCCGGTGGCTTGTGAGAGTGCATCGGTCATAACTGACCCCATGGTCCCGCCGACACCGGCCATTACGCCCAGACCAATTCCCATGTTTGCGTATTCGCCAGTCGCTTCGTTTTGGGCCATCTTTTCGGCAACATCGAAGCTGCGTTCCTGTTGATAGGTATAGCCTTCGATTTGCCGTTTTTCTGCGCGCGCTTTTGCGGAGATTACGGTGCGCTGCGCCGCAGTTTCTTGTTCGATAATGCTGACCTGTTGTTTTATCTGTGCTTCGCGTACGTCGGCATATTGCTTGAAATGGAGGTCCTTAAACTTCTCGTATACCGGATCACCTTCGGGTTTGACGATGGCGGTGACCAGCATTTGCGTTAATGAGAGGCCGTATGCGGCAAAGTCGGGAAGCAGCTTGTTCTTAAGCGAGTCGGATAACTCTTCAAGGTGTGCATCAAGTTCGAAAATGGAGAGTTTTTGTTCGGTAATTACTTGTGCCAGATGAGTTTTTACTCGAGTTTGCAGGAAAGCTTTGAAATAGCTGATCAGCTTGTCCTGGGAGAGCAAAGCTTCGGTTCCAACAAGCTTGAGAAGGAGCCTGCGGGGCTCTTTTACAGCAAGAGCCATCTCTCCGGACGCCCCGAGCGAGAGCGGAAATCCATAAGTCGGTTCCATGAACTGAATCTTGGAATTGGTTCCCCAGCGTATGCCCATCTGCTCGATGAGGTTAACAAAGTAGACTTCTGAGTGAAACGGGCTGACACCACCGGTCGTTATCTTCGAAATGCCGTTCAGTAACGGTAGATTTTGAGTCTCAAGTTCATGCCTGCCTGGTCCAAACGAATCCAGGGCCTGTCCATTAAGGAAGAAAATTGCTTCTTGGGTCTCGTGAACAATGAGTTGCGAGCCCGTATTGAAGTCTTCTGAGGGGTGTTTCCAGATAAAAGATTGGTTATTGCCCTCATATTTGATGACATCCGTGATGCTCATAGTCCTCCTGCTTCCATGGTTAGTGATGTGGATTTGCTAAGATAGCCGCCGTTGCTACGACGGCAAAAGAAGTGCTGAGACCCAGGCGCAGGATGTCGCCGGGGTACAGCTGGGCGGGTGCGCCGGAGCTGATGTCGAGTTCGCTGTTATCGGCTGTTCGAATCAGATGCGTGCCGTTGGTCGAACCGAGGTCTTGTGCGTACCAAGCATTGTTCTCGGCGAAGATGCGGAGATGCTTGGCGGAGACATCCAGCCCAACATCGGTGACAGCGCCGTCTTCGAGTGCGAGCGCTCCGATGATGGAGCCCATGGCAGAAGGCTCAATGACATAAGGGCCCCCGACGACGAGTTCGTTGTCGATCCTGATAAGGCCGATCGCACGTTCGGTGCCCGTTTGTTTTAAATCGCATGGACAGAAAGAAATACTTGAGGGGGTAAACGACCTGACGTTCTCTGCGAATTCAAAGCGGTCCCTGATGTACGCGATAGCACGGGCCGGATCGCACCAACAGGCGGTCGAAACAACGAGCGTGATTGAGATAAGAGCCCTGTCATCTTTGTCTGGCTGGCTGCTGACGAGGCGCGAGGCGGCGTTCCGGTAAAGGAGCCCATTACGCCCACAGGCACCGAGCGCTTGAGCCATCGTGTCAGTCGCTGCCGCAATCATGGTATAGATGTCGGCGTTCGAATACCCTTTTTCCCGTAGCTTGTGCAGGATTTGATTCGATGCGCAGGACCAGTCGGCAAAGTAGCGATCTTCTAGGGAGCCCGGCTGCGAGTGCACAATCGTGCGCGAAAGCCAGCTGGTGTCCTGTGCCATTTGGGCGGTAGGCTGTCCATTTGTTAACGGCAGATCGGATAGTAACAGTTCGGCAAATGCGCGATGGCTCAGGGTAAATGAAGTCTTGAACAGGGAGAACATGACCTCGAGCGGTGTTTGCCGTCTTGGCATGACATTCTCCCTTCCTTGAACTTATTCGCTAAATAAAGGATAAGGGTGCCACTAGCCGATTTTACTGTGCAACAAATTGCATGTCGGTGAGCGGTCACGCCACCTGATGCGTTTGCTCCAGCATGAGAACTGGTTATCTTAGGGGCGCTATGCGGTCGCGTTTTGATTAGGATGGCACGACTCAGCCGCCCTTCGGGAAGCTGTGTCCCGGAATGGGCGCTCAGAGTGGGATGCAGCTTCCGCAAGGAGGTCCTGGGGGAAACCGTGCCCCGTTCTGATCCGAAATACTGGGACATAGTTTCCCTTTCATAACAGGAGAAGGCGCGCTGTCTGTAGTTGATTCAGACGGCGCGCCTTTTTGGTTGAGCTATGTTGAAACTTGAAGCCAAAGCTTGTGGCTCCTTAGGAGCGGGCGGCTCCGTCGACGGGGAGCACGGCGCCCGTGACATAGGAGGACATGTCGCTCGCCAGGAAAACAAAGGCGTTGGCGACATCCTCGGGCTCGCCCATGCGACCCAGCGGAATGGTGGCGATGATGGGCTTGATGACCTCTTCGGGCAGGTTGGCGACCATGTCGGTCTTAGTCACGCCGGGGGCGACGGCGTTGACGCGGATGCCCATGGGAGCGAGCTCGCGCGAGAGCGACTGGACCATACCGTTGACGGCAAACTTGGACGTGGGGTAACCGACGCCGGAGGGCTGGCCGTACTTGGCGACCATCGAGCTTGTGGTAGTGATGGTGCCGCCGTGGCCGGCCTCGGTCATGATCTTGGCGGCAGCCTGGTGGCCATTAAAGACGGCGACGACGTTAAGGTCCATGACCTTTGCGAACTCCTCGGCCGTATAGTTAAGGAGCGGCGAGCGCTGGGAGATGCCGGCATTGTTGACGACCGTGTCCAAGCCGCCCATGTCAGCGGCAGCCTGGGTAAAGGCCTCGGTCACGGCTTCGAGCGAGGTGAGATCGCAGGAGCGACCCCAGACCTTGGCGTCGGGATAGGCGGCTGTCAGCTTCTCAACGGCCGTGTCGGCAGTCTCCTGGCGCGAGCCAAAGACGGTGACGGCAGCGCCTTCCTCGATAAAACGGCAGGCGATGGCATAGCCGATACCGCGTGTGCCTCCGGTGATGATTGCTTTCTTGCCCTCGAGCAACATGGTGCTTCCTCTCATCGCGGGCGGACATTCGCAGCACAGCGTAGCGGTAGTCGGAATCGGCCGCGTTTGCATATCGGTGAACGGTAGCCCGCGTTACCGATGAGCGGCTCGCGCAAATGTGCTTTGCCGTTGTGCTTAGGGCAGGTGACAAAAGGGCTCCCGTCCCACATCGGACGGGAGCCCTCAAGGCGCGTATTGCTAGGCGAGCGTTGGGCTAGTTCGCCATGACGCCTTCGGTCCAAGCCTCAACGTCCTCGATGCGCAGGACGTTGGCGACCTCGGCCACGCAGCCGACGCTGGCAAGCTCGGCGGCGGCAGCCTGGACGTCCTTCTCGAGCGCGCGGTGCGTCAGGAAGATGACCGAGCAGGCATCGCTGACGCCCGACTTGCCGTCCTCGACCTGGTTGATGAGCGAGATCGAGATGTTATGCTTGGCAAAGATGTCGACCGTCTCGGACAGGGCGCCCACGCGGTCGGCGACTTTCAGGCGCACATAGTACTTGGTCTGGAGCTCGTCCATGGGCTTAAAGGTGAGGTTGTGGCCATAGGGCTCAATCTCGGGCAGCGGAGCCACGCCGCGGCTGATCTGCTCGGAGAGCGACAGGATATCGCCCACGACGGCGCTCGCGGTGGGGAAGGAGCCTGCGCCCGCGCCGTAGAACATGGTCTCGCCCACGGCGTCGCCTACCACGTAGACGGCGTTCATGGCGCCGTTGACCTTGGCGAGCATATGGTCTGCGGGGATCAGCGTGGGATGCACGCGAACGTCGACGCCAGCGTCGGTGTTGCGGGCGATGCCGAGCAGCTTGATGGTGTAGCCGAGCTCGCGGGCCTGGGCGATGTCCTCGGCGCCGATGGTACGGATACCCTGCTGGTACACATCGTCGGTGGTAACGCGGGTGCCAAAGCCGATGGAGGCGAGGATGGCCGTCTTGCTGGCGGCGTCGAAGCCGTCGACGTCGGCGGACGGGTCGGCCTCGGCATAGCCCTTGGCCTGTGCGTCGGCGAGCACGTCAGCGTAATCGGCGCCCTCGGCGTCCATGCGCGACAGGATGTAGTTGGTGGTGCCGTTGAGGATGCCGGCGATGGTCAGGATCTTGTTACCCACCAGGTCGTGCTCGAGTGTGCTGACAATGGGGATGCCGCCACCGCAGCTGGCCTCGCACTTAATCTGCACGCCGCACGCACGCGCCCTCTCGGCAAGCGTCTCGACATGGCGGCCCAGCAGGGCCTTGTTGGCGGAGACGACATGCTTGCCGTTCTCGAAGGCAGTGGTGAAGATCTCGGTTGCGGGATGCTCGCCGCCAATCAGCTCGACGACGATGTCGACGGCGGGGTCGGTGACGACATCGTGCCAGTCGCTCGTAAAGGCCTCGCGCTCAATGTCTGCCGCCTCGGCCTGCTCCCAAGCAAGCGCGCAGGCGCGGGTCAGCTTAAGGTCGATGCCGTAGGCTGCCAGGTACTCATCGTGGTGGCTCTTGATCAGACGGGCCACGCCGCCGCCGACGGTTCCCAGACCGATGAGGCCGACGTTCACGGTGCGCAGGGGTTCGCTCATAGATAACTCCTTCGTGCATCTTATGGATGGATAAACCGCTTAAAGGTTGAGTGCATTCTAGCGTGAAGTGCGGGCGCGTGCTTGCCAGGCAGCCGGGGCTGTGCAAAACGCTACCCCCGAAACGCTGCGGAAATATTGGAAACACGCTCGCTACAAACGAACTCCCGTAACAAACTGTCAACGTTGCACCATAAGGTTTGCCCCGTACCGCAAGACGGACGCGTCGCGGCCAGCGAAAAAGGGGGACACCATGTTCAACATCAACAGCACGCTCAGCCGTAGGAACTTTCTCGCCGGCGCCGCGGCGTTCGGTAGCACCGCGGCACTCGCTGGTTGCTCGTCGGGTGGCTCGGACGGCGGCTCCGCCGATGACGGCAATACCTTCAAGATCGGTGTCATCGGCCCTCTGACCGGCGCCGCGGCAACCTATGGCGTTTCGGCCGAGAAGGGTGCCAAGCTTGCCGCCAAGGATTTCTCGACCAAGGACCTCAAACTCTCGCTTAAGTCCGAGGATGACGTCGCCGACGGCGAGAAGGCTATCAACGCCTTCAATACCCTGTGCGACTGGGGCATGCAGGCGCTCGTCGGCCCCGTCACGACTGGTGCCGCCGTCGCTGTCTCGGGCGAGATCGCCGACGATATGCTCATGGTCACGCCTTCGGCCTCGTCGCTCGACGTGACCAAGGATAAGACAACGGTCTTTCAGGTTTGCTTCACCGATCCCACCATGGGTGCCAGCGCCGCGAAGTTCTTGGCCGAGAAGTATGCAGACGCCAAGATCGCCCTGTTCTACAACTCCGGCGATACGTACAGCTCGGGTGTTGCCGATGCCTTTGCCGAGCAGGCCAAGGAGTCCAAACTTGATATCGTCGATACCGAGACCTTTAAGGACGACTCCTCCACGAGCTTTACCAACCAGCTCACCAAGGCCAAGGAGGCCGGCGCCACGCTCATCTTTGCGCCGATCTACTACACGCCGGCGTCCGTTTTGCTCAAGAACGCCAAGGACATGGGATACGACATGACCCTCATGGGTACCGACGGCATGGACGGCCTGCTCTCCGTCGAGGGCTTCGACACCTCTCTTGCCGAGGGCGTGCTGCTCATGACCCCGTTCTCTGCCGACGATGAGAAGAACGCCGACTTCGTCAAGGCATATAAGGACGCCTACGACGAGACGCCCAACCAGTTTGCCGCCGATGCCTATGACTGCGTCCATGCGATTGTCGAGGCTATCGATAAGGCAAACATCGACATTACGGCCGACGGCGCCGACATTGCCGGCGATCTTGCCAAGGCCATGCGCAAGATCAAGATCGAGGGTCTGACGGGCGAGCTCACGTGGAACGACGAGGGCCAAGTCGAGAAGCCCGCTACAGCCTATGTGATCCAGGACGGCAAGTACATCGCCGCCTAAGTGCGCATAAAGCGCTACCGGTGAGGCCGTTTTAATCAGGGCAGGGACGCTTGCAACAGAATGGAAACATTACTTTTACACAATAAAGTGGCTAAACTGCATAAACCAATAGAAATACGCATAACTATGGATAAACGGACAAAACAAAAGAAAAGTTGAAATAATCGCCACTTTTCTCAACTAAAGCGTCTACTATTTTGCGAACGCCGAACACGGCGAAGGATGGCCTGTCGGGTAACCAAAACCCGACGAGATTTGAGAGGAGAGCCGCATGTCGAGCCTCACCGGTAAGTCATTGAACCCTGTTATGAATCGCAGGAGCGTTATCGCGAGCGCAGCAGGTCTGGGGGCGATGTCCATTCTAGCTGGCTGCTCCTCCAACGGCGGCGACAGCGGTTCCGCTTCGGGCGACGCTTCGTTTAAGATCGGCACCATCGGCCCGCTGACCGGTGCCGCCGCGTCCTACGGCAAGTCCGTTACCCAGGGCGTCGAGCTTGGCTGCAAGGACTTCTCCACCAAGGAGCTGCCGCTTGCCAGCAAGGCCGAGGACGACCAGGCCGACGGCGAGAAGGCCGTCAACGCCTTTAATACCCTGCTCGACTGGGGCATGCAGGCCCTTGTCGGCCCGACCACCACGGGTGCGTCGGTTGCCGTTGCCGCAGAGTGCGGTAACGACCCCAAGACGTTCATGATCACTCCGTCCGCGTCCTCCGAGGACGTCACCGACGGCAAGGATTGCGTCTTCCAGGTTTGCTTTACCGACCCCAACCAGGGCGTCAACGCTGCCAAGTTCCTGGCGCAGAAGTATGCGGACGAGAAGTTCGTACTGTTCTATAACTCCGGCGACGCCTATTCTTCGGGTATCGCAGATTCCTTTAAGGCCCAGGCCGCTGAGTCTAAGCTCGAGATTGTTGACGAGGAGACCTTTAAGGACGACTCTGCCACGAGCTTTACCAACCAGCTGACCAAGGCCAAGCAGGCCGGCGCCACCATGATCTTTGCGCCGATCTACTACACGCCGGCGTCCGTCCTGCTCAAGAATGCCAAGGACATGGGCTACGACGTCAAGATGATGGGCTGCGACGGCATGGACGGCATCCTGGGCGTTGAGGGCTTCGACACCTCTCTTGCCGAGGGTCTGCTGCTCATGACCCCGTTCTCCGCCGACGACGAGAAGAACGCCGACTTCGTCAACGCTTACAAAGATAAGTACGGCGATACCCCCGACCAGTTTGCCGCCGACGCCTACGACGGCGTGCATGCGGTGGTCGAGGCTCTCAAGGAGGCCGGCCTGGGTGTCGACGCCGACCCCACCGAGGTTGCCGAGAAGCTTCCCGAGGCTATGCGCAACATTACTGTTGACGGTCTGACTGGCAAGCTCTCCTGGAACGACAAGGGCCAGGTCCAGAAGGACCCGACGGCGTACGTCATTACCGACGGCAAGTACGTACAGGCCTAATAGGCCGCCTTACATAGAGCGGTTTTGATCCCAAGCAGGGGAGGTTTTGGCCTTCCCTGCTTGCTTGGTATCTAGGGACGATGTAACGTCCCTGTTTCATACATCAACTGGAAACCTATTCGAAAGGGGGATGTGGAACATGACGGTCTTTATCCAATACCTGGTCAACGGCCTGTCCATGGGCAGCGTCTACGCCATCATCGCGTTGGGCTACACCATGGTCTACGGTATCGCCAAGATGCTCAACTTCGCTCACGGCGACGTCATCATGGTCGGTGCCTATGTCTCGTTCTGTGCCACGTCGTATCTCGGCCTCCCGGGCTGGGCATCTGTAGTTCTCTCTTGTGTGGTCTGCACGGTTCTCGGTGTTCTCATCGAGGGTCTGGCCTATAAGCCGCTGCGCCAAGCAGGCCCTCTGGCCGTTCTGATCACGGCCATCGGCGTGTCTTACTTCCTGCAGAACGCCGCGCAGCTTCTGTGGGGCGCCACGCCCAAGAACTTCACTTCGCTCGTCACCTTCCAGGTGCCGGAGTTCTTGGCCAAGTTCAACGTAAGCGCCGTCTCGCTCGTCACCATCGTCGCCTGCCTGGTTATCATGGCCGGCCTGATGTTCTTTACAGGTAAGACCAAGATGGGCAAAGCCATGCGCGCCGTGTCCGAGGACAAAGCCGCCGCTCAGCTCATGGGCATCAACGTCAACCGCACCATCTCGATGACGTTTGCCATCGGCTCCGCCCTTGCCGCCATCGCCGGCGTGCTGCTGTGCTCCTACTCGCCGGTCCTGCAGCCCACCACGGGCGCCATGCCTGGCATCAAGGCCTTCGACGCTGCCGTTTTCGGCGGCATCGGCTCCATCCCCGGTGCCTTTGTCGGTGGCATTCTCATCGGCATCATCGAGGCGATGGCGCAGGCCTACATTTCCACGAGCCTTGCCAACTCCATCGTCTTTGGTGTTTTGATCATCGTCCTGCTCGTCAAGCCTGCCGGCCTCTTGGGCAAGTACGTCCCCGAGAAGGTGTAGGTGAGCGTTATGAAGTTTCTTAAAGACAAGCAGACGCGTCACGACTTTGTCACGTACGCCATGTGCATTGTGGCCTTCGCCATCGTGTTCTTTATGCAGTCCAACCACATGATCCCGCGCATGATCGCCGGTCAGCTGGTTCCCATCACGGCCTATATCGTCATGGCCATTTCCCTCAACCTCGTCGTCGGCATCGCGGGCGACCTGTCGCTGGGCCATGCGGGCTTTATGAGCGTCGGTGCCTATACGGGCATCGTCACCGCGGTCGCCCTTGAGAGCGCCGTTCCCTCCGATCCGGTACGCCTTATCATCAGCATCGTGGTCGGCGCCTTCGCTGCCGCCATCCTGGGCTTCTTGATCGGTATCCCGGTCCTTCGCCTGAGCGGCGACTATCTGGCCATCGTGACCCTGGCTTTTGGCGAGATCATCAAAGAGATCGTTACTTGCCTTATCGTGGGCGTCGACTCCCGCGGCCTGCACGTGATCTTTAACATCACGGGTAACTCCACGATCGACGACCTGCACCTGCTCGAGGACGGCACCGCCATCATCAAGGGCGCGCAGGGCGCCTCGGGCGTGTCGACGTACTCGACCTTCCTCGCCGGTGCCATCCTGGTCATGGTTGCGCTCGTGATCGTACTCAACCTGGTTCGCAGCCGTACCGGCCGTGCCATTATGGCCGTGCGCGACAACAAGATCGCTGCCGAGTCCGTGGGCATCTCCGTCACCGAGTACCGCATGATCGCCTTCGTGGTTTCCGCCGCTCTCGCCGGCGCTGCCGGAGCCCTCTTCGGCGGTAACTTCTCGCAGCTTTCCGCTACCAAGTTCGACTTCAACACGTCCATCCTCATCCTGGTGTTCGTGGTCCTGGGCGGTCTGGGCAATATGCGCGGCTCCGTCATCGCGGCGGCGTTGCTCACGGTGCTTCCCGAGCTGCTCCGTCAGTTCTCGGACTACCGCATGCTCATCTACGCCATCGTGCTGATCCTGGTCATGATCTTTACCAACAACCCGCAGCTCAAGGCGTTCTTCGCACGCATTAAGGACCGCTTTGCTTCCAAGAAGGAGGTGGCAGCCGATGCCCAGTAAATTTGAGTTCAACAAGGGCAAGATGGTCCCGTATCCTTCTGGCGCCATCGTTCCCGACCGCGACCTGGGCCAGCGCCCGGCGCTCGAGTGCATCCACTTGGGCATTGAATTTGGCGGCCTTAAGGCAGTCGACGACTTTAGCCTGACCATCGGTAAGACCGAGATCGCCGGTCTGATCGGTCCCAACGGTGCCGGTAAGACCACGGTCTTCAACCTGCTCACCAAGGTGTACCAGCCCACGCACGGTACCATCCTGCTCGACGGTGAGGACACCTCGGGCAAGTCGGTCTATCAGGTCAACCGCATGGGTATTGCCCGCACCTTCCAGAACATTCGCCTGTTCAACACCATGACGGTGGAGGACAACGTCAAGGTCGGTCTGCACAACCAGGAGCGCTACTCCGGCTTTGAGGGCGTGCTGCGCCTGCCGACGTATTGGAAGCACGAGAAGGCCGCCCACGAGCGCGCCATGGAGCTGCTGTCCATTTTTGATATGGAGCACCTGGCAAACGAGCAGGCCGGCTCGCTGCCTTACGGCGCCCAGCGTCGTCTGGAGATCGTCCGCGCGCTTGCCACCAACCCCAAACTGCTGCTGCTCGACGAGCCTGCCGCCGGCATGAACCCGTCCGAGACCGCGGAGCTCATGGAGAACATCGTCAAGATCCGCGACACCTTTGGCATCGCCATTATGCTTATCGAGCATGATATGTCGCTCGTCATGAACATCTGCGAGGGCATCTGCGTGCTCAACTTTGGTAAGGTCATCGCCAAGGGCACGGCCGAGGAGATCCAGAACAACGATGCCGTAATTGAGGCATATCTGGGCAAGCAGGATAAGGGGGAGAACTAAATGGCAGAGCCGATGCTTTCCGTCTACAACATCAACGTCTGGTACGGCGCTATCCACGCCATCAAGGACATCTCCTTTAACGTCAACGAGGGCGAGATCGTGGCCCTGATCGGCGCGAACGGCGCCGGTAAGTCCACGACGCTTAAAACCATCTCGGGCCTGCTGCGTTCCAAGACCGGCTCCATCAAGTTTATGGGCGAGGACATTACCCATACGCCTGCCGATAAACTGGTGGGCAAGGGCCTGGCCCAGGTTCCCGAGGGCCGTCGCGCCTTTTTGCAGATGACGGTCGAGGAGAACCTGGAGATGGGCGCCTACACGCAGCCCAAGTCCACGGTGGCTCCGGGCCTTGAGC
The DNA here is from genome assembly GCA_900543275.1 of uncultured Collinsella sp. Lineage (GTDB taxonomy): Bacteria > Actinomycetota > Coriobacteriia > Coriobacteriales > Coriobacteriaceae > Collinsella. The sequence goes on along the minus strand of UQQL01000014.1, from coordinate 16,352 downwards.
GCGTCTACGAGCAGTTCCCGCGCCTTAAGGAGCGCCGTCGCCAGGTCGCCGGCACCCTTTCGGGCGGCGAACAGCAGATGCTCGTTATGGGGCGCGCCCTTATGAGCAACCCCAAGCTGCTCATGCTCGATGAGCCTTCCATGGGTCTGGCGCCGATTCTGATTGAGCAGATCTTCCAGATTGTCGAGGACCTGCACAAGGCCGGTACCACGGTGCTTCTGGTCGAGCAGAACGCCCAGATGGCGCTTTCAATCGCCACGCGCGGCTACGTGCTCGAGACCGGCAAGATCACCATGACCGGCACCGGCCAAGAGCTCCTGCACGACGACAACGTCCGCAAGGCTTACCTGGGCGGCTAACTAGTTACGCGGTTTTACCAAACCGCGTAACGGCTCGACGCTGCAAGCCCGCCAGAGCGGCAATCTGCCTTTCAACTTCGGCGGCATGACCAGAAGGTCAATGCCGCCTTGTTTCAAGGCACCTTGCTCGCTCTGGCGGGTTTTCGCTGTCGTTGCCAAAACATCGACGTTGGGGGTAGTCGTTGGGGACGTTCTTGAATGACTAGTCGTTTAAGAACGTCCCCAATGACTAGGTCAAAAGGCTCCGAGTGCGGCGTGCTCACGCCCGTCGTGGTGTGCCCGAAGGGGGATGGCTGCTACGAGCTCGATCATTTGCGAGTAGAAGACGAACCAGCCGTTGCAGATCCAATATGGATCTCGCCAACCTCGGCAAGCTGCTCGATGAGTGGAAGCCCTGTCGGGTCGTCCATTTCAACACCACCCAGAATGATGGTGTCATCGCGCAGGTCGATCTGCGTGTTGAACACAGCGAGGTTAAAGCCGGAGGCCACAAATCCGATAGCAGCCAGGACGAGCCCCGTGGCAACAAGCCCACCCGCTACGGCAAGGTAAATCTTTTTTACGCTGGACATGTTTGCACTCCTTCCTATGCCGTGAGCGGCGCCGCTTCAGCGCCCATGCGGCTCTTATTGCCTCGATCTTTCCAGAAGGGCGAAACGGCTTTCTTCGCCCAAAGGGCAGAGAGGCGCGCGATCTGCTTGGACGCCGTCCAGGCGCCTGCTCCCGTGAGGAGCGCCACACCGATGGAAGCGAATCCCATTCCCATCGAGGCCAAAACGTACGGAACATGCCCGATAATGATGCCGTCCACGGCGAACAGGAGCCCTACCAGGCCCGCGCCCCCGAATGCCGCGGCCACGATCCACACGCAGAGCGCAAGAACCCAAATACAGATGTAGACTGCAGCGGCAACGGCGACGAACGCGAGCAGCAGCGGAATCCATACCGGAGAGCCCACGATGGCGAGCGCCCATAGAAGTGCCGTGCTCTTGCGCTTGGTCCTCGCGATCGCGCGCGGCACGGCGGGCAGTTCGTCGAGCGTTGCCTCGGCGACCTCACCGGGCGTGCCCATGGCGGCCACAGCCTCGGCCTCCGTCATGCCGTCCTCCATACGGTCGGCGATGGCCTCCGCGTAGAACTCCTGCGTTTCCTTTACCTGATCTGCCGGCAGGCAGGCCAGAAGCTCGCCCAGCCGGTTCAAGAACTCATCGCGCGTCATGGTGCGCCCCCTCCACGTAACGGTAGATCTCCTGCACGGATGGCCATTCGGCGAGGAACTCGGCGATACGCTCGCGCCCGGCGTCCGTGATGCGGTAGTACCTCCGCAGCCGCCCGTTGTGTTCGGCGGAGCGCGCGGTGATGCAGCCCGCCTTCTCCAGGCGCTTGAGCAACGGATAGAGCGTGGATTCCGTGAGTCCCATACTCGCGGGCACGTCCTTCACGATCTGATAGCCGTAGGATTCCTCGCCCGAGACGGCCGCGAGCACGCAGGCCTCGAGGAAGCCGCGCTTCATCTGTGCCTCCATCCGCACACCTCCTTTCGTAGTATACTGTGTAACACCTACTATATGACACATAGTATATGATGTCAACAGTTGTCGTATAGGGAGTCTGGTCTGTCTGTCCCCTGCGGGTACTCATTGGGGACGTACTTAAATGAGTGCCCATCGCTCAAGGTGGCACCTGGGGACGTTCCTTATGTGCCGGCACTTTGGGACACTCCTTGTCAAGGTTTTGTTCCATCGTGCGGGTTGCTATTTAACGTGCGACAATGCCGTGTGGAAATAGAAATGTCTTCTGGGGGCTATCTATGCTGTACGAATTTTGCGCCGAGAACTTTGAGCGAGTGCCGGCGGCCATCGAGGCTGGTGCGGGGCGCATTGAGCTGTGTGACAACCTCGCCGTCGGTGGCACCACGCCTTCCGCCGGCGTTATAAGCGCTACAGTCAGCTACGCTCACGAGCATGACGCGCGAGTGATGTGCATGATTCGTCCGCGTGGTGGCGACTTTCATTACAACCAGGACGAGCTGCGCATGATGGAGATGGACTTGGGCCTTGCTGTGAGCGCCGGTGTTGACGGCCTGGTCTTTGGCTGCTGCAAGCCCTGTGCCGGCGGCTGGGCGCTCGACGAGCTCACCCTCGGCGCTCTCGTTATGGCTGCGGGCTGCGCGACCGAGGAATGCAAGCGCGAGTCCCTTGACATCACCTTCCACATGGCGTTTGACCAGCTCTCGCCCGAGGCTCAGCTCGACGCCATTGACACGCTCGCCGACTGCGGCGTCACGCGCGTCCTAACGCACGGCGGCGCTGCCGGCACGCCGATCGAGAGCAACCTGGAGCACCTGTCACGCCTTGTCGAGTACGCGGGCGACCGCCTGACCATCCTTCCCGGCGGCGGCATCTCCACGGCCAACCGCGATACCGTGGCTGCGGCACTGGGCGTCTCCGAGCTCCATGGCACCAAGATCGTGCCGCTGGAGGTGTAACCTGTGGCACTGGTATTTGACGTTCAGCAGGCGAGCGGCAAGCCCGACGATAATCGTCGCCCTGGCACCGCGTGCCCTTTTTGCGACACGGAGGGGCTCGCCAACATCATCCAGCGCGATGGTGACTGCATTTGGCTCGAGAACAAGTTCAAGACCCTGCGCGCCACCCGTCAAACCGTGTTGATTGAATCGGCAGATCACGATGCCGACTTGGTGACCTATGCGCCAGACGAGCTGCATCATGTGATGCGGTTTGCCCTGGGCTGTTGGCAGCAGATGATCGATTCCCAACAGTACCGCAGTGTGCTCATGTACAAGAACAAAGGCCCGCTTTCGGGCGGCAGTCTCGTCCATCCACACATGCAGATTGTGGGCTTGGAACAGGAGGACGGCTATGCGGCGCTGACTTCCGCCAATTTCGAAGGCGTCAATGTCTGGCAACAGGGGAGAGTCTCGGTCAACATCTCAACCGAACCGATCATGGGGTTCTTTGAGGTCAATGTTTCAGTCCCGCAGGGAATCGCCGCCAGTGATGACACGAGAGACCAAGCCGAAGCGGACCTGTTTGCCGATGCGATTCAGGTGGCCCTGCGCTATATCCTGCACGAGCACCACGGTGGCCGCGCAGAGTCATACAACTTGTTCTTCTACCACATGGACGGCCGGACCATTGCCAAGGTGTTGCCGCGTTGGGTGGTTTCGCCCTACTTTGTCGGTTATCGTTTGGCCCAGGTCAATGCCGAGACCACGCTCGATATCGATGCAGAGCGCCTGCGTGCGCATCTGGAAACGCTCGTATAGCAAGACTATCACCTGCGTAATGCGGACAGTCTAGCGTTCCATGGCATCGCGGCCGGCCTCGACCCGCTTGCGCTGGGCGGCGCGCTCCTCGCTGGTCAGACGCTCAAAGAGATGCCCGATAAGCGAGGCGAGCACCTGCTGAAACAGCGTTCCGCACATGACGGGAAACACGACCTCGCCGGGAAAATACTGCGTGGCGATGACGGCGCCCGAAGAGATATTGCGCATGCCGCAGGTAAAGCACATGGTGGTCGTCTCGCTATACGGCAGGTGCAACGCGCGGGCGACCAGAATGCCGATGACAAAGCCGCTGATGGCGAAGGTCAAAATAAAGAGGGCGACTTCCAGGCGCACCGCATTCATGTGCAGCACGTACTCGCTCATGGCGGTGGAGTTGGACGCGATGACACCCATCATCATGAACTTGCAGGCGGGCGAAAGCGCGGGGGAGAGTTTCTCGTGTCCCCATCCGCGCGTGAACTCGTTGATCACGATGCCGAGCACGGCGGGGATGGCGATCATAAAGGCCATGTTCTGCATCATGCCCGGAACATCGATTGCAACGGTGGCACCCAGCAGGAGCTTAAGCGTGAGCGGAATCGTGACGGGCGAGATGACCGAGGACGTCAGGATGATGGTGAGCGCGAGCGGGCCGTTGCCGCCGAACATGCTGATCCACATAAAGGCGGTGACTGCCACGGGTACGCTGTACTCGAGCACGATGCCGCAGACAAGGTTTGGGTTGGAACCAAAGAACAACGATCCTGCGGCATAGGCTGCAAGGGGGATGAGCGCCGCCGAGACGAGCAATGCCGCAATCAGATGCAGCGGACGGCGGAACACCTCAGTAACCTGATGGAAAGTGTTGCTGAGCGCGCCTTGGAATGTCATAAAGGCAAACAGGGCGGGAACGATGGGCTTGAGCACGCCAATCTGTTGGGGAAAGAGCACGCCGAGCGCCACGCAAATCGGAACGATGACCTGCATGTGCCCCGCGAGAAACTTGCCCAGTCCAACCCATTGCTTCATATGCTCTTGTGACTCCCTTTGTTCGTGAATTCGTTTTGAATGGATATGCTAGACGCTCGCATGCGTCCGTGCGTCAGAAACGCTCGAATATTTCGAGGCTATTACCGCCCTCGTTTATCGAAACCGCGGCGTGCTGGACGTTGTACGTCCGTGCCGCACGGTATAATTAATCCGTTCAACAGATCTGCCTGCCGAAGCGGGCATACACAGAGGACTCATCGCTATGAACCGTGAGAGGTATCGCGGCGACCTGCCCCTATCGGGGGTGGGCGCCTATGTCATCGCTTAAGACGACGCATCGCTGGGCGGTCGCTCGGCAAAACCCCGAGCTCGAAAAGGAGCTTTCGGCTGGCCTGGGCATACCCGGGCTGGTGGCGCGCATTATGGTTGCGCACGGCATTGCATCCATCGAGGAAGGCCAGCTGTTTTTGACGCCTTCGCTCGATCGCGACTGGGCCGACCCACTCATTATTCCGGGCATGGCGGTCGTTGCCGACCGCGTCGAGCGCGCTATTCGCAACCACGAGCACATCGCGGTCTTTGGCGATTTTGACGTTGACGGCATTACGTCGACTTGTCTGTTGACCGAGGCGCTACGTTCGTTTGGCGCCAACGTCACGCCGTTTATTCCGCATCGCTTTGACGAGGGCTACGGCCTGTCGCGTGCGGCGCTCGACCGCGTCAACGAGCTCGCCCAACCCAACCTGATCGTGACCGTCGATAACGGCATTGCCGCCAAGGAGGAGGTCTCCTATCTGGAGAGCCTGGGGATCGATTTGGTGGTCACGGACCATCACGAGCCTTCCGACCAGGTGCCGCAGGGTGTGCCCCTGACCGACCCCAAGCTCGAGGACGAGGGCCCCTCGCGCGAGCTTGCCGGTGCTGGTGTGGCGCTCAAGCTGGTGCAAGTCCTGGGTGAGCGCCTGGGCAAGCCGTCGTATTGGCGTTCGCTAATCGAGGTCGCGGCGCTGGGCACCGTGTCCGACATGATGCCGCTCACGCCCGAGAACCGCGCGCTGGTTGCCGAGGGCATCCAGCAGATGCGCGTAACCGCTCGCCCAGGCTATATCGCGCTTGCCGCGCTCGCCAAGGCGGACCTTTCGAGCATTACGGCGGATGGCCTGTCATTCTCGCTCATTCCCCGCTTAAACGCTGCCGGTCGCATGGCCGATCCCAAGCTGGCGCTCGACCTGCTGCTTGCCCGCGATCCCATCGAAGCAAGCGCACTGGCGGCTGAGCTCGAGGAAATCAACCGCCAGCGCCGTGAGATCGAGGCGGAGCTCACGCGCGATGCCATGGCAAAGGTCGAGGAGACCTATGACGGCGGACGCGCAATCGTCGTGGGTGGCGAGGGCTGGCACGAGGGCGTCAAGGGCATCGTGGCAAGCCGTCTGACCAACCGCTATCACGTGCCGGCGCTGCTGTTCTCGATCGAGGACGGTATCGCGCGCGGCTCTGGTCGCTCGGTGGGCAAAGTCAACCTGTTTGACGCCGTCGAGCGCTGTTCCGACCTGCTGATTCGTCGCGGCGGACATGCCGGTGCGGTGGGTGTGACCATCGAGGCATCCAAGCTCGATGAGTTCCGCCGCCGCCTTTCCGCCGTGCTGTCCGAGCTTCCCGCCGAGGACTTTGAAGACACCGACGAGGTCGCCGCCACCGTCGACCTTTCCGAGCTGAATATCGAGACCATCGAGCAGATCTCCCGCCTTGAGCCGTTTGGCCAGGGCAACAAGGTGCCGCTGCTGGCTGCCGAGGGCGTGACGATGTGCGACCGCGCCGTGGTGGGCAAAACCGGCGAGCATATGCGCTTTGTGGCGACCGATGGCGCCGCGAGTGTGCCGGCCATTATGTTCCGCGTGCCGCAAATCGATAAGCTCATCAACTGCGATAGCGCTGTCGACTTGGTGTTCGAGGCCGTTGCCGAGCATTGGCAGGGGCGTGTGAAGCCCAAGCTCATGATCAAGGATGTTCTGGTCCGCGATACCACGCTGCCCAGCGTCGACGATCCGGCATGCGAGCTTCGTCGTGGCGTGCAGCCGGCGGATTTCGGCCTGCGCCTGGAGTCGCGTAAGCGCGAGACGCTCGCCCAGCTTTCCTATACCGAGCTCACGCGCTCGCTTATCCATAGCTTTATCGGATCGAACCAGCCGCACCGCGCGCAGGCTGAGGCGCTCGATGCCTTGGCCGACCACCAGAGTGTCTTGGCCGTTATGGGAACGGGCCGCGGCAAGTCTCTCATCTTCCATGTACATGCTGCGCGCGAGGCTGTCCTTCGCGGACGTGCGAGTATCTTTGTCTATCCGCTGCGCGCGCTTGTTGCCGACCAGGCCTATCACCTCTCGTCGACGATGGCAGCGCTTGGCATTGGCGTTGGCGTGCTGACCGGCGAGACCGTGGAGGCCGCACGCGATGATGTGTTCGCCGGCCTAGCTTCGGGCCGCACCGGTATCGTGCTCACGACGCCCGAGTTCCTATCTATCCACCGTGACCGCTTCGCGCGTTCGGGCCGCATCGGCTTTGTCGTTATCGATGAGGCGCACCACGCCGGCCTTGCCAAGGGCGGCGACCGCAGCGCCTATCTCGACATGCCCGATATCCTCAAAGCCCTGGGCGACCCGGTTGTTATGGCTGCGACGGCCACCGCGACGGCTCCGGTCGTGGCCGAGCTTGCCCGCATGCTGCCGATTACTCGCACGGTGGTCGACGAGACGGTGCGCGAGAACCTGCAGCTCGAGGACGACCGCGACCTTGCGAGCCGCGAGAACCGTTTGGTGTCGATCGTGGCGACGGGGGGGAAGACCGTCATTTACGTCAATTCGCGCGACCAATCCGTGGCGCTCGCCAAGACGTTGCGCAAGCGTGTGCCCGATTGCGCAACCCATATCGCGTTCTATAACGCGGGGCTTGCGCGCTCCGATCGCCGCCGCGTGGAGGAAGCATTCCGAGACGGAAGCCTCAGCTGCATCGTCTCGACCTCTGCCTTTGGCGAGGGCGTCAACCTTCCCGATATTCGCCATGTCGTGCTCTATCACATGCCGTTTGGCGCGATTGAGTTTAACCAGATGAGTGGCCGCGCCGGTCGCGATGGACAGCCCGCCGTGATTCACCTGCTCTATTCGTCGCGCGACGCCCGCATTAACGAGCGCCTACTCGACTGCTATGCGCCCGAGCGCGACGAGCTCGTCACGCTCTATCGCGCGCTGCAAACCATGTGGCGCTCCAACCGCGGCAAGACCGGGGACGATTCCTTTAGCGCGAGCGATATCGACATCGCGCAGATGTGCCTTGCCATCGATGCCCGCACGCCGGTCGACGAGCGCTCGGTGGAAAGTGGCCTGGGAATCTTCGAAGAGCTTGGCTTCTGCCGCGTTTCGGGGTTTGACGACACCCGTCGCATCGCGATGGCCGAAAACCCCGGCCGTGTGCAATTGAGCAGGTCAATTCGCTATTTGGAGGGCTTGCGTTCGCGCATGGAGTTCTCGGCCTTCCGGAGTTGGGCGCTCGATTCGTGCGCTTCTGATATGCTAGCCAAAGTTAACCGCCCGATCGTACCGCGGGCCTAGGGGAAGGGGACCTCGATGGATGCCGCAGCCCGTACCGCCCATGATTCCGCCCTCCAGCCGTTCTCGGAGATGGAGCACTATAAGCATGCCGATGAGCTGCCGCCCGAGATTATGGCGGACAGCTACGACAAGCTGGAGCGTCTGTGCCTCAAATATATGAATGAGGACGACTTTTCTAAGGTGGAGCAGGCCTATTGCTTTGCTGCCGAGAAGCACTGCAACCAAAAGCGCCGCTCGGGTGAGATGTACATCAACCATCCCGTCGAGGTGGCCATCATTTTGGCCGATCTCAAGATGGACTGCGATGTGGTGTGCGCCGCGCTGCTGCACGATACCGTCGAGGATACCGAGACCTCGCTTGCCGATGTTTCCGGCCTGTTTGGCGATACGGTGGCCGAGCTCGTCGATGGCGTGACCAAGCTCACCAACATCGAAGTCGACAGCATGGACGAGAAACAGGCGCTCACGCTGCGAAAGATGTTCCTCGCCATGTCCAAGGACATCCGCGTCATCATCGTTAAGCTTGCCGACCGTCTGCACAACATGCGCACCCTTGCGGCCCTGCGTGAGGACCGTCGCCTGTTTAAGGCCCGCGAGACCATGGACGTGTATGCGCCCCTGGCCGACCGTCTGGGCATGAGCTCCATTAAATGGGAACTCGAGGACCTTTCCTTCTTCTACCTTGAGCCCGACGCCTACCAGCGCATCGCACGCATGGTGGCGGAGTCGCGCGAGGTCCGTGAGCGCTATCTGGCCGAGACCATCAAGACACTCACCGACGAGCTCAACCGCATTGGCCTGGAGGACTTCCAGATCAACGGCCGTTCCAAGCACTATTGGTCCATCTACCAAAAGATGAAGCGCAAGGGCAAGGAATTTTCCGAGATCTACGACCTGGTGGCACTGCGCGTCATCACGCATTCGGTGCGCGATTGCTACTCCACGCTCGGCGCGGTGCATACGCTGTGGCACCCCATGCCTGGTCGCTTTAAAGACTATATCGCCATGCCCAAGGTCAATAACTACCAGTCGCTCCACACGACGGTTATCGGCCCCACGGCCCGCCCGCTCGAGATTCAGATTCGAACCTACGAGATGCATGAGCAGGCTGAGTACGGCATTGCCGCCCACTGGCTATATAAGAAGTCGGGCGGATCGTCTGCGTCTAAGACCAATGATGCGCAGCGTCTGGACGATCAGATTAACTGGCTCAAGCATTCACTCGATTGGGCGGCGTCTGACGAGATCACCGATGCCAAGGAATACCTGCACTCGCTGAAGGTTGACCTGTTTGACCAGGAGATTTTTGTCTTTACGCCCAAGGGTGAGGTCATGGCGCTTCGTGCCGGTTCTACGCCGCTCGACTTTGCCTACGCTGTCCATACCGAGGTCGGCAACCACTGCGTCGGCGCCAAGATCAACGGTGCGGTAGCGCCGCTCACGCACGAAATCAAGACGGGCGACCGTGTCGAGATTCTGACCAACAAGAGTTCCAAGCCGTCGCGTGATTGGCTCAAGATCGTTAAGACGCCTTCCGCCAAGTCAAAGATCCGCCGTTACTTCGCCGCCGCGACCAAGGACGACGACGCTGCTGCCGGCCGCGATATACTGGCTAAGGACCTGCGCAAGCGCGGATATGGCATCTCTACGCCACGATCCACGCGTGCGCTCAACGCCGTGGCGGAGCAGTTTAACTATAAGCAGCTCGAGGACCTGTTTGCCGCCGTTGGTGCGGGCAAAGTCGCCCCACGTGCCGTTGGCAATAAGGTCGAGCAAATCTTGGACCCCAAACCCGAGGAACAGCTCACCAAAGCCGAAGCCATTGCCGAGGTCGTCAAGCAGCCTGCCCGCGGCTCCAACCGCAAGCCGCAAAAGCGCGGCAAGAGCGCCAGCAACGGCATTATCGTCAAGGGCGAGAGCAACAGCGGCCTACTGGTCCGTCTGGCTCATTGCTGCAACCCCGTGACGGGCGACGACATCGTCGGCTTCATCACGCGCGGTCGTGGCGTTTCGGTGCATCGCGCCAACTGTCCCAACGTCAAGGGTCTTATGGAGCATCCCGAGCGCATGATCGAAGTGGAGTGGGACGGCGCTGCCGACACCCTCTTCCAGGTCGAGATCGTGGTCGAGTGCCTGGACCGCATGGGCCTGCTCAAGGATGTCACCATTGCCATTGGCGATGCGGGCGGCAATATCCTTTCTGCCGCCACGTCGACCAACCGCGAGGGTATTGCAACCCTGCGCTTTATGGTCGAGATCTCGGACGCGAGTGGTCTGGATCCGCTGCTGGCCTCCATCAGCAGCGTTGACTCGGTCTACGACGCGCGCCGCCTGATGCCCGGTGAGGGTGGAGCCCAGCTTAAGCGCCGCGTTTAGTCGCGACGAACGTGTCACATTATCGATATTCGCTACACTCGAGGCATCGTTTGATGCCTCGAGTTCTATAGAGAGGAGAGGGACATGAGTGCTGTGTCCTTGGATTTAACTCCCAAGGGAACGGTCGAGATCGAGACGCTCGTAAACGGTCCCATTCAGACCAATAGCTATGCTGTTATTTCGGACAATGAGTGCGTGATTATCGATCCCGCATGGGAAGGCGAACGCCTGGTGGAGCATATTCGAGCCGAGCATCCCGGCGTACGCGTGTTTGGCGCCGTATGCACTCATGGCCATGCCGATCATGTTGGTGGTGTTGCAGGCGTGCGAACCACCGTTGGCGAGGGCTGCCAGTATGAGCTGTGTGCTAAGGATGTGGCGGTGCCGCATGCGAACATCGAGGAACAGCGAGCTATGTGGGGCATTGAGACGCCTGACCCCGGGGAGCCGACGCACCTGCTCGCCGAGGGAGATGCTATCGAGGTGGGCGATATCTACCTGCAGGTGATCGAGACGCCAGGGCATACGCCGGGCGGGATCGTCTTGTTTGCTGCCACCGAGCAGGGGAACATTGCCTTTGTGGGCGACACCCTGTTTCCGGGTGGGCACGGCCGCACCGATCTTTCTGGAGGAGACGAGGCGGCGATTCTGCGCTCGCTCTCCAAGCTCGCCCGGCTTCTCCCGCCCGATACCGTTTGCCTAACCGGTCATGGCGATTCGACCACCATGGCACGCGAGCTCATGCAGAACCCTTTCATGCAGATTTAGCTTAATAGTCGGCTTTTGAAGCACGAGAAGCGTCCAAACGTCAAGCTATTTTTCCCCAACGGGTCGATTTCGTAGGGCAAACGGTCAAAAAAGTCTGTTTGGACGATATTCGTGAACAAACGAACGTTTATGCTCGGGTGCGCCGTGGTAAAATCTCAGGCGTTATCGGAGCAACCTTACAGGAGGTTTCTTTTATGCTCGTCAACGCAGCAGACATGCTCAAGAAGGCCGAGGCCGGCAAGTACGGTCTTGGTGCCTTCAACACCAACAACCTCGAGTGGACCCTGGCTATTCTCCAGGCCGCCGAGGAGGCCAAGTCTCCGCTGATCCTTCAGTGCACCGCTGGTGCCGCTAAGTGGATGGGCGGTTTCAAGGTCTGCGCCGACATGGTCAAGGCTGCCGTCGAGGCCACGGGCGTTACCGTTCCCGTCGCCCTTCACCTCGATCACGGCTCTTACGAGGACTGCTTCAAGTGCATCGAGGCCGGCTTCACGTCCATCATGTATGACGGCTCTCACGAGGAGACCTTCCAGCTTAACCTCGACCGCACCAAGGAGCTCGTTGAGCTTGCCCACTCCAAGGGCATGTCCATCGAGGCCGAGGTCGGCGGCATCGGCGGCACCGAGGACGGCGTGACCTCCAGCGGCGAGCTCGCTGATCCTGCTGAGTGCAAGCAGATCGCTGACCTGGGTGTCGACTTCCTCGCCTGCGGCATCGGCAACATCCACGGCGTGTACCCCTCCGACTGGGCTGGTCTTTCCTTCGAGCGTCTGGGCGAGATTAAGGCCCAGACCGGTGACCTGCCCCTCGTTCTGCACGGTGGCACCGGCATCCCCGAGGATCAGATCAAGAAGGCCATCTCCCTGGGCATCTCCAAGATCAACGTCAACACCGACCTGCAGCTCGTCTTCGCCAAGGGCGTCCGCGAGTACATCGAGGCTGGCAAGGATCAGCAGGGCAAGGGCTTTGACCCCCGCAAGCTCCTCAAGCCTGGTCGCGACAACATCGTTGCCCGCACCAAGGAGCTCATGGAGGAGTTTGGCTCCGTCAACAAGGCGTAAGTAGCGGTTTAACTTCCCGCCGGAGGCCCCGTTTGCCCTACGCTGTTTCCCTCGCGCTCACCTGGCTTCGCCAGAAGTCGCGCGACGGAATCAGCTCCGGGGAAACGGGGCCTCCTTCGTTAACTCGCTACAGGGTTACTGGGCTGAATTAAGATGGCTACTGGCTTTGCCAGAAGTCGCGCCAAGAAAACAGCTCCGGGGGACGGGGCTTCCTTCGTTTAACGCCGCAGGGTTACGAGGCTGAATTATTTATTTGACTACCGTTCAGCGGTGTTGATGGCTCCCTTGTTGGGGCTTTCTTTTTATCTCGCTACAATGGGCTTCAAGCGTTCTAGTGACTTGGAGTTTTGGTATGGCTGTTATTAATGTGCTGCCTTCGGATGGGAAGGTTATTGACGAGGGTCCAGTTGGTTGCTCTGCTGATGTTTGCTGTGATGACTTTCGTCATCTCGATGTTGGACTGCCGCCCGAGATTCTTCGTCTTATGGATGCCGGGTATTTGACGCAGGCTGTTGCTGCCTGCGATCGCCTTTTGGAGCAGAACCCCGAGCCTTCGCTGGCTGCTTGTGTTCGTGCCGAGCGGTATCGCATGCTCGAGACGCCGCTTCATTTTTCGGTGTCGCGCGACCAGGCTATTGCGATGATTCGCGAGGAGTGGCCAGAGTTTACCGAAGAGCAGTTTGATGACCTGATTAATCGTAAGCGTATTGACTGGCGCTTTATCGATGGCGAACTGTTCGTTCTCGACAACTTCCTCGATTCGCTTCGTGTATATCCCAAAGAGGTTCCCGGCATGCGGCCCGATTCTACGGACGGAATAGCACTGCGCAACGAGATGCTCAAGGAGATGGAGTCACAAAACGGATTGGCTCGCGTCATTACGCTTAAAGCGTCCGTGTCTGTCCCCGGCGCTCTGGAAGGGGAAACCGTTCGCGCGTGGCTACCCGTTGCCGCCGCCTGTCGTCAACAGTCTCATATCGAGGTTCTCGATATGACGCCGGAGGGTGCTGTTGCCCCCGCGAATGCTTCGGCGCGTACCGCCTCGTGGTCTTCTTCGAGTGAGCGCTCATTCTCGGTGACCTATCGCTATCAAATTGATGCCGCTTATCGTGATGTCTATGGGGGTGCGCTTCCGGTGCATCCTTGCATGGACGCGCCACTGCCCGTGGACACCTCCGAGGACCGTCCGCACATTGCATTCACGCCGTATCTACAGCAGCTGACAGCCCGTGTCATTGACGGGCTCGAGGATCCGCTCGATCGCGCCCGTGCTATCTATGATTACCTGACGCAGTACATCGACTATCGCTATCAGCCGCCGTACTTGCTTTTGGGATCTATTGCCGATGACTGCGCGCATTCGCTCCGCGGCGATTGCGGCGTTATGGCGCTCACGTTTATCACCATGTGCCGTATCGCGGGCGTGCCTGCCCGTTGGCAGAGCGGCCTGTATGTTGCGCCCGATTCGGTGGGGTCGCACGACTGGGCAGAGTTCTATACGCCGCAGACCGGATGGCTCAACGCCGACGTGTCATTTGGATCTTCTGCTCGCAGGATGGGGGAGGAGTGGCGCCGCCGTCACTACTTTGGCAATCTCGACCCGTGGCGTATGGTGGCCAACAATCGATTCCAGGCAGAGTTTGAGCCCTCTTTCGACGGCATGCGCGAGGACCCTTACGATAACCAGATGGGTGAGGCTTCGGTCGACGGTCGCGGATGCCGTCGGCGCGAGATGCTCCGCACGGTCGAACTCATCGAAATGCTCGAAGTTCCATTTTCGGACTAATCGGTAGAAAGCTGTGATAAACTAACTTACGCATTGCGTGCCCGAGTGGCGGAATTGGCAGACGCAGTGGACTCAAAATCCACCGTTGGCAACAACGTGCGAGTTCGAGTCTCGCCTCGGGCACCATACATGCAAGTGAGCGTTCAAGGGGGTTGCGGCCCCCTTTTTCGTGCCGAACTCGCGTGAGCGCGCGAAGCGTTAAGCAAACAGGCCTGTGGCCTGTTTGTAGCGGAGCGTGGCGAGGGCGCCACGCGCCCGAAGCCCGGGGCTTCGCGAAGCGAAGGCCCTTCGAGTCTCGCCTCGAGCACCATACATGCAAGCGAGCGTTCAAGGGGGTCAAGGTCCCTTTTTCGTGTACGTAATGTGATAACGCGCTGTACGTGTTATTATTCGCAAGGCGTTGTTCCCACAATGCCCTAAAGAGGAACCTGAGGGTTCCCACCTTTTGGCGCCAATGAGCAGCTGACTGGTCATACAACTTAGATTCCCTTCCTCAAATCGAGGAAGTCTATGTGTACGACCTGGTTGCTGAGAAGCGCCGGGTTATTTTTTTATGAATGGAGGTAGGGAAAATAGCTAAGTCTGATGACACCCGCATCAACGACGAGATCACTGCATCTTCGTGTCGTTTGATTGGCGTCGATGGCTCTCAGCTCGGCCTGTTCGCCATCCGCGATGCCCAGCGCGTCGCCGACGATCAGGGTCTCGACCTGGTCGAGATCGCTCCCAACGCGGAGCCGCCGGTCTGCAAGGTCATGGACTACGGTAAGTTCAAGTACCAGCAGGCCATGAAGGCCAAGGCTGCTCGTAAGAACCAGTCCAAGGTCGAGGTCAAGGAAATGAAGTTCCGACCCAAGATCGACGTTGGCGACTACGAGACCAAGAAGGGCCACGTTCTGCGTTTCCTCAAGAAGGGCGCACGCGTTAAGATCACCATCATGTTCCGCGGCCGTGAGATGGCTCACCCGGAGCAGGGCCTTAACGTTCTCGAGCGTCTCGCCGAGGATCTCAAGCCTTACGCTACGGTCGAGTCCAAGCCTAAGATGGAAGGCCGTAACATGCTTATGCTGCTCGCCCCGATTAAGGGCGCCTTCGATGAGGATAAAGCGGCAAGCGATAGCAAGTAACTAGTGTTCTGTAACCGATTAAGGAGTATTTCATGCCTAAGATGAAGTCCCACAGCGGCACCAAGAAGCGTTTCCGCAAGACTGGTACCGGCAAGCTTATGCGCGCCAAGGCTTTCAAGAGCCACATCCTGAGCAAGAAGTCCACCAAGCGTAAGCGTGGCTTCCGTCAGGAGACCGAGATCGCCGCTGCCGACCGCAAGGTCATCAAGTCGCGTCTCGCCTAAGTTCGCGTTCCCGTTTTTCGTTTTACCGTCTAGGAGTTGATAGAACATGGCACGTATTAAGCGCGCTGTTGCCGCCAAGAAGAAGCGCCGTACCGTTATGCACCGTGCGAAGGGTTACTACGGTGCCGCTTCGCGTACTTACAAGCATGCTAAAGAGCAGGTCCAGCACTCCCTGCAGTATCAGTATCGTGATCGCCGCAACAAGAAGCGCGAGATCCGTTCTCTCTGGATCACCCGTATCAACGCTGCTGCTCGCCTGAACGACATCTCTTACTCTCAGTTCATGCACGGCCTGAAGGTTGCCGGTATCGAGCTCGACCGCAAGGTCCTGGCTCAGATGGCTTACGAGGACATCGAGTCCTTCAACGAGCTGGCTGCCATTGCCAAGAAGGCTCTCGAGGCCTAATAGATTCTCTTGAATCGCTAGGGGAGTGTCGCGTTGTGCGCGGCGCTCCCTCTTTTTATCTGAAGCGCGGTTTACATTGCTAAAAGCGCGGGTAGATAGACACTTACAGGTGACCGATCTCTATATATTTCTAAACCAAAGGGTCATCATCTGATACGTGCGGAAGATCCGCACCAGTCTTTCTATTAGCTATAGAAAGCGATATGTTGTGTAGGACTTGTGAAGAGTGGAATTGACGACCCACAGGGCTTCGCGGTCTGGCAATATATCTCCTTGCCGCGCGGCCCGGTCGGACCGGATTAGCCGCGGGGCGTGCACCTTGAGAACCGGATACTGCGAGGATGGACACATTCAGTGTCGCATC
>UQQL01000013.1 GCA_900543275.1 uncultured Collinsella sp. | reverse complement strand
GCGTCAGATGTGTATAAGAGACAGGTGGTGTACCGCGAGGACCATGGCGACGGCCGCTGCGAGTGCGAATGGTGCGAGGTGTTCGCAGCCCATGTTGAGCCGGGCGAGCTGCATATCAACCAAGAGGAGATCTCGGAAGTGCGCCGCGTGGCTCCGTCCGAGCTCAAAGGCTACCTGCAGGGTCACCCCGAGCAGCTGGCCCCCTGGCTCCGCGAGGCCCTCAGCGACCCATCCATTCGTGCTGCCCTCGCAATGTGAAAAAAGACAGTCCCTTTGGCACATCCAAACCGTCACAACATTCGATGAAAATCTCGAAATCGAGGAAAAGCGTCGAATGTTGTGACGGTTTTTGCCCAGAGGATCGCTTCTCATCCAAAAATCCCGCTTGACTGTATTCCCACAACACAGCGCAGCGTAAGGGGTGTCCGATAACGGGCGCCCCTTTTTAAGCGGCAGCGTGGCCGTGAATCCGGAGCGCCCCCAACAAGAAAGGTGGGGAGATGGAAGCGGAAAAGAAGGCGTTTAAGATCACCAAGCGCGAAATTGGCTTTGTGCTGGGTATCGTTGTCTTTTTGCTGGTGAAGTTTCTTCCTTTGGCGGAGCTGAGCTCGACGGTCGAGCTTACGGTCGGCGGTCAGACCTGTCTGGCGTTGACGCTCGCCACGGTGGTGTTCTGGGCGTGTGGCGTGGCACAGCCGGGCTTTGTGGGCCTGCTCTATTGCGCGCTGCTCGTTCTGTTCAAGGTGTGCGTGGACGACACGGGTGCCGCGAGCATCTCGGCGACGGTCGCCTCCACGTTTAGCTCGTGGACCAAAGCCACCATGTGGCTCGTCATCGGCGCCTACCTCATCGCCAGCGCGGTCAAGGAGTCGGGCCTGGGCGAGCGCATCGCCTATGCGTTTATGCTCAAGTTCGTGCGCGATGCCAAGTCGCTCATCATCTCAATCTTCGCGCTCACCTTTGTGCTGTCGCTGCTGATCCCGCATCCGTTCCCCCGCGCCTTCCTCATCCTCGCCGTCGTCTCGGTCATCGCCGAGTCCGCCGGCTACGGTGACGACGACAAGGGTAAGCTCGGCTTCCTCGTGTTTGCCGCTGCTGCCCCGGGCTCCATGTTCTTCCTGACGGGCGACTCCACACTCAACCCGCTCGTCGCGCAGTACAGCGCCGAGGCCGGCGGCATGAGCCCGTCCTTCGTCGACTGGTTCCTGTACATGAGCGTGCCTATGCTGGTCGCGCTGCTGTGCACCCTGTTCTTGGGCCTCTTCCTCTTTAAGCCCAGCAAGGAGCTCGTCTACGATCGCGAGCAGATCGTGGCCAAGCAGGCCGCGCTCGGCAAGCTCTCCGTCAAAGAGATCCGCACCATCGTGTGGCTTGTCATCGCAATCGCGCTGTGGCTCACCGTCTCGGGCGATTACATCGGCTGGGTGACACTTGCCATCGGCGTCGCGCTCGCCATGCCCATCATCGGCGAGGTCCTCACCCCCGCCAGCTGGAACGCCGTCGACATCAAGTCCCTCATGTTCCTGACGGCTGCTATGGCCGTGGGTTCCGTGGGCGGTGCCACCGGCATGAACGCCTGGATCGCCGATGTCGTGCTTCCCAGCTCCGTGCCCGAGAACATCTTCCTGTTCGTCCTGCTTGTCGCCGCACTCTCCATGATCATCCACATGTTCATGGGTTCGGTCATGGCCGTGCTCGGCGTGTGCGTGCCGGCGTTCATCAGCTTCGCGGCCGGCTCCAGCGTGAGCCCGCTCGCCGTGGCGCTCATCGTCTTCACGTCCATCAACATCCACTACATCCTGCCGTTCCATAACCTGCCGATCCTTATCGGCGAGGGCAAGGACGCCGGCGGCTACACCTCCAAAGAGGCCATGCGCATGGGCATTCCCCTCACCGCGGTCGTCTTTATCGTCGTGCTGGTCGAGGCCGCCTGGTTCCATCTCTTTGGCCTGATGTAAGCGGCCGAGCGCTTGGGCTGTAAACAGCCGAGTGCTCGAACTTCGAGTGCCCGAGCGCCCCATCCATGAGCGCTGCGGCCCCATTACGTTACCAAGCCCGGCGGCATCCTCGCCGCCGGGCACTCTCCCGAAAGGAGCATGCTATGTCCACTACCGATGCTTCCCAGATCCACGACCTGCGCTCCGCGCTCGACTTTTTGCGCGAGATGCCGGGCCAGCTGCTCGAGACCGACACTCAGGTCGACCCGGACGCCGAGGTCTCGGGTGTCTATCGCCACGTCGGTGCCGGCGGCACCGTTATGCGCCCGACCAAAGAGGGTCCGGCGATGGTCTTCAACAACGTCAAGGGCTTTGACGATGCCAAGGTCTGCATCGGCATGCTTGCCAGCCGCAAGCGCGTTGCCGCCCTGCTCGACCTGGACGAGGAGCACCTGGGCCTCGAGATCGGCAAGCGCTTCGAGAACTTGATCGCGCCCGAGCAGATCGCCGAGGGTGCGCACGTCGACTGTCAGGAGGTCGTGTACAAGGCGACCGACGAGGGCTTTGACCTGCGCAGGATCGTTCCCGCTCCCACCAACACGCCCGTCGACGGCGGCCCCTACATCACCATGGGCCTCGCCTACGGCACGAGCCCCGACGGCTCCCAGTCCGACGTGACCATCCATCGCTTCTCCTGCGTCGACAAGGACAAGCTTGCCATGTGGATCACCCCGGGCAGCCGTCACCTGGGCGCGTTCTTTGACGAGTACTGCCAGCGCGGCGAGGACATGCCCATCTCCATTTCCATCGGCCTGGATCCCGCCGTGTACATGTGCTGCGGCTTCGAGGCTCCCACCACGCCGCTCGGCTTCAACGAGCTGCAGATCGCCGGCGCCCTGCGCGGCCACGCCGTCGAGCTTGCCGACTGCGTCACCGTTCCGCAGAAGTGCATCGCCAATGCCGAGTACGTGCTCGAGGGCTACCTCATGCACGACGAGACCATCAACGAGGATGTCAACGGCCACGGCTACGCCATGCCCGAGTTCCCCGGCTACACCGGCGGCGCCAAGGTCTGCCCGGTGATCAAGATCACCGCCGTCACCACGCGCGTCAATCCCATCATGGAGAGCTGCATCGGCCCTTCGCACGAGCACGTTTCCATGGCCGGTATCCCCACCGAGGCTTCCATCTACAAGATGGTCGAGACCGCTATCCCGGGTCGCCTGCTCAACGTCCACGCTGCTCCCTGCGGCGGCGGCAAGTTCGTTGCCATCATGCAGTTCAAGAAGTCGAGCAAAAATGACGAGGGCCGTCAGCGCAACGCCGCCATGCTCGCCTTCTCGGCATTCTCCGAGCTCAAGCACGTCATCCTTGTTGACGAGGACGTCGACATCTTCGATATGAGCGACGTGATGTGGGCCATGACCACGCGCTTCCAGGCCGACGTGGACCTCATCACCATCCCCGGCTGCCACTGCCACGTGCTCGATCCGTCCAACGACCCCGCGTTCGACCCCACGATCCGCGAGCACGGCATCGCCTGCAAGGCCATCTTCGACTGCACGGTTCCGTTCGACCTTAAGAAGAACTTCATCCGCTCGCAGTTCATGGAGATCGACAAGGACAAGTGGGCCAAGGAGATTGCTTTCTAAGGTTCCGGCGTTCTACCGAACGCCGGACCACTCGACGCTGCGCCCGCGCCTGGCGGGCAATCTGCCCCTCAACTGCGAAGGCATGGGCATAAGCCCTATGCCTTCTTGTTTCGGGGCACCTTGCCTCGCCAGACGCGCGCTCGCTGACATTGCCCGACCTATAGCTGCCATTTTGTTGTTGCTGGTAAGCCCTACCAAGTAGTCAAGGAGTTGTCATGCCTGAGCCTTCTGTCCGTCCCCGTCGCATTGTTGTTGGCGTGTCTGGCGCCAGCGGTGCCGCGCTGGGTCTTGAGTGTCTCAAATGCCTGCGTCAGGCTGGCGCCGAGTCGGCGCTTGTCGTCACACGCGGGGGAGAGATCACCATCGAGCAGGAGCTCGGCATGACGCTCGACGAGTTTGCGTGCTATGCCGATGTGGTCTACGACAACAAAAACATCGGCGCCGCCATCGCAAGCGGAACCTATCCGGTCGACGGCATGATCGTGGCGCCCTGCTCCATGAAGACCCTCGCCGGCATCGCGAGCGGCTACAGCGAAAACCTGCTGCTGCGCGCGGCCGACGTGCAGATGAAAGAGCAGCGCCGCCTGGTGCTCATGGTGCGCGAGACGCCCTTCAGCGCCATTCACGTCGATAACATGGCGCGCCTGGCGCGCGTGCCCGGCATCATGCTCATGCCGCCTATGCTCACGTTTTACAACGGCCCCGCCACGCTCGATGACGCGGTGCATCACATCGCCGCCAAGGCGCTCGAGGCCGTCGGCGTGCCATGTGCAAACTATAAGCGCTGGTCATAGGCGTCTTTAGGGTAGGATACGAATAGTGTTTAAGCCCGCTGCCCCTGTGGGCGGCGGGCTTTGGTGTGTCGGGAGGATCTATGCAGACGGGCATGTATGCGATTAGCGAGATGGCGAGCTTGTTTAACGTTTCGCGCCAAACGCTCATCTACTACGACAAGATCGGCCTGTTTAAGCCCGCCGTGGTGAACGAAAAGGGCTACCGTTTCTATTCGCCCACGCAGATCCCGCTCATGCGTCTGATCTGCATGCTGCGCGACCTGGGGCTCGAACTCGACGAGATTGACCGCCTGACCTCGACGTTCGACATTGGCGAGATGACCGATCACCTGCGCTCGCGGGTGCAGGCGCTCGATGAACAGATCGCCGGGCTCAAAGCCGAGCGCGCGAGTGTGCAGGAGCGTCTGAGCTTTTACGACGAGGCGGTTTACTGGCGCGAGCGCGAGGGCAAGCCGGAGCTCAAACAGTTTGAGCGCCGCTACGTGGTCTTTGAGGAGTTTCCGGGCGATATCGAGCGCGGCCGCTCGATGCTTCACCCCACGCTCATGCGGGCGATTCTGCGCATGCGTACGTTGACGGGCACGCGCCCCATGCGCGGCTGGGGCGCCATGCTGCGTCGCGAGGCGCTGCATTCCGACGACCCTATTGCCGGCGCCGGCTCCTTTGCCGTGCTGCCGCGCGGTGCCGAGGAGCTGCTGCCGAGCGATCCCGCCGAGCTGGCAGAGATTGGCATCGAGGTGCTGCCCGCAGGCACGTATCTGTGCATGAGCCGCTGGGGTATGCCGTACGAGCCTGAGGGCATCCGCGCCATCGTTGCCTGCATGGACAAGCACGCGCTCCTGCCCATTGGCAACGCCTTCGACTTTTGCTACCTCGATACCACGAGCTACGACGAGTCCCACCAAGAGGACTTCTGCTGCATCCAAATCCCCGTTGTCCTTCAGATGTGACAAGGGGACGATCCCTTTGTCACATCCACGCCCATTTCTTAGAAACTTGCAAAATTTGCAAGTTTCTATGTTTTCACGTCTGGTCGTGTGACAAAGGGACAGTCCCTTTGTCACATTCCGTGCGAGCTCCTGTGCCATCTGGGGGTATAAGGCTAGCAAGTGTTTATTTGCGAGGCCAAGGGGGCGCCCCGTATGGATATCGATAACTTTGAATGGTGGTATAGCGAGGGCGAGGCTCCGGACGAAGAGTGGGACGAGCCCGCGCCGTGTGACATGTCGAGCGACGAGGACGAGACCGGCAACGATACCGCTGTCGAGCCTGACGCCGCCTCCGATGCCGCCGAGTCCCTGACCTTTGAACAGGCCTGGGCCCAGGCCGAGGCCGACGAGGCGAAGGCCGATGCCACGGCCACGCTCGGCGAGCCGGCTGATATGTCGATCTCGCCGGCAAAGACCCCACAGCCGCGCCATACCATCGACCCCGGCAGCACGGCATCCTTCAGCATACTCGACGTGCCCGCGCAGGGTGCCCAGGCGCCCGCCCCCACCCATCGCCCTAACCTGGCTCGCGAGGAAGACGCGGGCCGTCGCTCTCCGCTCGGCCCCATTCTCATCGCCTTTATGGCCGGCGTCATCGCTTGCTCGGCGATCGGAAATGTCTGGAGTCACGTGGAGCAACAGCGCAAAGACGCCGCCAAGGTCGAGATGTCTGTCGAGCAATCGCTCAGCCGTACGCGCTCGGTGCATGTGTCGGTCGAGGTCAAGGACGGTGCGACATGGGACACCGCCCGCGGCGACAGCCAGATGCTCATCCATATCGTGGGCCGCACGCTCAAGGGACAAGCAATCGACGAGTACCAATACGTCAATTCCGAAGGTGACGGCATTGAGCTCAAGCCCGGCGACTACGAGCTCACGGTCGATGAGCCGCCCGTCGCCACCGACGGCACGCGTTACCGTGCCTCAAAGCGCATGGTTCCGGTGAGTTTTAATTCACAGGCGCCCGATACGGTCGATAGCACGCCGCAGGGCGGGTTTGACCTTTACGCTATTGCTCAATAACTGCACCTGTCGCTCAACCCCGCCGCCAAGAGTGGGACAATAGCCCTCGACACTGTTGTTTACTTTTGGAGGAAGTAGCATGTCCACCGTCACTACCATCAAGCGCGGCGGCCTCACCGCGGCCATCGATTCCATGGGTGCCCAGCTCACGAGCCTTGCCCTCAACGGCAACGAGTATCTGTGGCAGGGCGACCCGGCCTTTTGGGGCAAGCACGCGCCCATTCTGTTCCCCATCGTGGGCTCGCTGCGCAACAACACGGCGACGTCTGCGGCTGGCACCTGCGAGATGCCGCGCCACGGCCTCGCGCGCATCGTCGAGCACAAGCTGGTCGAGGTCTCCGAGGACGGCTCGTCCGTCACCTACGAGATCACCGACACGCCCGAGTCGCTCAAGGCTTTCCCCTTCCACTTTAAGCTCAACATGACCTATGCCCTAATCGGCGACGCCACGCTTACCCAGACCTTTGCCGTCACCAACACCGGCGACGTGGCCCTGCCGTTCTCGGTGGGCGGCCATCCTGCATTTAACGTGCCCGCCCCCGGTGCCGAGGACGAGACGTTCGAGGATTACGAGCTGGCATTTACCGAGGCTTGGACCAACGAGGCCCCCATCATCACGCCCGATGGCCTCATGACGTTCGAGGGCAGCTACAAGGCCCCCGATAACTCGGACGTGCTGCCCATCACGCACCGTAGCTTCGATAACGACGCCATCATGTTCACCGATACCCCGGGCTCTACGCTCACGCTGCGCGGTCGCAAGTCGGGCCACGGCGTCAAGATCGACTTTGAGGGCTTTAAGTACATCGGCGTGTGGTCTGCCGCCAACGACGCTCCGTTTGTGGCGCTCGAGCCCTGGACCGGCCACACCACCATGGACACCGAGGACGACGTCTTTGAGCACAAGGTCAACACCATTACGCTGGCGCCGGGCGCTACCGACACCCGTTCCTTTAGCGTCACCCTGCTCTAGTGGTTCCGCCGTTCTAACGAACGGCGGACCGGTCGACGCTGCGCGCCGCCCAGAGCGACAATTTGTCATTCAAAAGGCAAGGCATGACCAGAAGGTCTATGCCTTGCCTTTTTCATGCCAACTTGTTCGCTCTGGGTGGCGCTCGCTGACATTGTCAAAACATCGGCGTCGCCGTTTCCGTCAAGGGTTTGGTGCATGGGGGACAGGTTGCTTTGCGCCAATCGTTCCCGTGTGTCTATTAATTTTTCGCGCACATGCCGCGTTGCTGGTTGCGGGCGTATATCCTGTCTTATTGTCAGCAAAGCAAAACAGGAAGGCATCAGATGCAACCTCGACTACAGCGCGACGCGCAGACCCAGCCGGTGTGCAGTCGTCGCATCTTCTTGGGTAGCGCCCTCGCTGCGAGCGCAACCGTTGTCGCCGGCGCGCTTGCCGGCTGCCAGCGTCCGTCCACACTCAAGGTGGTCCAGCCCACGACGGGCGGCGGTCGCGATGACCTGTCCGATTCCGTGATCGGCAAGGATAAGATCCGCATTGGCATGGAGGCGGCCTACGCCCCGTACAACTGGCAGGTTTCCGAGGCCAGCGAGTTCACCATTCCCATCGACAACGTGCAGGGAGCCTATGCCGACGGCTACGACGTGCAGATCGCCAAGATCGTCTGCAAGGCCCTTGGCGGTGAGCCCGTTGCCGTCAAGCAGAGCTTCTCGGGCCTCATCGATTCGCTTAACAACGGCCAGATCGACCTCATCATCGCCGGCATGAGTGCCACGCCCGAGCGCGAGGAATCCGTCGGCTTTTCCGACCCGTACTTCATTGGCTACTTTGGCCTGTTCGTAAAAGAGGGCTCGCCCTACCAGAACGCCACCAAGCTCAGCGATTTCAGTGGTGCCACGGTGCTCGGCCAAAAGGACACCATGCTCGATACCGTCATCGACGAGATCCCGGGCGTCGTCCACAAAAATCCGGTCGATTCGGTACCCACGGTGTTCTCGAACCTGCTGCAGGGCACTTGTGACGCCGTGACCTACAACACCGAAAACGAGAAGGGCTATATGGCCCAAAACCCGGGCATCGTGCCCATTCGCTTTGCGGAGGGCGAGGGCTTTAAGCAGGAGGTTACGACAAACGTCGGCTGCCGCAAGGGCTCGGACAAGCTGCTCAAACTTATCGATAAGACGCTCAAGGGCGTCAGCCAAGAGGAGCGCGACCAAATGTGGGACGCGTGCCTCGACCGTCAGCCGGCATAGGGAGGCAGCATGAAAACCGTCAATCGTCTGGCCTCCTTTATCAAGGCCGACCACCGTTATGTGTATCTGGGCACGAGCGTTATCGCGGCGCTCGGCCTGGCATTTAGCCAGCGCAACCCCACGCCGCTGAGCTTCTTGGCGCCCACGGGCGTGTTCCAGGACTGCCTCTGGGCGATTCTGTGGGCCTGGATCGTCGTATCGGCGGCAGCGCTCGTCACCAAGCTCATGCATTGGAACGACTATCGCCAAAAGTCGCCGTTTGCATCCGAGCGTTGCCGTTGCGGCGCGCGCCTGGGCAGCTATGTCGTGGTTGCCATCGCGGCGATCTTCTTTATCGACCGCTGCGTCATGTCGTTTATCGACCTGGTGCAGGTGAGCATTGTCTCGGACTCCAACCCCAGCGACTTTCTGTCGAGCTTGGTCTACATGACCTACAAGAGCGGCGACTTCTTTATCCGCGGCATCGAGATCACCATCGCGCTTGCCACCTTCGGCACCGTCATCGCCTTCTTCTTGGCGCTGCTCTTTGTGTTCTTGCGCACCCAGACCTTCGACCGCGTCGACAACGACCTGGTGCGTTTCTTTAAGAGCATTGGCCGCGGGTTTGCGACCGTCTATTCCACCGTCGTGCGCGGCACGCCCATGATGGTCCAGGGTCTGCTCATCTATTACGCGGGCTTTACCGTTCTGCGCGGCATGGGCTTCGAGACCGCCCAGGCCAACCAGATCTGGAGCACCTTTACCGCGGGCCTCGTCACCATTTCGCTCAACTCTACCGCCTACATGATGGAGGTCCTGCGCGGCGGCATCGAGTCGATCGACCCCGGTCAGGCCGAGGCGGCGCGCTCGCTGGGTCTGTCGCAGTGGCAGGCCATGCGCAAGGTCGTGTTCCCCCAGGGCATTAAAAACGCGATCCCGGCGCTCACCAACGAGCTCATCATCAACATCAAGGACTCGTCGGTGCTTTCGGTCATCGGCGTGTTTGACCTCATGTACGCCACCACCACCGTCGCCGGCGTGTACTACCGCCAGATGGAGGTCTACTGCGTGGCGCTCGTGGTCTACCTGATCCTGACGCTCGTGGCGAGCCGCCTGCTCGAAGCCTTTGGCAAAAAGCTCGGCGCCGAGGCCCCTGCCACGCTGCCCAGCTCCAACTAGGCTCAAGACGAGGAGAATCATCATGGCAGATACCGCCACTACCGGCGTTGCGGCCGCCGCACAGACCAATGAGCCGCTTATCCGCGTCGAGGGCCTGCGCAAGAGCTTTGGCTCACTCGAGGTGCTCAAGGGCATCGATCTGTCCATCAATCCCGGCGAGGTCGTCACCATTATCGGCGCCTCGGGCTCGGGCAAGTCGACCTTCCTGCGCTGCCTCAACCTGCTCGAGACTCCGGACGCGGGCCACATCTGGTTCCACGGCCAGGATCTTACGGCCGAGCGCTGCAACATTAACAAACTGCGTGAGGACATCGGCATGGTGTTCCAGGGCTTCAACCTATTCAACAACATGGATGTGCTCGACAACTGCACGCTTGCGCCCGTCACGCTCAAAAAGATGAGCAAGGCCGAGGCCGAGAAGGTCGCGATGGAGCATCTGACCAGCGTGGGACTCGAAAAGTTCGCGCACGCCGCCGTGGGCAGGCTTTCGGGCGGCCAAAAGCAGCGCGTCGCCATCGCCCGCGCCCTGTGCATGAATCCGCAGATCATGCTGTTTGACGAGCCGACCTCCGCACTCGACCCCGAGATCGTGGGAGAGGTGCTCGAGGTCATGCACAACCTCGCTGCCGACGGCATGACCATGGTCGTCGTCACGCACGAGATGGCCTTTGCCCGCACGGTGTCCGACCGCGTGGTCTTTATGGACAAGGGCGTGGTGCTCGAGGATGCCGCGCCGGCCGAACTCTTCGGCAACCCCAAACACCAGCGCACCCGCGAGTTCCTCTCGCGTTATCTCGAGGACAAATAACCGATAGCAAACGCTTACGTGGCAGGGCCGCTCCGGTGGGGCGGCCCTCGTCGTCACAATCGAAAGGATGTCATGGCTGAGGTTTGGCGCTTCTTTGCGCATGAGGATGATTTTGCCGATTTGGACGAAGCTGGCGCGTGCGAGCGCCTGGGCCGCGTGCTGTCGTTTCCGACCGTCTCGAGCATGGACGCCGAGGCGGTGGACTGGCAGCCCTTCGACGACCTGCGCGCCTATATGCAGCAGGCGTGGCCGCGCGTGTTCGCGGCGGGCGAGGTCGAGCTTGTCGACCATTCGCTGCTGGTGGCGCTTGGCGGTTCCGACCCTGCTCTTAAGCCCGTTATGCTCATGGGCCACATGGACGTGGTTCCCGTGGTACCCGGCACCGAGGCTGACTGGACGCATGCCCCTTTTAGTGGCCACGTGGACGGCACCTACATTTGGGGTCGCGGTGCTATCGACATGAAAGACCAGGTCGCAGGCATTCTCGAGGCGGTTGAGTATGCGTTGGCGCACGGCTGGGAGCACAAGCGTTCGCTGTTGCTCGCCTTTGGTCAGGACGAGGAAACCACGCAGTACGGCGCGGGGGCGATCGGTCGCGTGCTCGAGGAGCGCGGTATTGAACTTGAATACCTGATCGACGAGGGTGACTACCGTATTGTTTCGGCTGCCGAGTACGGCGCGGGCGAGGGCTGGCTTATGCATGCCGACCTTGCCGAGAAGGGCTACGCCGATATCGTGCTCAAGACGAAGAGTGAAGGCGGGCATTCGTCCAACCCCTACGGCGGCACATCGCTCGAGGTGCTGAGCCGCGCTATCGCCGCAATCTGCGACATCGAGTGGCCGACGCGTGTGACCGATCTACTTGCCGCACAGCTCGTCGAGCTGGGGCTCTACACGGCGGATGAGATTGCCGCCAACGGGGGCGTCATTGTCCGCGACTGCCTCGCCAGCAAGAAGCTCTATCCGCTCGTGACCACCACCTGCGCGCCCACGCAGATCGAAGGCGGCAGCACTGGCGCTAACGTGATGCCACAGGATATGTGGGCCAATATCAACTTCCGCATGCTCGAGGGTACGGGCGTGGCCGACGTTGTGGCGCGCTGCCGTGAGGCGGTTGCCGGGGCGGACCTTGCCGGTCGTGTCGAAGTGGAGCTGGGCCCCGGCAGCTCCGAACCCTCGCCGTCCCCGCGCATCGGTGGTCCCGGCCTCGAGGCGGTTCGCTTCATCGCCGCCCGCTATTTCCGTGAGCCTTTGGGGGCGGAGGAAAACGGATCATCGGCGGCGGGCGGGGTTCCTGTCAGCATCGTCCCCTCGACCGTGATCGGCGCGACCGACGCTGCAAACTACCAGCGCATTTGCCCTGAGTGCATTCGCTTCTCGGCCTTTGTGGTCGACGATGACGAGTGCGACCGCGGCGTCCACGGCACCAACGAGCGCATCACCCGCCGCGCCTACCTCCAGGGCGTGCGCTTCCTCATCGCCCTGCTTCAAACGCTCTAGAATGTGACAAAGCGACGGTCCCTTTGTTGGCCGTTGGGGACGTTCTTAAACGACTAGCCGTTAAGGAACGTCCCCAACGGCTACGTCCACTCATTCCGTGCGGGTTATATGCAGGTTTGCCTGCGCACGCTATCATGTATGGGTTAGACCGCAACTATGTACCCCATACGCGAAGGGATGCGCATGTATCTGAAGATCGACATGCTCTAGCTGGACTTACCCCCGCAGCGGCGCCCCGCGCCCCATCAATTCTGCCGATTTTCGCCTTCACGCATATAAAGGAGTCCCGCCATGCGCGACAAGCTCGAAAAGATTATCAAGGCCTACGAGGAGCTCGAGAAGAAGCTTTCCGACCCGGCCGTCGCCTCCGATATCAAGGAGTTCACGCGTCTCAACAAGGAGTACGCGCACCAGTCCGACCTCATCGCTGCCTCGCGCGAGTACATCGGCGCGCTCGATGACATCGAGGCTGCCAAGGAAATGCTGCACGATACTACCGATGCCGATGAGAAGGAGATGCTCCAGATGGACATCTCCGAAAACGAGGCCAAGCTTCCCCAGCTCGAGGAAGACATTAAGTACATGCTCATCCCGAGCGACCCCAACGACGACAAGAACACCATCGTCGAGATTCGCTCCGCCGCCGGTGGCGACGAGGCGGCCATCTTCGCCGGCGATCTGTACAAGATGTATCAGCGCTTTTGCGAGTCGCGCGGCTGGAAGACCACCGTGCTCGACTCCAGCCCCAGCGAGGCCGGCGGCTTTAAGTCCATCGAGTTCAAGGTCGAGGGTGACCGCGTCTACTCCGTCATGAAGTACGAGTCCGGCGTGCATCGCGTCCAGCGCGTTCCCAAGACCGAGTCCCAGGGCCGTATCCAGACCTCCACGGCAACCGTCGCCGTGCTTCCCGAGGCCGAGGAGATCGACGTCCAGATCAACCAGTCTGACCTGCGCATCGACACTTACTGCGCTTCGGGCCCTGGCGGTCAGTGCGTTAACACCACCTACTCCGCCGTGCGCATCACCCACCTGCCCACCAACACCGTGGTGCAGTCGCAGGAGCAGCGCTCCCAGATTCAGAATCGCGAGGTCTGCATGCAGATGCTGCGCGCCCGTCTGTACGAGATGGAACTCGAGAAGCAGCAGGCAGAGCTTGGTGCCGAGCGCCAGAGCCAGATCGGCCACGGCAACCGTTCCGAGAAGATCCGCACCTACAACCAGCCCCAGGACCGCGTGACCGATCACCGCATCGGTTTCAACTCCACCTACAACGGCGTCCTTCTAGGCGATCAGCTCGGCACCGTCATCGAGGCACTTGCCGCCGCCGAGCGAGCCGAGAAGCTGGCTCAGGCCGTGTAGGTTACGCGGTTTTACCAAACCGCGTAACCGGTCGACGCTGCGCGCCGCCCAGAGCGACAATTTGTCATTCAAAAGGCAAGGCATGACCAGAAGGTCTATGCCTTGCCTTCTTCATGCCAACTTGTTCGCTCTGGACGTCGCTCGCTGGCATTGCCAAAACATCGGCGTTTCCTTGGTTGTCAAATGATCCGTAGGGAGTCATTGGGCACATTGCTTTGAGATGTTATTCAATCGGTTTTGATGGCCTTTGAGCTGCTTACCTGCTTAAAGCAATTAACGGCATGCATCTGCACTTGAAAATATTGCTCGAAAAAATGTCCAAGAAATCGCGGGGCGTATTTTGGTGCGTTGTGCGTCAAGCGATGTGGCAAGCGTTTGGTTAGATATTGGTCAGTTTATGGGCAACCTTGCCAAAAGCTTGACGAATGCAAATGTAGACGTCGACGAATGAACACTTTGAGCGAGCCCGGTGCAAAATTCTGGGCTGATTCTCGATAATCGCCTTCAATCGCCCCTTGCCAAGCGCTGGCCTCGCGTACAATCTGCTCCGACATTCGCGCGCCGTCCGGCGCTTAAGAGGGGAGGGCCCCATGGCAAACGAGATTTGGACCATCAAGCGTTGTCTCGAGTGGACCAAGGAGTACCTGGCCGAGCGCGGCGAGGAGCACCCCCGTCTTTCTGCCGAGTGGCTGCTGTGCGCCGCCACGGGCCTGGCGCGCATTGACCTATATATGCGTATGGACGAGACGCTTAACGCGGCCCAGCTCGAGACCATGCATGCGGCCGTTGTACGCCGCGCTAAGGGCGAGCCGCTGCAATACATCACGGGCAGCACGCAGTTCCGCATGATCGACGTCGCGTGCGCCTCCGGTGTGCTCATTCCGCGCCCCGAGACCGAGATGCTCGTCGAGGAAGTCCTCAATTATCTGGATGCCGAGGTGCTGAGCCCCGAGGCCGCTGCCCGTCAGCGTGTTGAGCTGCCTTGGAACGATGAGGTCGAGCAGGCCCGCAAAGCCGAGGCGGCGCTGGCCGACGAACGCGCGACCGCCGAGCGCCGTGCTGCCAACCTGACGGCCGCCGATGAGGCTGCGCTGGGTAGCGACGTGCTCGGTAGCCGCGCCTATGCCGAGGAGCTTGCCGATCGCGAGGCCGAGGAAGCCGCCACGCAAGCAGCAGAAGCCGAAGCCGCGGAAGCCACCGAGCCCGAGCTCGACGAATACGGCATCGCCATCGAGGGTGCCGACCAGGAGACGGTTTCAGCTCAGGATGCCGCTGCGCCTGCCCCAGCCGAGCCCCGCACTGCCCGCGTTCTCGAGGTCGGCTGCGGCACGGGCTGTATCTCGCTCTCGATCGCCTGGGAGCGTCGCGGCCACGTCACCTGCACTGCTACCGATATCGAACCGCGCGCCATCGACCTTGCTACCAAAAACCGTGATGCGCTTGGCCTCACGTCCGACGAGGTCGCCTTCAGCCTCACAAACCTGGTGAGCTCCATTCCCCGCGAAGAGTGGGGCACCTTTGACGTACTCGTCTCCAACCCGCCCTACATCCCCACCGATGTCATGCGCTCGCTGCCGCACGAGGTCAAGGACTTTGAGCCCGATCTGGCGCTCGAGGGTGGCGCCGACGGCCTCGATATCTTCCGCCGCTTGCTCAACGCGGCGCCCTACATGTTGCGCGCCGGCGGCCTCTTTGCCTGCGAGCTCTACGAGGGCGCGCTCGACGCTGCGGCCGAGCTCTGCCGCCAAGCGGGTCTGTCGGACGTGCGCATCGTCCACGACCTCACCGATCGCCCGCGCATCGTCCGAGCCATCGTCACCGAGCCCAAACAGCGCCAGTAATATTTATTAACTGGTTAGCAAAAATTATAAAGTAGTTTATAATTAGGACGGCTGAAAGAGGTCGGCCCATGCAACCCCCTACCTTTCGGGAAATCATTGCCCTACTCAAGCACGATGGATTCGTGAAGGTCGCGCAAGTCGGTAGTCATGCTAAGTTTGTTTCTAGTGACCGTGTTGTCACCGTGAACGGCTCTGGTGGTGATCGACCAAAGAAGGACACGTGGGCAAGTATTCGTCGCCAAGTTGGATGGTAGTTGGAGGCAAAATGAGGCAGCGATTTACCTATGACTGCGTTCTCATAAAAGAAGACGACGGTTACTGCGCTAGCTTCCCGCAGATTCCCGGCGCCTTTGCCGATGGCGATACGCGCGAAGAAGCGATTGCCCATGCCACCGAGGCGCTGATGGCGTTTTTGGCCGACGACCTCAACAACGGTTTGACTCCGGCAGGGTACGAACGCTCGGCCGAGGTCGTGGCCCTTTCAGTCGAAATCGACCACGAGGACGCTCGGGAAGCGGCGTGCCGAACATTTAAAGACGCAGCGCTGGACCTCAAAGTCTCCGCTCCGCGGATTACCGCGCTGGTCAAAGCCGGAAAACTCGTTGTTGAACTCGTCGACGGCCGTCGGATGATAACGATAGACAGCATCGAGCG
Source organism: uncultured Collinsella sp. (assembly GCA_900543275.1). Classification (GTDB taxonomy): domain Bacteria; phylum Actinomycetota; class Coriobacteriia; order Coriobacteriales; family Coriobacteriaceae; genus Collinsella. Next base: position 17,785 of record UQQL01000013.1, on the reverse strand, counting down.
CTACGCCGCCCAAGAACGCCACGCCGGCAGGCCAAAGAAGTTCGTCGCAGTCCAATAACCCCCTCACTTTCACCGACTACTAGAGCCGCTCACCAAACCAACATGCGCTCTGGACAAATAGGTTGAACGTTTCGTGCGAGAATGCCCCACAGTAAACAAACTTGCACCAGAGCGTAAGGGGCTGGCATACACATGCAGACGGTCTATCGGGTATACGAGGGAACGCGCGAGCCGCATCGGCTTGCCGTCGAGCGCACGGCCGAGGTGCTCGGCCGCGGCGGCCTGGCTTTGATCCCGACCGAGACCGTCTACGGTGTCGCCGTGGCAGTCAACGCCTTCTCGGACGCCGTGCCCCAAGATACAAGCGAATTCCCATCGTGGCCGCGCGATCCGCAGGCTGCCGTCAATGGCGCCGCAGTTCCTGCGCTCGGCACCGGCTATCGCCGTATCTTCACTCTCAAGCAACGTGAACTCACGCAAACCGTCGCTTGGCTGGTCGATGGCGTCGAAGCACTCGACCGCTATGGCGTGGATATCCCGGAAGATGCCCGCATACTCGCGCGACGATGCTGGCCGGGAGCCCTGACTATCGTGGTCAAGGCAGCCCCCTGCGTGCCGACCTTTATGCGCGCTGCCGACGACACGGTGGCACTTCGCGCTTCGGCCTCGCCCGTGGTGCAGGCGCTCATTCGCGCCTGTGGCAGCCCCCTTGCCTGCACCAGCGCCAACACGCATGGCGCGCCCGCGCCGGCAAGTTTTATCACGGTGGAGGGTCGCATCCTAGAGGGGGTCGATGTTGCCGTCGACGCCGGTGAGACCCCGTGTCGCGACGCCTCGACCATCGTGTCGTTTCAGCACGGCGAGTTCCAGATCCTGCGCCAAGGCGCACTTCCCGCATCAGAGATCGAACGGGTCCTGTCCGACCCGATGCAATAGAAAGGTTTAAGCGATGTCGTTGAATCTGGGCAGCCTGGGCATGGAAGATGCCTCGTTTGACTTTGGCGGTTCCTACATCATGGCGCTCGACTGCGGCACCACCTCGGTACTTGCGACCATCGTCGACGAGTACGGATGCATCGTCGCGCAGGCACGTCGCAGCGTCAAAACCAGCTTCCCGCGTCCCGGCTGGGTGGAGCAAGACCCCATGGCGGTCCTTGCTAGCCAGATCGCCGTCATGATGGAAGTCCAGTTTAAGAGCGGTATCCACTCCGACCGCATTGCCGCCATCGGCATCTCCAACCAGCGCGAGACCACGGTGGTCTGGGATCGCGTGAGCGGTCAGCCGATCTATAACGCTATCGTATGGCAGTGCCGCCGTACCGCACCTCTGATCGACGAGCTTGTCGAGCAGGGCGCGGAAGGGCTGGTGCGCTCCCGCACGGGACTCACGCTCGACCCGTATTTCTCGGCCTCCAAGGTGCAGTGGATTCTCGACAACGTCGACGGCGCACGCGAGAGCGCGGCGGCGGGCGACCTCATGTTTGGCACCATCGACACCTGGCTCATCTACAACCTCACCGGCGGCCAGGTCTTTGCCACCGACTACACCAATGCCAGCCGCACGGCGCTCTTTAATATCCATACGCTCGATTGGGACGACGACCTGCTGGCGCTCTTTGACGTTCCACGTTCCATGATGCCCGAGGTTCGCTGGAGCTCGGGTGACTACGGCCGCGTCGCGAGCGACATCATGACCAACATGCCGCCCATCATGGGTGTGGCGGGCGACCAGCAGGCGTCGCTGTTCGGTCACTGCTGCTTCCATCCCGGCCAGACCAAAAACACCTATGGCACGGGCTGCTTTATGCTCATGAACACCGGCGACGAGATCGTCGAATCCAAGAACGGTCTGGTCTCCACCATCGGTATCGCTGCGAACGGGAAGATCAGCTATGCGCTCGAGGGCTCCATCTTTGCTGCCGGTTCCACCATGAACTGGCTTCGCAACAACATGGGCATCATCTCGAGCGTGAGCGAGTCGGCACAACTTGCCGCTTCGATTAGCGACAACGAGGGCTGCTACTTCGTTCCCGCCTTTGCGGGTCTGGGCGCTCCCTGGTGGGACCCGCATGCCCGCGGTATCGTGTGCGGTCTGACCGGCGCCTCGAGCCGTGCGACCATCGTACGTGCCGCCTGCGAATCCATGGCATATCAGAGCTACGACGTGCTGCGCGCCATGGAGCAGGACGTGGGGCTTTCGATCGAGCGCCTGTCTGTCGATGGCGGTGCCTCGCGCAACGAGTTCATCATGCAATTCCAGGCCGACCTGCTGGATATCCCCGTGCTGCAATGCGAGACGGTGGAGACCACGGCAATCGGTGCCGCGTACTTGGCGGGTCTTGCCGTCGGCTATTGGGAAGACCTGGAAGAGCTGGAGCAAAATGCCCAGATCGTTAGGACCTTCCTTCCCCACATGTCCGCCGAGCGCCGCGAACAAAACCTTGCGGGCTGGTGTGATGCAGTCAGGCGCTCGCTCAGTACCGCACAGTAGGGCTGCGATGGGCTGCTCGATACAACAAACCGCTAAACTAATGCATGGCGTGCGGCGGCAACATTGCTGCGCGCCTTGTCAGCAAGGCCGTTTTGCGGCCGCAACGAAAGGGGCAATCAACCCATGACCGTCACCTATGATGCGTCCCGTGTGACGCTTGTCGATCACCCGCTCGTTCAGCACAAGCTGTCGATCCTGCGCGATAAAAACACCGGCACCAACCAGTTCCGCCAGCTCGTGCGCGAGCTTGCGCTCTTTGACGGCTACGAGGCCATGCGCGACCTGCCTATGGAAGACGTCGAGGTCGAGACCCCCATCACTACCGCCACGTTCAAACAGCTTGCCGGCAAGAAACTCGCCATCGTGCCCATTCTGCGTGCGGGCCTTGGCATGGTCGACGGCATCCTCGACCTGGTGCCCTCCGCTCGCGTGGGCCACATCGGCATGGAGCGCGACGAGGTCACCCACGAGCCGCATGAGTATTACTGCAAGATGCCCAAGGATATCGACCAGCGTATCTGCCTGGTTGTCGACCCCATGCTCGCCACGGGCGGTTCGGCCGAGATGGCTATCAGCTACCTGCGCGAGCGCGGTGTCAAGGACATCCGCATGCTGTGCATCGTTGCCGCGCCCGAGGGCCTCAAGTCGCTGACCGAGAAGGATCCTGACGTACATATTTATACGTGCGCCATCGATGGCCATCTCAACGAGGCCGCCTACATCGTTCCCGGCCTGGGCGACGCCGGCGACCGCATCTACGGCACGCTCTAGTCGCTGGGCTAAACGGCCGCGGCTGCAAATACGAAGAAACGGTGCGCGCGGACGAACAAAAGGCGACCGCGCGCACTCCTGTTAACGGACGTTTTGCCCTGCAGGGTTCGAGAAAAACGTATTACCGTACCTGCGGCATAAAGAAGGTCTTAAGAAAACGAACAGGTGCGTATTAACCGATGCTTTTTCGGTTGTACTTTAGCGATTGGCTCGTACAATAGTCACCAATGTTTGGCGGGAACTGTTCTGTGAAGCGTTAAAAAGGAAAGTGAGGACGCCAGTGTTTCAGATAGCCGATCTGCTCGCTATCGTTGCAGGCGCCATCGCGGGCGCAATTGCCTTCCTTCCCTTTGTCTTTACGCTCAAGCCGGTTCTTGACGATAAGCAGAATGCGGACATGTTCAAGGGCATGGTGAGTCTGGCGGTCTCGGCAATCGCCCTGCTCGTCTTTACCTTGGTTGTGTTTGTGTTGTTCGGAGAGGCATTTCGCATGTTCCTCCTGGGCGAGGCGATCGGCTTCGTGGCCTTTATGGCCGCCTGCACGGTTCGCGTCGCCAAGGCGCTGCGAGATCCTCATGAGGTCGAAAGGTAAGTCGTGGAAATTTTTGAAAAGCTGCCTGATGAGATTAATCATCTGGTCAGCGAGTTCAGCTCCACCCCTGTCGTGGGCGATCTGAGCTGCGGCATCACGCAGTACTCGTTTTGGCTGATCGTCTCCACGATCGTGCTCCTGATCGTCCTGGCCGTGTTCAAGAAGAAACAGACCCTGGTTCCCAAGGGCTTCTTCGTCAACGGTTTCGAGTACATCATCGAGTACGTCGAGAACGATATCGGCAAGGGCGTCGTGGGTGAGAACTGGAAGAAGCACTTCCCGTTCCTGTGCTCGCTTTTCCTGTTCATCCTGATCAACAACATGATCGGCCTGATCCCGGGAATGAAGCCCGGCACCGGCGCAATCGGCTCCACCGCCGCACTCGCCATTTTCGCCTTCGTGTACTTCATCTACTACGGATGCAAGGCTCACGGCGTGATCGGCTACATCAAGAGCCTCGCCCCGCAGGGCGTGAGCTTCCCGATGAACGTGCTCGTGTGGGTCGTCGAGCTTTTCTCGACCTTCCTGCGCCTCATCACGCTCGCCGTCCGTCTGTTCTGCAACATGTTCGCAGGACACGTGGTCATGGGCTCGTTCGCCATCATGGCGAGCATGTTCATGCAGCCGCTGCTTCAGCAGGTTTCCGCGGCGCACGCCGTCGGCGCCCTGCCTTCGCTGGCCTGGCTTGCCATCCTCATCCTGATCTATGCGATCGAGCTTGTGGTCGGCGCTATCCAGGCTTACGTCTTCACGGTCCTTACCGCCGTGTATGTCTCTGAGGCAGAGGAGGTCGCGGAGGAGGAGTAGGCTTCCGTTCGCGTCTTCAAGGTAAGGCAATTCGTTAAACCGCCGGTGCCCGTACCCATGGAGCCCGGCAGTTATAAAAAGGTTATCCTGCGTGAAATAAGACACGCACGACAAAGGAGGAATCGTGGGAGTTATCGGTTACGGTCTCGGTGTTATCGGCGCTGGTCTTGCTATCGGCCTGTCTGCTCTGGGTGCTACGGGTGCTATGGCCCGTCAGCCTGAGGTCCAGGGCCGCGTGTTCACCGTCTTCATCATGGGCTCCGCCTTCGGCGAGGCTCTGGCTCTGATCGGCTTCGTTGTCGCGCTGATCGTTAAATAGCACGGAGCGTCAAGTATGAATCTTTCATCCCAGAAGAGCGCGATCGCACTCTCCGCGTCCGCGGCCGCGCTGCTCATGCCGGTTTCCGCGTTCGCCGAGGACGGCGCTGCCGGTGCGGACATCCTCATCCCTAAGATGGCGGAGTTCATCCCGGCGCTTATCGCCTTCCTGATTATCTGGATCGTGCTGGCCAAGGTCGCCCTGCCGGGCATCATGAAAACCATGGAGGAGCGCGGCAAGAAGATCGAGGAGAGCCTCGACGAGGCCGAGAAGACCAAGCAGGAGGCTATCGCCAAGCGCGCTGAGTCCGACTCGATCGTCACCGACGCCCGCCGTCAGGCTGCCGACATCGTCCTCGAGGCCCGTAAGGACGCCGAGTCCGAGCGCGCCCGTATCATCGAGGCTGCTCACAAGGAGGCCGAGGAGATCATCGCCAAGGCCCATACGACCGTCGAGGACGAGCGCAAGTCCATTTACGCCGGTGCCGCGAGCTCCATCGCCGACCTGTCCGTTGCCGTCGCCACCAAGATCGTGGGCGAGGCACTCGAGGACGATGCCGAGCAGAAGAAGCTCATCGAGCGCTACATCCAGGAAGCAGGTAGCCTGAATGCCGACTAGCCGCTATCAGGACAAGGTGCTCGAGACCTACGCGCGCTCCCTTCTGGAAGCCGCTAAGGCCGAGAACCATGTGTTCGAGGACCTCGAGATGATCGAGCGCTTGGCTTCTGCCAGCCCCGAGATCATCGCCGTGCTCGACACCATGTCCAAGCGCGACCAGCTCGACCTTCTTCCCAAGGTGGCAGCTGCCTTTAAGTATGTTGCCGAGGAAGACGAGGATGTAGTGGGCGTGACCGTCACCACGGCGATCCCGCTCGACGACGAGCTGCGTCAAACCATCACTAAGAAATGCGAGCAGGACTTCGGCCGCAAGGTATTCCTTATCGAGCAGGTCGACCCGTCTATCGTGGGCGGCCTGGTGCTCGAGGCCCGCGGCGAGCGTCGTGACATTTCCGTCAAGACGCAGCTGCGCATCGCGCAGGAGACCCTCGCAAACTCTGCTAATTCGTACGGAGGTGAAGCCTAATGTCCGAAACCCTCAATGCCCAGGATATCGCCAAGAAACTGCAGGAGCAGCTCACGAGCCTCTCCGCGACGGTCGATACGCATGAGGTTTCAACGGTCGACGAGGTAGGCGACGGCATCGCGCGCGTCTCCGGCCTCAAGAGCGCCATGGCAGGCGAGCTTCTGGAGTTCAAGAGCTCCGATACCGGTGAGACCGTCTTCGGCCTTGCCCAGAACCTTGACCGTGACGAGGTCGGCGCCGTTCTGTTCGGTGCCGTCGACTCCATCAAGGAAGGCGACGAGTGCCGCACCACTGGCCGCATTATGGATATCCCCGTGAGCCGTGCCATGCTCGGCCGCGTCGTCAATCCGCTCGGCCAGCCCATCGACGGCCTGGGCGACATCGTCGCCACGCACCGTCGCCCCATCGAGTTCAAGGCTCCCGGCGTCATCGATCGTACCCCGGTGTGCGAGCCGGTTCAGACCGGTCTGCTCGCTATCGACTCCATGGTGCCTATTGGCCGCGGTCAGCGTGAGCTCATCATCGGCGACCGTAAGACCGGTAAGACCGCCATCGCCATCGACGCTATCCTCAACCAGCGCGGCAAGGGCATGGTCTGCATCTATGTCGCCATCGGCCAGAAGGCCTCCACGGTTGCCAACATCCGCGAGACCCTCGCTCAGCACGGTGCGCTCGACTACACCATCATCGTTTCGGCCACCGCTGCCGATTCCGCCCCTATGCAGTACATCGCGCCTATGGCCGGTGCCGCTATCGGCGAGTTCTTCATGTACAACGGCGAGGACGGCAAGCCCGCCAGCGAGACCAACCCCGGCGGCCACGTGCTCGTCATCTACGACGACCTGTCCAAGCAGGCTGTGGCCTACCGTCAGATGTCGCTGACGCTGCATCGTCCGCCCGGACGCGAGGCCTATCCTGGCGACATCTTCTACCTGCACTCTCGTCTGCTCGAGCGTGCCGTCAAGATGTCCAAGAAGAACGGTTACGGCTCCATGACGGCACTGCCGATCATCGAGACCCAGGACGGCGACGTCTCGGCCTACATTCCGACCAACGTCATTTCCATTACCGATGGTCAGATCTACCTGCAGTCCGAGCTCTTCTTCCAGGGTCAGCGCCCGGCAGTCGATGTGGGCATCTCCGTGTCCCGCGTCGGTGGCGATGCGCAGACCAAGGCCATGAAGCAGGTCGCCGGCAACCTCCGTCTGGACCTCGCTTCCTATCAGGAGCTCGCTGGCTTTACGCAGTTCGGCTCCGACCTCGACGAGGCTACTCAGAAGCAGCTGACCCATGGTGCTCGCATGACCGAGCTCCTGAAGCAGCCGCGTTACAAGCCGTTTGAGGTTGGCGAGCAGATCGTTACGCTGTTCGCTGGCAACGAGGGCTTCCTGGATGACCTGGAGATCGCCGACGTGCTGCCCTTCCGTGCCGAGCTCATCGAGTACATGGACAATGGCTTTGGTTCGCTGCTCGACAAGGTTCGCGCCAAGAAGATCGATGATGACACCAAGGCTGAGCTCTTGCGCGTCATCGGCGACTTCAAGCAGCAGTTCATGGCCAAGCACCATTCGGATGTTTCTGGATCAGAGGAGAACTAAGCCCCATGGCCAACCTTCGCGACATTAAGAAGCGAATCTCCTCGGTTACCACGACCAAGCAGATCACGCGCACGATGGAGATGGTCTCTACGGCCAAGATCCGTCGTGCCCTCGATCGCTCCAAGCAGGCCGAGCCCTATAAGGAGGCGCTGACCGACGTCATGTTGACGGTCGCCGGCGACGCCTCCTGTTCGGGCACCGATCCCATGCTGCAGAAGCATGAGAGCGTTAAGCGTGGCCTGATTGTCGTCATTGCTTCGGACCGCGGCCTTGCCGGCGGTTTCAATACGACGGTGGAGCGCACGGCCGAAAAGCTCGCCGCTTCTTGGGCGAACGACGGCATCGAGTGCGAGATCATTGCGTGCGGACGCAAGCCGGCCACGTATTTCCGCGACCGTGCAAACGTTGTCATGCACTTTGAGGGCAATTCCTCCGAGCCCGATTTTAATCAGGCTCGCATGATTTCCTCTCATATCTGCGATGCGTATCGTGCCGGTGAGCTTGACCGTGTCGAGCTTGTCTACCACCACGCCAAGAACCGCGTGGATCAGGAGCTTCGCGTCGAGCATCTGTTGCCGCTCGACCCCGAGATGATCGCTATGGCCCACGGTCCGCGTAAGAACGAGACCGACGCCCCTAAGCGCATCTCGTCCACGTTCGAGTTCGTGCCCTCTCCCGAGCATGTTCTCGGCAAGCTTGTGCCGTCTTATATCCTGACGGTCATCTACCAGGCCCTGATCGATTCGGCGGCTGCCGAGCAGGGTGCACGCCGCAAGGCCATGCACTCCGCGACGGAAAACGCCACCGCGATCATCTCGACCCTTACCCGCACGTATAGTCGCGTGCGCCAGGCTTCGATCACGACCGAGATTAACGAGATCGTCGGCGGAGCCTCAGCATTGGAGGAACAGTAATGGCTAATAACACCGTAAAGCTTGCGGTCGAGGAAGCCACCAAGAAGACGACCGCCGGTGATGGTCGCATTGTGCGTATCATCGGCCCTGTCGTCGACGTCAAGTTTGACGGCGCGGTGCCCCCGATCTACAACGCGCTCACGGTCGAGGCCGAGACCCCGATCGGTCATCTGAGCACGATCCTCGAGGTCGAGAGCCAGCTTCCGGGCGGCGTCGTCCGCACGGTCGCCATGTCCTCGACCGACGGCCTGCAGCGCGGCCTCATCGCTACCGATAGCGGTGAGCCCATGAAGATGCCCGTTGGTCCCAAGACGCTCGGTCGCATTTGGAACGTCATGGGCAAGCCCGTCGACGGCAAGCCCATGCCCGAGGTGGAGGAGTTCTACCCCATCCACCATGCAGCGCCCCGCTTTGACGAGCTCACCACCAAGACCGAGATCTTCGAGACCGGCATCAAGGCCGTCGACCTGCTCGAGCCCTACATCCGTGGCGGCAAGACCGGCCTGTTCGGCGGCGCCGGCGTTGGCAAGACCGTTCTGATTCAGGAGCTCATCAACAACCTCGCCCAGGAGCACGGCGGCACCTCGGTGTTCACCGGCGTCGGCGAGCGTACCCGCGAGGGCACCGACCTTTATCTCGAGATGAGCGAGTCTGGCGTTATCGACAAGACCTGCTTGGTCTATGGTCAGATGAACGAGCCGCCCGGAGCGCGTCTGCGCATCGGTCTGGCCGGCCTTACCACCGCTGAGTACTTCCGCGATCGCGGCCAGGACGTTCTGCTGTTCATCGACAACATCTTCCGCTTCTCCCAGGCGGGTTCCGAGGTTTCCGCACTGCTGGGCCGTATGCCGTCCGCCGTTGGTTACCAGCCCACGCTGGCAACCGAGATGGGCGACCTCCAGGAGCGCATTACCTCGACCAAGACGGGCTCCATTACCTCCGTCCAGGCTGTCTACGTCCCCGCAGACGACCTGACCGACCCGGCGCCTGCCACGACGTTTACTCACCTCGATGCCACCACGGTTCTTTCGCGTAGCATTTCGTCGCTCGGCCTGTTCCCGGCTATCGACCCGCTTGCGTCTTCCTCCGACGCTCTCGATCCCTCGATCGTTGGCGAGGAGCACTACCGTGTCGCCGTCAAGGTCCAGGAGCTCCTGCAGGAGTACTCCGACCTTCAGGACATCATCGCCATTCTGGGTATGGACGAGCTGTCCGAGGAGCAGCGCCTTACGGTCAACCGTGCCCGTAAGATTCAGCAGTTCCTCTCGCAGTCCTTCCACGTCGCCGAGAAGTTCACCGGCAACCCCGGTGTCTACGTCCGCGTCGAGGATACCGTCCGCTCTTTTGCCGAGATTGTCGACGGCAAGGCCGATGACCTGCCCGAGCAGGCTTTCCGCTATGCTTCCACGATTGAGGACGTGCGCGAGCGCGCCCGCAAGATGGGGGAGAAGTAGGTTATGCGTATCCGCATCGTGTGCCCCGTGAGCTGCGCCTATGAGGGCGACGCTGCGTTTGTGTCGATTCCGTCCACGGATGGCGAGTTTGGCGTCCTGCCTGCTCACTCCAGCGAGATTTGCACGATCGACCGCGGTTACGTTCGCGTTTCCGATAAGGCCATGGGCACTGTCGACCACACGTTTGCCGTGGCCGGCGGCTATGCCCAGGTTGCGGACGATGTCGTGACCGTTCTCGCCGAGCGCGCTTGCGATTTGGCGACCGTCGATGCCGACAAGCTTAAAGCTGATATTCAAGGTTTTGAAGAGAAGCTGGGTAATTTGTCGGAGGATGATGCACGCCGCGCCTACCTCTATAATGAAATCGCATGGTGTAAGCTCAAGCTTGCCCAATAGTCAAACGATTTAGCGTTCGACCATTTGCGAACACATCATGCCCGGGATGGCCCAGCCACCCCGGGCATGCTTTTTGAAAGGGTAGACCTTGGATATTATCCGCGTTGAGGGTGGCCACGCCATCGGAGGCTCCGTGCCCGTCTCGGGCGCCAAGAACTCCGCGCTCAAACTCATGGCGGCAACGCTTCTGGCGCCGGGCAAGACGACGCTGCAGAACGTGCCCGATATTTCCGATGTCCACGTGATGGGCAAGGTGCTCAAGGGCATGGGCGCTACGATCGATGTTCTCGACGAGCACACGCTCGAGATTGATACCTCTCAGGTCGATTCATGGGAGGCCCCCTACGAGCTCGTTGCCAAGATGCGCGCTTCCACCGCCGTCATGGGACCCCTGCTGGGCCGCTTCCATCGCGCCAAAATTGCCATGCCGGGCGGCTGCAACCTGGGTGCTCGCAAGATCGATATGCACATTCTTGGTCTTGAGGCCCTGGGCGTTGAGTTCGATACCGCCCACGGTTACATCAACGCTAATGCGCCCCAAGGTCTGCGCGGTACCACCGTCACGCTCGAGTTTGCCAGCGTCGGTGCGACCGAGAACCTCATCATGGCCTCTGTGCGCGCACAGGGCACCACGGTTATCGACAATGCCGCCCGCGAGCCCGAGATCGTCGATCTCGCTAACATGCTCAACGAGATGGGCGCCAAGATTGTTGGCGCCGGTACGCCCGTCGTGACTATCGAGGGCGTGGAAGAGCTGCATCCTGTTACCCATCGCGTGGTGGGTGATCGCATCGAGGCCGGTACCTTTATCGTTGCCGGTGCGTTGATGGCCGACGATCGCGGTGTCGATGTCACGGGCTTTTGCCCCATTCACTTGGGCATGGTGCTCAAGAAGATGGAGCTCATGGGTATCGACTGCGAGCGCGTCGAGGATGGCGTCCATGTGAACCGTGCCGAGCGTATCAAGCCGGTCGACATCCAGACGCTTCCGTTCCCCGGCTTCCCGACGGACATGCAGGCGCAGATTATGGTGCTCTCCGCCCTTGCCGACGGCAGTTCTGTTATTACCGAAAACATCTTCGAGAATCGCTTTATGTTTGCCTCTGAGCTGGTGCGCATGGGTGCCGACATTCGTATCGAGAGCCATCATGCCATGATTCATGGCGTCAAGGGCTTCTCGGGTGCACAGGTTACCTCGCCCGATCTGCGCGGAGGAGCGGCCCTCGTCGTAGCGGGCTTGATCGCCGACGGGACGACCGAGGTTTCGGCTATCCATCACATCAAGCGCGGCTACGAGCAGTTTGTCGAAAAGCTGCAGGCGCTCGGCGCGCATGTCGAGCATGCTACCGTCCCCGATCCCGTCATCTACTAATACAGGTTGCCTATGTTTAATAAAAAGCCCCTCGCAGATACCACCACCCGAAGACCCTCAACTGGTGCGCAGGCCAAGATCTACAGTCGCGATAACGTGGCTCGCTATTCCGAGCGCGCTCGCCAACGTCGTCGTAGCCACACGATTCGTCACGTCGCGCTCATTGTCGTGCTTGGCGTACTGTTGAGTGCCACTACCGCTGCCGGCCTGTGGTTTGCCACCATTATGGGCAAGCTCGGCGATTCTAATGTCATTACCGACAATCTGCGTCGGGTTCTGGTTGACACCGATGAGGCAAAGGATCCGTTCTACGTGCTGCTTCTTGGTACCGACGGCCGTCCGGGCGAGGATACGTATCGTGCCGACTCGATTATCCTGGCACGCATCGACCCCACGCAAAAGCAGGCGACGCTCATTTCCGTTCCGCGCGACACCAAGGTCGTGTACAAGGGCGAGACCATGAAGATCAACGCCTGCCATACCGTTGGCGGCGCCGAGGCCATGGTCGAGGCGGTCAACGAGCTGTGCGGTGTTCAGATTTCCCACTATGCCGAGGTCAGCTTCGACGGTATGCAGGCGCTGATTGATTCGGTTGGCGGTATCGACATTAACGCAACCGATGATGTTGACGACCCCGAGCACCTGGATATTAAGATTACCGCTGGCCAGCAGCATATGGACGGTGCCACCGCCCTTACCTATGCCCGCTGCCGCTACACCTATGCCGACGGCGATTACACGCGCATGCGCCACCAGCGTCAGGTGCTTGGCGCCCTTGCCAACCAGATTCTCAATAACTTCGATGCCACGAAGATCTTTGGCCTGGTTAATTCGCTGTCCGATATGCTCGTAACCGATATGAGCGTTCAGGATATCGTGGCTACGGTCAATGCCATGCGCGGTATGGATGTCGACGGAATCTACTCGGCCAACCTGCCCTCGTACGCCGACGACAGCACCATGATCGACGGTGTGAGCTACGTCTTTGTCTACGAGGACGAGCTCAAGGAAATGATGGAGCGCGTCGATGCCGGCAAGGATCCCAAGGGTCCCAACACCATGGGTCTTTCCGACGGTTCCAGCTCTACGATCGGCGACCTGAACAACAACACGTCTGACGACTACGCAAACGGTACCGCAACCTCATCGGTCAGCTCTGACGATTCCGATGACTCAAGCGATTCGAGCGATTCGGACTACTACGAACAGCCCACCGGCGACGGCAACGGTTACGAGGCCAACTACTAAGTTACGGCGTTTTACCAAACGCCGTAACGACTCGACGCTGCGCGCCGCCCAAGGCGACAATTTGTCATTCAAAAGGCAGGGCATGACCAGAAGGTCAATGCCCTGCCTTTTGAATGACAAATTGTTCGCCTTGGACGTCGCTCGCTGACGTTGGCTCAACCTGCGATGTTGACTACTCCCCTTGTATCAAAAACCGCCCCGTTCTCTGTAGAGGACGGGGCGATTCGTCTTTTGGGCTTATGCAGCCAGGCTTATGCGAAACGGGCGACGAGCTCCTGCAGGACGTCGGTCATCTTGACGAGCGAACTGACCGGGACAAACTCGTTGACGCCGTGGTAGCAATAGCCGCCGGTGGAAAGGTTGGGGCAGGGCAGACCGCGGAACGACAGCTGCGCGCCGTCGGTGCCGCCGCGAATCGGCAGCACTTGGGGCTCAACGCCGCAGGCAAGGTAGGCTTCCTTGGCAACATCAATAAGCTCGGGATAGTCACGAACGATCTCGGCCATATTTCGATACTGCTGCTTAATCTCGACCGTCACGCGCTTGTCACCCAAGCGCTGGTTGAGCATCGAGGCGGCGGCATCAATAAGGTCGAGTTTCTGCTGGAACTTGGCTGCGTCATGGTCGCGGACGATATAGCGCGCTGTGGCGTGATCGACGGTTGCAGATACACCCTCAAGGTGATAAAAGCCCTCGTAGCCTTCCGTATACTCCGGGCGCTGCACGTAGGGGAGCAACGCGTTGAAGTCGCAGAACAGATTGCCTGCGTTGACCATACGGCCTTTGGCGTCGCCCGGGTGGATGGACTGGCCCTCAAAGCAGACGGTCGCCTCAGCGGCATTAAAGCACTCCCACTCCAGCTCGCCGATGGGGCCACCGTCGACCGTGTAGGCGTACTTGCAGCCAAAGGTATCGATATCCAGCAGCTCGGCTCCGTGGCCGATCTCCTCGTCAGGACAGAAGCAAATGCCGAGTGCGGGATGGGGCAGAGAGGGGTCCTGAGCGATACGCGCGACAAGCGACATGATCTCGGCGACGCCTGCCTTGTCGTCCGCGCCCAGCAGCGTGGTGCCATCGCTGCAGACCAGGTCCTCACCCGCGAGGTCGTTCAGGGCGGGAAGCTTGGCGGTACTCATGGCAACGGGCTTACCGTCAACCGTGCCGCAGACCAGGTCGCCGCCTTCGTAGTGTACGATGTGCGGCTTCACGCCGGCGCCCGGTGCAACTTCGGTGGTGTCGAGATGGGCGATCAGGCCCAGGGCGGGCTTGTCCTCAGCGCCCACACTTGCGGGGATATGCGCGCAGACATAGGCGTGCTCGGTCACGTGGGCATCTTCCGCACCAAGCTCGCGCAGCTCTTCAGCCAGCACGTTGGCAAGGTCAAACTGAACGGCGCTCGAGGGTACCTGGTCGCAGTTTGCATCCTCGGACTGCGTGTTGATCTGGACGTAGCGCAAAAAGCGCTCGAGGACATCGGGGTTCGTGGTGGTGTTTTCCATAAAGACCGCTCCAATCTTGGTCGTCGTGTGCAACAAGAACTCTAGCACGGTATGCCACGGCATACCGCGACGCTTGGATGGGGTAGAATCAGCCATTGAATGCAGAAGGGACGGAAGATCATGGATACGACAAATAGCTCGCGCGAACTACATCTGACGGTGGCGAACGAAGACTACTTGGAGTGCATGGTTCGCATTGAAGGCGAAGAGGGGGAAACCAACGGCGTGCGATCGGTCGACATCGCGCAGCGCCTTGGCGTCTCCAAGGCATCGGTCAATAAAGCGGTTTCGGCGCTCAAAGCGTCCGAACTTGTCGAGCAATCGCACTACGGCAAGGTAGTCCTGACCGATCGCGGCCGCGAGGTTGGTACGGCTATCTGGTACCGTCATCGCCTCATCCGCACGTTTTTGGTTCAGGAGCTCGGTGTCGAATTTGAGCGAGCCGATTCCGAGGCCTGCATGATGGAGCATGCGCTTTCCGAGGACACGATGAACCGCTGGCTCGCCTATCTCGAAAAGCAGGGAATCAGCGTCGAGGAATAGCGGGATATATATGGATACGAGTTATTACAACCGCTTTGGTGCCGAGGAACTTACGCGCCGCTTGTCGAGCGAGACCTTGTTGGCGCAGGGCCCCATGGGCAGTGTTCTGTTGAGTGAGTACGATGCCGCCGACATTCCACCGGCGTTTTGGAATCTGGCAGAGCCGCAGACCGTTTCTCGTATTCATCGCTTGTATGTCGCCGCCGGCGCGCAGGTGCTCATTACCAACACCTTTCAGGCATCAAGCTATGCCCTCAAGCACGACCAGATTGCGCCGTCCGTGGCGGAGGTCAATCGCGGGGCCGTCGACGATGCTCGCCAGGCGCACCCTCAGCTGCTGCTGGGCTCGATGGGCCCGATCGGTATTGAGTGGTTTGCCGAGGACTCTGCCGAGTATCGTGAAATCCGCGGCATTGCGCGCGAACAGGCGCACGCCTTGCTCAATGCCGGCGTTGACGGTCTGCTGATCGAGACGGTGACGTCTATCCGTAATCTGCAGCCCATGCTTGCCGGCGCCCGAGATGCCGCCGACGGCATGCCTGTTCTGGTGAGTTTTGTCGTTGACGATAAAGGCGACCTGCTGGGCGATGGCCTCAACATCGAGGCAGCCGTTTTGTACGCCGAAAAACACGGCGCAAACTCGGTTGGTGTTAATTGCTGTTCGCTTGCGGCCGCGAATGCGGCGGTGCCCAGGATGGTTGCATCGGCGACTACTCCCGTCACGGTGCGTCCCAACGTAGGCGATCCGGTCCAGACTCAGGATGGCCCCGTATGGCACGAGAACCCTGAAGCTTTCGCGCGCGCATGCATCGAATGGAGACATGCCGGTGCCGCAATGGTGGGCAGTTGCTGTGGAACCACGGCAATCACTACGGCAGCGATGGCCGAGGCGCTCGATATATAAAGGGCAAAACCGCTCCATACGGGGCGGTTTTTTATTGACTGCATGTCCTCGGCAGCATTTGCCCAAATGGTGAATGCTGGTGCCGGCAGGTTGCCGAGTGCATGTTGCGGGTATACCCCATGCGTAACATGATCCAAACACTGTGAGGTGTCTGCGCGTGTGCGCGATAATTCATTTTGGAACTGACGGTTGGCGCGCTCGCGTCGATGAGGACTTCACTGCCGATAACGTTGCCCGTATCGCCGATGCCGTCGGCGAGTTGTGGCAAAAGACCAATCCGGGCAAAACGGTATATATAGGGTTCGACACCCGGCCCCTGGCGCGCGAGTTCGCTGAGCTTGCGGCGGGCGTGCTAGCAGCGCACGGGCTAGACGCCGTGCTCGCTTCGCGACCTGTTCCGACCCCTGCCCTTACGTGGGCGGCGGCTTATGACGGTGAGGCGTGCGGCGCGCTCATGGTGACGGGGTCCCATCATCCGCAGGGTTATCTGTGCCTCAAGATTCGCATGGGTGACGGCTCAACCGCCAACCAGGATGTCATCGAAGAGCTCGAAGAGACCATGGCTCCCGAGCCAATGGAGATCGAGGGGCAATATCGCACCGCGGATATCATTCCTGACTATATGCAGGCGGTGGCATCGTTTGTCGATGGCGAAGCCATCCGCGCCGCGCACCTGCGCGTGGTTGTCGATCCCATGGGCGGCGCAGCCCAGGGCTATCTAGCCGACTTGCTGCGCGAGCTTGGCGTTGAGGTGCACGAGATTCACGCCGGGCAGGCGTCTGACCAAGAAGATATCTGCCCCGACCCCGTTGAACCTTGGGTGGACGCTTGCGAGCATACGGTTATCGAGGACGGAGCTTGCGCTGGCCTGGTGACCGACGGCGACGCCGACCGTATCGGCGCGGTTGACGAGCGCGGCAGATATATACATCCGCATCAGATCATGGCGCTCGTTTTGGGCGACTTGGTTCAATTTCGTAATTTGGAGGGGCGCGTCGTCGTCAATCTTTCATGCTCGACGCTCGTGCGTCGCATTGCCGAGGCGCTTGGCTGCCGCGTGACCGTCAAACCAGTCGGTTTCAAATATATAGCGGCGGAGATGAAGAAGGGCGGCGTCCTCATGGGCGGCGAAGAAGCCGGCGGTATCGGCATCGCCGCGCATATGCCCGAGCGCGATGGAATCCTCGCCTGTCTGATTCTGTGTGAGCTTATGGCAAAGACGGACGCGCCTTTGGGCGTTCTGGTCGACCAACTCGAGGACAGATTTGGTAAGACGAGTTACGGTCGACGCGATTTGCGCCTTGAGGCCGAAGATGCCGAAACGTTACGAACCCTGCTGCCGGGCGTAAACCCCAAGTCGATTTGTGGCAAGGTGCCGCAAAACGTTAGTCATATGGACGGCTTGCGTCTGTCATTCGAGGATGACACGTGGCTGCTGGTCCGTCCTAGCGGGACCGAACCAGTGGTGCGCGTCTACGCCGAGGGGTTCTCGGTGGAAGAACGTGATGAGTTGCTCGATGCTGGCTGTGCTTTAGCTAGGGGGACGTATCCGCTTTAACCATGAGATTGCCTTATATAAAGAGATGCTCGGCGAGCGGTAGTTAACGGCTGGCAAACGTTAGTCGGATCACAAGATATGTAGGAAATGTGTACGCCCAGATTCCCGCCCCCGTGGCCCCTCCGGTCTGGCAATATATCTCCTTGCCGCGCGGCCCGGTGAGACCGGATGAGCCGCCAGGCGTGCACCTTGAGAACCGGATACTGCGAGGATGGACACATTCAGTGTCGCATCC
>UQQL01000012.1 GCA_900543275.1 uncultured Collinsella sp. | reverse complement strand
CCTATGTGCGGCGTAGGCCGCTTATTAGCCCGTCCAAGAATTGGGGCGCAGTTCAGTATGAACTCGGGGCTCTTTGTGCCGCACATCTATGAGAGGAGAAATTCGATGCGTACGGGCGCTATTCCATGAAGCCGCCCTGGGATGGCGGCAACCTCGCCAATGGGGTCAGGTTTGCATGCATCAACTTAGCGCAAAGTAACCTGGCCCCCATGCGCCAAGGGAACGACTAGAGCTCGCAGGCGACCTTGTAGCCATCGCCGATGGCGTCGCGGATGTTGCCGCACTTGTTGGCATCGCCCAGCACGTGGGTGGCAACACCGGCTGCAGCCAGGTCGTCGGCCAGCTTGGTATTGGGACGATAGCCCATGGCAAGCACCAGCGTATCGGCACCGGTGATGGTGTGGACCTCGCCGTCCTTCTCGTAGCTGATGGTGTCCTCGGTAATCTCGGTCACCCTGGCCTCAGTCAGCACGTGGACACCCTTGGAGAGCATGCGCGTGATGAGCACCGCGCGGCCGGCACCGCCCTCGTTGGCGGCGAGCGTCTTGGTCATCTCGATGACGGTGACATCGCGATTGGCCGGCGACAGATCGTTGACCAGCGGGGCCAGGTAATCTGCCGTCTCGCAACCGACGGTGCCGCCGCCCACGATGACGATCTTTTTGCCCGGGAAAGCCTTGCCACCCAGCAGGTCATCAGCCGTCATGACCTGCTTAAAACCCTGCATGAAGGCCGGAGCGATGGGCTCGGCGCCATAGGCCAGGACGACCTCGTAGCCGGCGTAGTCACGCTGAATGTCCTCGGCAGTAAGCTCGGTACCAAAGACGCACGTGACGCCTGCCTCGACCAAGCGACGGTACTGATACTTGATCACGCGGGTGAGCTCCTGCTTTGCCGGCGGCACGGCCGCGATGCGCATCTCGCCGCCCGGTTCGTCCTGTTTATCCACGAGCACCACGTTATGGCCGCGCTTGGCAGCAATGTAGGCTGCCTCCATGCCTGCGGGACCGGCACCCACAACGAGCACGTTCTTTGCCTCGGCGGCAGGCTCGTAGCCGGCCTCGTCGCGCTCCACGTCCGGGTTGACGGTGCAGGAGATGCGCTTGCCAAACATAATGCCGTTCAGGCAGCGCAGGCAACCGATGCAAGGACGGATCTCGTCGGCGTTGCCGGCGGCCGCCTTGTTGCAGAACTCGGCATCGCACAGGTTGGCGCGACCCATCATGCAGATGTCGGCGGCGCCGTCCTCGATCAGTTCCTCGGCAATCCAGGCCTCATTGATGCGTCCGACCGTGGCGACGGGAATGTTCACGTGTTTCTTGATCTCGCGCGAACAGGCAGCGTGCGAAGCCTGCTGCGTGCCGGCGGCGGGAATGGCGGAGCCGCGCTTGATGGTAGTGCCGCCCGACACGTGGATCATGTCGACGCCAGCCTTCTCCAGTCGACGCGAGACGTAGATCATGTCGTTGAGGGTCAGGCCGCCATCGGTGTACTCGTCGCCCGAAATGCGGACGTCGATGATAAAGTCCTTGCCGCAGCGCTCGCGGATCTCGGCGATGACCTCAAGCAAAAAGCGCATGCGGGCGTCGAGCGAGCCACCGTACTCATCGGTACGCTTGTTATAGAGCGGGGTCAAAAAGCCACCGAGCATGCCGTGGGCGTGTGCCGCATGGACCTCGACGCCGTCAACACCGGCCTTCTGCATGCGCACAGCAGCGTCACCAAACTGATGCGTGAGCTCGTGGATCTCATCGACCGTGATGGGGCGCGGCGCCTCGCGGGCATAGGACGGGCCCACAAAGGACGGAGCGATCAGGCGCGGCGTGCCCGGAATGTTAAAGGCCATGTAGGCGGGATGGAAGAGCTGCGGCATGATCTTGCAGCCATACTCGTGGACGGCTGCGGCGAGCTTTTCCCAGCCGGGGATAAACGTGTCGTCGTAGCAGCACATGTCACCCGGCAGATAGGTATAGGTGGGCTCGACCGTCACGACCTCGGTAATGATGAGGCCCACGCCGCCCTTGGCACGGGCACGGTAATGATCGACCAAGTCGTCGGTCACATAGCCGTGGTCGGCCAGGTTCGTGGACACCGGCGGCATAAAGACGCGGTTCTTGACCTCGGTCGTACCGACCTTGATCGGGCTAAAGAGCATCGGGTAGGCGGAAGACTCCATACAGGGTTCCTTTCGTTTGAGCCGCTCGGCGGCAGTTGCTAACGTACTTATCGTATCAGTAACCGCGCTGTACCCGACTGTACACGCTCCCCCGGCTTTTACTCAGCCCACAAAAAGTTGCGGTGGAATACGGAGTAGATAAGGCCTTTGACAGCCAAAACAGTCCGTATTTCACCGCAACTGATGGGCGGGGTGGAGTTAGAGGCCCAGGTAGGCAGTCATGCCCTCATCCGCCACTCCCTCACCTACAGCGCGCCGTCCAGCATAAGATTCACCTTGAGCACGTTGACCGTGGGCTCGCCGAACACGCCGAGGAAACGGCCCTTGGTGCACGCGGCGATGATGTCGCGCACCTCGTCCTCACTTTTGCCCGTGGCCTTGGCAAGGCGCGGAACCTGGTACTCGGCGGCATCCGGAGAGATCTCCGGGTCGAGACCGGACCCCGAACACGTCACCAGGTCGACGGGCACAGCGTCCATATCGGCATCGGGGTTGGCGGCGCGGATCTTCTTCACGCGCGCATCTATCAGCTGCCGATACTCCTCACTCGCCGGGGACAGGTTGGACGGGGCACCATACGCCATGAGCTCGCCGTCTTCGCCTTCGACAATTGATACGTTCTGGATACGACCCCACATGTGGGCTTCGTCATCGAAGTTCTGGCCGATGAGCTCGGAACCCACAACCTTGCCGTCGACCGTAATGAGCGATCCGTTCGCCTGGTACGGAAACGCAAGCTGCGCGACGCCGGTCACCACGAGCGTGTATCCCAGGCCGCAGACGATGGTAAACAGCGCGAACACGCCAAGTGCGCGCGATGCGATACCTTTGAACATACAAACCTCCGTCTACATCATGCCAATGCCGAACAAGGCCAGCAGCATGTCGATAATCTTGATGAATACGAACGGTGCCACGATACCGCCCAGACCCCACACCAGCAGGTTGTGGGTCAGCAGCTGGCCGGACGAAAGCTCGCGGTACTTCACGCCTTTCAGGGCGGCAGGAATCAGCGCGACGATGACCAGCGCGTTGTAGATAATGGCGGACAGCACGGCCGTCAACGGGTTGGTGAGGCCCAGGATGTTGAGGGCGCCCAGTCCCGGATAGATCGGAGAGAACAGCGCCGGGATGATGGCGAAATACTTCGCCACGTCGTTGGCAACAGAAAAGGTCGTGAGCGAGCCGCGGGTCATGAGCAGTTGCTTGCCGATGCGCACGACCTCGATGAGCTTGGTGGGGCTGGAGTCGAGGTCGACCATGTTGCCGGCCTCCTTGGCAGCCTGGGTTCCCGTGTTCATGGCCACGGCAACATCCGCCTGCGCCAGCGCCGGTGCGTCGTTGGTGCCGTCGCCGGTCATGGCGACCAGGTGACCCTCGCGCTGGAACGAGCGAATCTTCTCGAGCTTGCCCTCGGGGGTGGCCTCGGCCAGGAAGTCGTCCACGCCCGCCTCGGCGGCGATGGCGGCTGCCGTGAGCGGGTTATCGCCCGTCACCATGATGGTCTTGATACCCATGCGGCGCAGGTCGGCGAACTTCTCCTTCACGCCGGACTTGATGATGTCCTTAAGGTAGACGACACCCAGCACACGTCGGTCCTTTGCCACGACCAACGGGGTGCCGCCCACCTTCGCAATGCGTTCGACGGCCTCGTCGCACTCCTTCGAGAACACTCCTCCGGCAGCCTCCACATAAGCGCGAACGGAATCGGCCGCACCTTTGCGAATCTCGCTGTCGGCGTAGTTCACACCGGACATGCGGGTCGCCGCAGTGAAGGGGATGAACTCCATGCCCTTATCCTCGAGTGTGCGGCCGCGCAGCCCAAACTGCTCCTTGGCGAGCACGACGATGGAGCGGCCCTCGGGGGTCTCATCCGCCAGAGAGGACAGCTGCGCGGCATCGGCGAGTTCTGCCGGATCGACACCGTCGACCGGAATGAACTCAGCGGCCTGGCGGTTGCCCAAGGTGATGGTACCGGTCTTATCGAGCATGAGAATGTCGACGTCGCCGGCGGCCTCGATGGCGCGGCCGGACATGGCCAGCACGTTGGCCTCGTTCAGTCGGCTCATGCCGGCGATGCCAATGGCGGACAGCAGCGCACCAATGGTGGTGGGCGCCAGACAGACGAGCAAGGCAACGAGCGTGGTCACAGCGGTGGGGTTCGCCATACCGTTGAGCCCTGCAGAGAAACTCGAGTAGCAGTACAGTGCGAGCGTCACGAGGATGAAGATGACGGACAGAGCAACCAGAAAGATCTCGAGCGCGACCTCGTTGGGGGTCTTCTTGCGGGCGGCGCCCTCGACCATGGCGATCATCTTATCCAGGAAGCTCTGGCCAGGCTCACTGGTGATTTTCACCACAATCCAATCGGAAAGCACGGTGGTGCCACCAGTGACGGCAGAACGGTCGCCGCCAGCCTCGCGAACCACGGGTGCAGACTCGCCGGTAATGGCCGACTCATCAACCGAGGCGGCACCCTCGATGACATCGCCGTCTCCCGGAATCTGCTCGCCGGCGCGCACGACCACCAGATCCCCGCGTGAGAGCTCGGTACCGGGAACGACCGTGAAGCGGTCCTTATCCTCGACGGACTCGATGCGATGGGCCTCGACGTCCTTTTTCGCCGCGCGCAGGGAGTCTGCCTGCGCCTTACCGCGGCCCTCGGCAAGTGCCTCGGCAAAATTTGAAAAGAGGTCGGTCAGCCAGAGAATGACGGCAATGGCGATCACATAGTACGTGGGGACGCCGGCGTCCTGTACCCCAAAAATAGAGGCGATGGCCAGAATGGAGGTCATGGCGGCCGACAGCCACACCAGGAACATGACCGGGTTTTGGACCTGGACACGGGGGTCAAGCTTGGCAAATGAATCGCGCACCGCGCGGCTCATCATGTCTTTTTGCATAGCCATAAATCTGCGACTCCTTTACGCAACCATCTGGAAGAATTCGGCAACGGGACCAAGCGCCAACGCCGGGAAGAAGCTCAGGGCGCCAATCAGCAGAACGACGAATACCAGTAGGAACACGAACATGGCATTGGTGGTGGAAAGCGTGCCGGCGCTCTCGGCGACCTTGCCCTTCCCGGCCAGCGAGCCCGCAATGGCGAGCGTGCCCACAATCGGCAGGAACCGCGCGAACAGCATCTCGATACCCAGCAGCACGTTGATCCACGGGATATTGCAGTTCATGCCGGCGAATGAGGAGCCGTTGTTGCCACCAGCCGAAGTAAGGGCGTACAGGACCTCGGAGAAGCCATGCGCCCCGCCGTTGGTGAGTTGGTCGACAAGACCGGGCACCATGCAGGCGATAGCGGAGCTCACCAGAATGGCGAACGGAGTGGCGAGACACAGAACCACCGCCCAGCGCATCTCGGTCGGCTCAATCTTCTTGCCCAGGAACTCGGGTGTGCGGCCGACCATAAGGCCGGCGATAAACACCGTGAGGATGGCGAAGCCGATCATGCCGTACAGGCCGCAGCCCACGCCGCCGAAGACGACCTCGCCCAGCGCTATCTGGAGCATCTGGACAAACCCGCCGAGCGGGGTGTAGGAGTCGTGCATGGAGTTGACCGAGCCGTTGGAAGCAGCCGTCGTGAAAGCGGACCAGGTGGAAGAGGAGGCGATACCGAAACGGCTCTCCTTGCCCTCCATGTTGCCGCCGGCCTGGCCGTCGGTCATCTCGATATTGACCGCTCCGCCATCGGCCAGCTGCGGGGTACCCATATGCTCGTTAACGGCGATGATGCCGGTGAAGATCACCAGCAGGATGAACATGGCGGCAAAGATAGCCTTGCCCTGCTTGGTGTTCTTGACGCCGATACCGAAGGTGAAGCAGCAGGCGGCCGGGATCAGCAGCAGGCTGGTCATCTCGATGATGTTGGTGAAGGCACTGGGGTTCTCATACGGATGGGCGGAGTTCACGCCGAAGAAGCCGCCGCCGTTGGTGCCGGACTGCTTGACGGCAACCTGAGGAGCCGCGGGACCCTGGGGCAGGAACTGCTCGGTGACCACGCGCGCGCCCTCGACAACCTTGCCGTCGACCTTGACCGTGTCGCCCTCGATCTGGGCGCCGTCGATGACGCTCCAGCCGCCGTCTGCATTAGGCTGGACGGCGACGGGCTCTACGAGCTCAGCCTTCTGAGCCGGCTGGAAGTTGGAGATGACGCCACCGGCAGCCAGGCAGATGCCGAACACGAGGTTCAGCGGGATGAGCACATACAGGACGGTGCGGGTGAGGTCGACCCAGAAGGAACCCAAGCTCTGCTCCTTGACCTGACGGAAGCCGCGAATCAGCGCGAACATGACCGCGATACCGGTGCCAGCGGAAACGAAGTTCTGCACGGTGAGACCCATGAACTGCACAAGGTAGGACAGGGTGGTCTCACCGGAATAGGATTGCCAATTGGTGTTGGTTATGAAGGAGGCAGCCGTATTGAACGACAGGTCCCACGACACACCCGGCAGGTGCTGGGGATTGCCTGGCAAGAAGGACTGAAGCGCCTGGAGTGCCACAAGAGCCACGAGGCCGATCCCCGAAAAAACCAGCACGCTCGCCAGATAGCGCCTACACCCCATCTGCTCTGCCGCGTCGATGCGAAGCAGACGATAGACGCCACGCTCCACAGGAGCAATCACAGGCGACAGGAACGTATGCTCACCATCCATGATATGGGCCATGAATCGACCGAGCGGAACGGCCAGGACGACGAGCACGGCAAAGTACAAGATGTACTGAATCGCAGCGTCCATAGTTTACGAATCACTCCTCATCAGAATGTAGATGTAATAGATAAAGAGTCCAATGCAGGCGACTCCGATAATGGGAATGAGGATGTCCATTACCGCCCCTTTCATGCGCGGTCCGATGTCTCGGACGCCTGCTCTCGCAAGCGTCTGGGGACAGTAAACGCTTCTAGGGATTAAAGAGGCGTGAGGGCTGGGGCTCACGACCTTAAGATGCCGTAAATATGCAGGTAGAAAGCACTATTGCAGCTGCAGTGCGCCTATACTCGACCTCGCGTGCATACAGTGGTGTCCTCACCGCGTATGCACGCATGGACAACGCTTCAGAAAGGCTACGCTATGCAGCGCGACGCATCGGACACTCGCGTCAATCCAGACCTCATCCTCAAAGCAATTGAGAAAGACGAGGTCGCCGATGACGCTCGAACCAGCCGGGGACACCTCAAGATTTTCTTTGGCTACGCTGCTGGCGCAGGCAAAACCTATGCGATGCTTCAAGCCGCCCACGCCGCCAAGCGGCGAGGTGTCGACGTCGTCGCGGGATACATCGAGCCGCACGAACGTCCGGCAACTGCCCATCTTGCACAAGGGCTTGAGAACGTGCCCTGTAAACTCATCGAGCACAACGGCATTGCGCTCAGCGAGTTCGACCTAGATGCGGCTATCGAGCGCGCCCCTCAGCTCATCCTTGTCGACGAGCTCGCCCATACGAATGCGCCGGGGTCTCGCCACAACAAACGCTATCAAGACGTCGAGGAACTTCTACATGCGGGCATCGACGTCTATACGACCGTGAACGTTCAGCATATCGAGAGCCTAAACGACATGGTTGCATCCATCACCGGCGTTGTCGTGAGCGAACGAATCCCCGACCGTATCTTCGATGATGCCGACCAGGTCGAGCTCGTCGACATAGAGCCCGAAGACCTACTTGAGCGCCTTCGCGCCGGCCTCGTCTACCGTCCCGCACAAGCCGACCGAGCGCAACAGCATTTTTTTACCGTCGAGAACCTCACCGCACTCCGAGAAATCGCGCTGCGCCGCTGCGCCGATCGCACCGGCCACCTCACAGACGCCGCACGCGTGCTGGGAAACCGTGACTACTACACCAGGGAGCGTATCTTAGTCTGTGTCTCCCCGGCGCCGACCAATCCCCGCATCGTCCGTGCCGCCGCACGCATGGCGAAAGCGTTTCGCAGCGAGCTCGTCGCCCTGTTCGTAGAGAGCCCGCGCACGCAAGCCATGAGCGATGATGAGCGCGCCAAGCTTGCAGCCAATATCGCCCTAGCCGAGCAGCTCGGAGCACATATGGAAACCGTCTATGGCGACGACATCGCGTTTCAGATCTCCGAGTTCGCGCGCCTGTCGGGTATTTCGAAGATCGTCATGGGGCGCACGGGCGAGCGCAGCAGCGTCCGTCAGGCCCTCTTCGGCCGCAAATCTCTCGTAGAACAGCTCATAACATTCGCCCCGAACCTCGACATTTACATCATTCCAGACCAGTCGACTCCGCCTTCCCGACCCAAAGGACGCCGCCGTGCGCTCGCCCTGCAGCCGCCCAGCAGCCGAGACGCGCTTCGCACGCTGGCCCTCTCTCTTGTCGCCACGGCTGTTGGCACGGCTTTCCGCCATCTGGGATTTGCCGATTCCAGCATCATATCCCTCTATATCCTCACGGCCCTGCTGACCGCCGTCACCACGACGGGGCGTATCTGCACGATCGTATCGAGCGTGCTCTCTGTAGTGCTTTACAACTTCTGCTTCGTCACGCCTCTGTTTTCGCTCGCCAGCTACGACCGAAGCTATCTGGTCACGTTCGGCATCATGTTCGCTACCGCTATGGTCGCCGGCGAGTTAACTGCGCGCATCGCCGACAACGCCCGTACCTCCGCCGAGAACGCATTCAAAACGCGCGTACTCCTCGAAACGAACCAGCTCTTGCAGCAAGCCCATAGCGCGGAGGAGTGCGCCCGCGTCGCCATGAACCAACTCATCAAACTGCTTAAACTCGACGTGGTCTTCTACACCGCCGAACACGGCACGCTCGGCAAGACGCTCTATGAGTCCGCTGGCACCGAAAACCGATCCGCGTCGCTGCTCACAGACTACGAGCGCGCTGTTGCAACCTGGACATACACCAACAACAAGCGCGCGGGCGCAAGCACGCGGACCCTGCCTGAGGCGCGCTGTCTCTACCTCGCGGTTCGCACCGGCGACAAGGTATTCGGTGTCATCGGCATCGCCCTGGAGGGGCGCGAGATCGAAGCCTTCGAGCATTCGATTGTCCTATCTATCGTAGGCGAATGCGCCTTGGCGCTCGAAAGTGACCGGGCGGCGCAAGAGCGCGAAGAGGCTGCAGTCTTGGCGAAAAACGAGCAGCTGCGCGCCAACCTTTTGCGCTCCATCGGCCACGATTTGAGGACACCCCTCACGGCTATATCCGGATCTGCAGCAATCCTTCGGAAGAGCGACGAGAAGCTCAGCCTCGAACAACGCTGCGATCTTGCCGATGCCATCTACGACGACTCCCTCTGGCTTATCGATACCGTGGAGAACCTCCTCGCCATCACGCGCGTCGAGGACGGCACCATTCGCCTCAACTTCACATCCGAGCTCATCGACGAGGTCATCGAGGCCGCCCTCAGCCATGTCGCCCAAGCATCGCATGGACGCTCCGTCGCCATCGAGCACACTGACGACATCCTGCTGGTACGCATCGACGTCCATCTCATCATGCAGGTGCTTACGAATCTCATCATGAACGCCTTCAAATACACGCCCGAGGACTCGACTGTCACCATCAGCGCACGTCGCGAGGGTGCGTTCGTCGTGGTGGACGTCGCAGACGATGGGCCGGGTGTGGCAGAATGCGACAAGCCTCATATCTTTGAGCGCTTCTTCACCTCAAGCAATACGCAGCCCGTGGATTCGCGTCGAAGCATCGGCCTTGGGCTGTCGCTCTGCCGCTCCATCGTGGAGGCGCATGGCGGCGTCATCGAAGTTCGTGACAACCACCCCCATGGGGCCGTCTTCCGTTTTACCCTGCCCGCCGAGGAGATCGAGATTCATGAATAATGCCGCTAAGCCACGCATCCTCCTGGTCGAAGATGACCTGACCGTTCAAAACCTCGTTTCGACCGCGCTTGACCTCCACGGCTATGTCGTGAGCAAGGTCTGCAACGGCCAGGCCGCCATCATGGATGCGGTGTCGCACGGCCCCAGCCTCATCATGCTCGACCTCGGCCTTCCCGACATTGACGGTATCGAGGTCATCACGAAGATCCGAAGCTGGTCGGCAGTCCCCATTATCGTCATTTCGGCGCGCACCGAAGATTCCGACAAGATTGCAGCACTTGACGCAGGGGCAGACGACTACCTCACCAAGCCCTTTTCTGTGGATGAGTTGCTCGCGCGCGTCCGTGCGAATTTGAGGCGCTCCTCGATGGCGTCGAGCGAGTCGACAGAAGCGAGCACGTTCGACAACGGTCCGCTGCATATCGACTACGCCGCGGGATACGCGACGAAAGACGGACGCGAGCTCTCGCTCACCCCAACCGAGTACAAATTGCTCGTCCTTCTGGCGAAAAACGTCGACAAGGTGCTCACCCACACCTTCATCACCCGCGAGATATGGGGCACGAGCTGGGACAGCGATCTGGCGAGCCTGCGCGTGTTCATGCGCACCCTGCGCAAGAAGATCGAGGCAGACCCCTCTCACCCCAAGATGATTCAGACGCACATGGGTGTCGGGTACCGCATGCAGCGTCTCTAGCCCACCCCACAAAAAAGTTGCGGTGGAATACGGAGTAGATGAGGCCTTTGACAGCCAAAACAGTCCGTATTTCACCGCAACTGATGGGCGGAATGGGTTAGAGGCCCAGGTAGGTGGTCATGCCTTCGACGGCGAGCTTGGCGCCGGCCACGGCATGGACGACCGTGAGCGGGCCGTTAACAATATAGTTAACGATACCCCAAAATGGCTCTTCAACTCGCCGCGCTCGTCCCCAAATGTGTAAAGCGCCTCGTGAACGGATGCTCGCGGGGCGCTTTGATGCCTGAGTCCTATTTGATACCGCGGCCCAGGTCTTCGGCGATTTTATCCACGCCCTTAAGCGCGGCGCAGGTCTTTTTGTTGGCGCAATGTCCCGTGCAAGCGCCGCCCTGAGCACAGTCGGCGCAGGTGCCCTTTCGGTAGATACGCACGCACACGGCGACAAACGCAATGCCGATAACAGCCAACACAACAATATCGATAGGTGCCATAGCAAGCCTCCTCTAGTTAACCACCACTTACTTTACCCCATCTTCTACCTGCCAAAAAGGGACAGGTTTATTTTGGTCGGTTTTATCTGCGGAAACGCCACATCTCAACTTTTGGTGCAAGGGGGTCAGGTTACTTTGCACCAACCTGGCGCAGATTAACCTGACACTTTTGCACCAACCTGGTGCAAAGTAACCTGTCCCCCTTGCACCAATCTGTCCCCTTGCACCAAAAAGCCCGGGGGTCGCTGGGACACCCGGGCTCGTGAAAAAGGGCTGGTCCTTATTCGGACTTAGGCGGAAACTGCGGCAGAGGCGGTGTTGGTCTCGTCCTCGTCGGTCCAGGCGTGCTTAGGCATGGGACGGAAGATCTGGAAGAGCATCGCAACCAGCAGAACGATGGCTACAACCGTCCAAATACCAAACTGGCCAAGGACAAGCAGGTTGTAGAACTGGTTGATGAACAGGCCGATCACCCATGCGAAGGCGCACTCGTAGCCGATGGCAATCGCGGTCCACTTGCCGGAGTCCATCTGATTGCGAATGGTGCCCATGGCGGCAAAGCACGGAGCGCACAGCAGGTTGAATGCACCAAAGGCAACGCAAGCACCCATGGTCGGGAACATGCCGGCGAACGCGGTCCACAGGCTCGGGTCGGTCTCGGCGGCGTCGGCAACGGACAGCAGCGAGCCGGCGGTGGCGACGACGTTCTCCTTGGCGACAAGTCCAGAGACAGTCAGCGCGGTGGCCTGCCAGGTGCTAAAGCCGAGCGGGGCGAAGATCCAAGCGACCAGGTTGCCCAGCATGGCGAGCACGGAGTAGTCCATAAACTCCTCGGGGATGCCGTCCATAGCAGGCAGGAAGCCAAAGGAACCGTTGTAGCTACCAAAGTTGGAGAGGAACCAAACCACGACGGTAGAGGCGAAGATGACCGTGCCGGCCTTCTTGATAAAGGCCCAGCAGCGCTCCCATACATGCAGCGCCCAAGAGCGGATTGCCGGGAAGTGATAGGCGGGAAGCTCCATAACGAACGGCGTCGGGCGACCGGCGAAGAGCTTGGTCTTCTTGAGCATGAGGCCCGAGGCGATGACGGCAAAGACGCCCAAGAAGTAGAACAGCGGGCTGATCCACGCAGCGGTGGTGGAAGAATCGCCGATGATGGAGCCCATGAGCAGGGCGATGATCGGCAGCTTAGCGCCACAGGGAATGAACGTGGTGGTCATGACCGTCATGCGGCGGTCCTTCTCGTTCTCGATGGTCTTGGTGGCCATGACGCCGGGGACGCCGCAGCCCGAGGACACGAGCATGGGGATAAAGGACTTACCGGACAGGCCAAAGCGGCGGAACACGCGGTCCATGATGAAGGCGACGCGGGCCATATAGCCGCAGTCCTCCAGGAAAGACAGCATCACAAAGAGCAGGAACATCTGCGGGACGAAACCGAAGATGGCGCCCAGGCCGCCGACGATACCGTCACAGACCAGCGAATCGACCAGGCCGCCGTCCTCGGTACCACCCGCCACAAGGGCGTCGTGCACCACGGTGGTGATGCCGGGGACATAGGGGCCGTACTGTGCTGGGTCGACCGAGTCGGCGTTGTCGCCCGCAGCCTCAACAGCTGCGTCATAGGCGTCACGACCCTGACCGAGCACGTACCAGCCGTCGGTGCCGAAGAGCTGGTCGTTGGTGAAGTCGGTCACCGTGCCGCCCAGGGTGGAAACGGCGATGTAGTACACGCAGAACATGATGACCACAAAGATCGGCAGGCCCAGGATACGGTTGGTAACCACGCGGTCGATCTTCTCGGAGGTGCTCATCTTGGCAGGAGCCTTGGTCATGCACTCGTCGATAATGTGGGCAATCACGCCATAGCGCTCGCCGGTGATGATGGACTCGGCGTCGTCGTCGCAATCCTGCTCGCACTGGGCGACCAGCTGCTCGACGCGAGCGGCCTTCTCCTTGGTGAGGTTGATGAGCTTGCAGGCGTCCGCGTCGCGCTCAAACAGCTTGACAGCGTAGTAGCGACGCTTGTTGGCGGGAACGCTCGCCGGCAGGTTGTTCTCGATGTGGTCCAGAACGTCCTCGATGGAGGAATCGAACTTGTGCTCCGGCACCTGGCCCTTGGAAGCAGCGGACTTCTTGACCTGCTCGAACAGCTCGTTGATGCCCTTGTTCTTAAGGGCCGAGATCATCATGACCGGGCAGCCGAGCTTCTTGGAGAGCTTGTCCGTGTCGATCTTGTCGCCGTTCTTCTCGACCAAGTCGGCCATGTTAAGGGCGACGACCACGGGCAGGCCGGTCTCGATAACCTGAAGCGCTAGGTACAGGTTGCGCTCGAGGTTGGTGGCGTCGACCACCTGGACGACGACATCGGGCTCGCCGCTCATGAGGTAATCGCGCGAGCACTGCTCCTCGGGGCTATAGGGGGAAAGCGAGTAGATGCCGGGGAGGTCCGTGATGGTAACGTTCTTGTCGCTCAGGAGCTTGGCTTCCTTTTTCTCAACCGTGACACCGGGCCAGTTGCCAACGTAGCCGTTGGCGCCGGTGATCAGGTTGAAAAGCGTGGTCTTGCCGCAGTTGGGGTTACCCGCCAGCGCGACATGGATCTGAGAATCCGCCATTCAATCCTTCTTCCTTGTGTGCCTGCGCTGCTTTCTCCGCGCGGGCTGGATAATGTGCTTCAACGTTGCAAGTTTAAGTTAGAAAAACCTAACTTTATCTGCAGAAATATGTGCCGCCGGCCCTTACTGGACCTCGACGACGGCAGCCTCCTCCTTGCGGATGGAGAGCTCGTAGCCACGCACGTTGATCTCGACCGGATCTCCGAGCGGTGCAACCTTTACGACCTTGAACGAAGTGCCCTTGATGAGCCCCAGGTCCATAAGGTGGCGGCGAAGCGCACCCTCACCGTGAAGCTTGACGATGGTGGAGCTCTCGCCCACCTTAACGTCACCCAACGTCTTCATTTACTTGTCCCCCTTTCGGTTTTTTAAATGCTGCGGACTAACTGACGGTCATGATGTGCATGGCAACCTTGGAATCGATACCAAAGCGTGCGCCCAGCACCGTGACGATGATATTGGCGCCACTCGAACTCACCACGTGAACCTCACTGCCCTCGACAAAGCCGAGGTCCTTGAGGTGGTGCTTCATGTCCTCATTGCCCTTTACACGAGACACGCGCACGGTTTCGCCCGCTTTCACCATCGAAAGCGGCATGGCCGGCATCTGCGGTCCGCAAGACATGAGTGTGCTCCTAACGTCAGTTCGTCCTCAACATCGACGCAGCAAAAGTTAACCACGTCTATGTTCGCTACAGTAAACTAGCACGTGGTTAACTTTTTGGAAAGGGTCCCCATTCAGTTTTCGGAAAAGTTTCCTATATGAAACAAAGAAGGCACCGCAAAGACTGTCTCTTTGCGGTGCCTTGTCATACCAATTTATGCAACAGAGGGGGCTGCCCCTTTGCCACATTATTGCGGTTAAAGCGAGAGGTTTCTGATCGACGTGACGCAGGAGGCCTCATCCACGCCCGAAACGCGGAACACGATGTCTTCGCCACATTCGCCGTAGAGAGCCATGAGCCCCATCACATCGCGGCCGTCGGTATGGCGATCGCCGATGCTGACCGATACGTTGCTACGATGCTTGGCAATAATGTCATAGAGCAGCGCAACCGGGCGGGCATGCAATCCCAACGGATCTTTAATCGTCTTTGTAAACTCGACCATGTCCCCTCCCACGACGTCGCACATTCGGCCGGCAAACCCAGCCACGTGGTAGTTATTGTACGTTACCGGCGCACCCCCGTCCCACAAAAAACGAGGGAAGGCACACGTCCTTCCCTCGTTACAGGCAATAGGTAGCCGCTTGCCTACATCAAGCGCAGGCTGACGTCCTTGAGCTGGGCGCCGGAAACGGCACTCGGGGCGCCCGACATGAGGTCGGAGCCACTGGCCGTCTTGGGGAACGCCATGACGTCGCGGATGGAGTCGGAGCCGGTGAGCAGCATGCACACGCGGTCCAGGCCCAGGGCAAAGCCGCCCATCGGGGGCGCACCAAACTTGAGAGCCTCCATGAGGAAGCCGAACTGCGACTCGGCGCGCTCCTCGGTAAAGCCTAGGAGCTTGAGCATGGACATCTGCATTTCGGCGTTGTGGATACGCATACCGCCGCCGCCGGCCTCAAAGCCGTCCATGACAAAGTCGTAGGTGCAGGAACCGGCTGCCAGCGGGTCGGCCTCGATCTTGGCGATGTCGGTCTCGGTCGGCAGGGTGAAGGGCTGGTGCTCGGCAGCATAGGCCTTGCGATCCTCGTCCCAGTGGAACAGCGGGAAGTTGACGACCCACAGGAAGTCGTGGCCCTCGCGCTTGACCTCGAGCGCATTGGCCATGTGGGAACGCATGCCGCCCAGGATCTCGTCGGAGAGCAGGCGCGGGCCGGCGGCGAACATCACAAGGTCGCCGGGCTCGACGTCCATGCGCTCGCGCAGGGCAGCCATCTCCTCGTCCGAGAAGAACTTGACGATGGGGCTGTTAATGGAGCCGTCCTCGCGGAAGGCGATCCAGGCAAGGCCCTTGGCGCCAAACGTGGAGGCCACGCCGGCGAGCTTATCGATCTTGGCACGCGCCCAGGCACCGGCGCCCTTGGCGTTGATGGCCTTGACGACAGAGCCCTCCTCGTTCGCAGCGGTCGCGAAGACCTTGAACTTGGAGTTGGCAAAGATGTCGGTCAGGTCGACCAGGTGCATGCCGTAGCGGGTATCGGGCTTGTCGGAGCCATAGGTGTCCATGGCCTCCCAGTAGTTCATGCGACGCAGCGGCGTGGGCATCTCGACACCCATGCGACCGAAGGCATCGGCAAGAACCTCCTCGAGTGCGCTCATGACATCGTTCTGGTCCACGAAGGACATCTCGATATCGACCTGGGTGAACTCGGGCTGACGGTCGGCGCGCAGGTCCTCGTCGCGGAAGCACTTGGCAACCTGGTAGTAGCGCTCGACGCCACCGACCATGAGCAGCTGCTTCAGAAGCTGCGGGGACTGCGGCAGGGCGTAGAAGTTGCCCGGCTGGATGCGGCTGGGGACGATGAAGTCGCGGGCGCCCTCGGGCGTAGACTTGAACAGGGAGGGCGTCTCGACCTCCATGAACTCACGGTTGTGCAGCGCCTCGCGAATGGCAAAGGTGAAGTCGGAGCGCAGCTTGAGGTTGGCCATCATCTCGGGACGGCGGAGGTCCAGATAGCGATAGCGCAGGCGAGTGTCCTCGCTGGTCTCGATGCCGTCCTCGATCTGGAACGGCGGGGTGACGGACGTGTTGAGCACCTCGGCGTGGTCGGTCAGGACCTCGATCTCGCCGGTCGCGAGCTTGGTGTTGGTGGTCTCCTCGCCACGGGCGCGCACGACGCCGTGAATCTTGATGGGCCACTCGGGACGCATGGTCTCGGCGATCTTAAAGGCATCGCCATCGGAGTGCTCGGGGTCGAAGGTGAGCTGCGTAATGCCCTCGCGGTCGCGAAGGTCGCAGAAGATAAGGCCGCCGTGGTCGCGGCGACGGCTCACCCAACCGGTGAGGGTGACCTCTTCGCCCACGTTCTCGAAGCGAAGCTCGCCGCAGGTACGGGTGTGCATGGAATGCTCATCGATGGGACGGGTCTGGCTCATACCAGTGATCCTCCTTTATGGATCTGTGCCGCCCCGTGTCGTTCCGGGCGGCGTCGTACAGATTTGCCCAGCCTGCGTAAACCGCGCAGCCGGACATGGCGTTCTATCTTATCGCACCTGTGTCGATGTACCGCGAAAAAGTAACTCTTGCCCAAAGACTTGACGGAGACGAAACAATTGACGCGGCCTGGCCGTCGCCCAGGCGCGCCGCGTGCGACAATGTGCCCCAATACAACTGCACTCGGAAAGGCCCGCCATGACTGCACGCCTCATCGTTATGGATATCGACTCCACGCTCATCAACCAGGAAGTCATCGACCTGTTGGGCGAGGAAGCCGGCGTGGGAGAGCAAGTTGCACAGATCACCGAACGCGCCATGCGCGGCGAGCTTGACTTTAAGCAGGCGCTCGAGGAGCGCGTGGGGCTGCTTGCCGGCTTGGATGAGAGCGTGTTCGAGCGCACCTTTGAGCGCGTGACGTTTACTCCCGGCGCGCTGGAGCTTGTGCGCTCGGCGCACAGCAAGGGCTGGAAGGTCGGCGTGGTGAGCGGCGGCTTCCACGAGGTCGCCGACAAGATCGTGGCCGCCGCGGGCATCGATTTTTGCCTGGCCAACCGTCTGGAAGTCGTGGACGGCAAGCTCACGGGTAAGCTGGCGGCAGACATTGTGACCAAGGAATCCAAGCTCATTCAGCTGCTAGATTGGGCAGTTGAGTGCGGTGTCGACATGGCCCACACCGTCGCGATCGGCGACGGCGCCAACGACATCCCCATGATTCAGGCCGCGGGCACGGGCATCGCGTTTTGCGCCAAGCCCAAGACGCGCGAAGCCGCCCCGTTTGCCATCGACGAGCGCAACCTGATACTCGCCATGGATATCATCCTGCGCGACTAGTCGATCCTTCTAACAATAGAATCAGTCTGTCCTATAGTTTCCGAACAATTTTGTCTTAGTGTTCGGAAACATACCCTTTGAGTGCTAGACTTTGCGCCGTCGAAGGGAACATATATGGATAAGCGAGATCTTGAGCAATTGCTGAGCGATGTTGCCGACGGAGTAGTCACCCCGGCAGTCGCCCTCACGCGCCTCCAGACGGCGCCAACCGCCGATCTGGGTTTTGCGCAGCTCGATCTTTCGCGCGGGGTGCGTCAGGGAGCCGGCGAGGTTGTCTACGGCGCCGGTAAAACCGCCGAGCAAATTGCCGCCATTATCGAAGCGCTGCGCGATGCCGGTCAGGAGCGCATCCTGGTCACGCGCCTGGACAGCGAAAAAGCAGCCCGTACCTCGGAGCTTCTCGGCAACGGCATCGACCTGGGATATGCCCCGAACGCCCAGCTCGCCCTGGTGGGTGGCAAGCCCTCCCCCACCGGTAACGGACGCGTTGTCGTCGCCTGCGCCGGCACGAGCGACCTGCCCGTCGCCGAAGAGGCGGCACTGACGGCCGAGTTCTACGGCAACGAGGTCGACCGCCTCTACGACGTGGGTGTCGCCGGCCTGCACCGCCTGCTCGCTCATGCCGAGGAACTTGCCCAGGCGCAGGTGGTCATCGCCATCGCCGGCATGGAAGGCGCCCTGGCGAGCGTTATCGGCGGCCTGGTAAGCTGTCCGGTCATTGCCGTTCCCACCAGCGTGGGCTACGGCGCGAGCTTTGGTGGCGTAGCCGCGCTGCTCGCCATGCTCAACTCCTGCGCCAGTGGCGTTTCGGTCGTCAATATCGACAACGGCTTTGGTGCCGCCTACCAGGCAAGTCTTATCAATCATCTGAGCGCCGGTACATCCCGCGCCCGTTAAGGAGCATTCCATGTCCAACCATCAGCATACGCTTATCATCGACGGCACCTCGGGCATCAGCGGCGATATGACCGTCGCGGCCCTGCTCGACCTGGGCGCCAGCGAGGAGCACCTGCGCGAACAGCTCGCCACGCTGCCGGTCGACGGCTTTTCGATCTCCGTGACGCGCGTAAACAAGCATGGCATCGACGCCTGCGACTTTGACGTTCAGCTGGCAGAGGAGCTCGAGAACCACGACCACGACATGGCCTGGCTCTACGGCAACGAAGCAGCTGCCGAGCACACACACGAGCATGAGCACCACCATCATGATCATGGCGGGCATGAACACGAGCACTGCCACGAGCATGACCATGAGGGCCACGGTCATGGCCACGAGGGTCACCATCACGCCCACCACCACCGTTCTTTGGCGGACGTCACCGCCATCATCGACGGCTCACAGCTAAGCGATGGCGCCAAGCGTCGCGCCCTTGCCATTTTTTCCGTACTCGCTGCTGCCGAGGCCAAGGCTCACGGCAAAACGCCCGACACCGTCCTGTTTCACGAGGTAGGCGCCGTCGACTCCATCGTCGACGTCTGCTCTGTCGCTATCTGCCTCGATGACCTGGGTATTGAGGACATCGTGGTCGAGTCGCTTTCCGAGGGCCACGGCACCATCCGCTGCGCCCACGGCCTTATGCCCATCCCGGTGCCCGCCGTCATCAACCTATGCCAAGCAGGCAATATCGCTCTCACGCCCGCACCGGTCGCCGGCGAGCTCGTGACGCCCACGGGCGCCGCCATCGTCGCCGCACTGCGCACGTCCGAGCACCTGCCGGCCCGTTACCGCATCAAAGCCGTCGGCTACGGCGCCGGCAAACGCCCCTACGAGGGTTGCTCCGGCACGCTCCGTTGTCTCCTCGTTGACGAGGACGCATAGCCATGGATGCCCGCAAGGCCAAAAGCCGCGCCGCGATCGTCGCGGCGTTCTCCGAGCTGCTACGCGAAGAGGACTACGGCAAGATCACCGTCGGCGACATCATCGCGCGCGCCCACGTAGGCCGCGCGACATTCTACGGCCTCTTTAAGAGCAAAGACGACCTACTGTCCGAGCTCGTGAGCGACATCTGCACCCACGCCCTCGACGACGATGGCACACCGCTCGACGACCCACTCGTGCAGGTCGAGCATATCCTCAACAACCTCTGGGAACGCCGTCAGGGCGTTCGAGCCCTCGTAGCCGGCGCCGGCTCCCGCGTCTTCGCCGACTGTCTCCGCAAGACCATCATGTCGCGCGCAGCCGAAACCGTCCCTACCGACCCAAACGGCCCCGCCGGCACCATGGACCGCAGCTTCCTACTACACCACATAGCCTCAAGCTTCGTAGGAATGGTCCAATGGTGGGCCTGGCACAACTTCCAAGCAGATAAGGCCGAAGTAGCCAAAGACTACCTATCAGCCATAAAACCCCTCTTCAACTAAGTAAGAGGCTCAACCTAAAGCATCGCCCCAACCCAGGCCGCCACGCATCCCAAAGTGCCACTCGCGCTTCAATGCCCCCCAACAGCAACAAGCCCCTCCCATCCAAATTCAGATATATATGTTGGGTTGCTTGTGCGAACGCAACAAAGACCCCGCAGCCGTCCGCATGGGGTAACTTCCCAGCGCACTCCGCAGGACGCAAAAAGGCTCGCCGCATAAAGTGCGCAGCGAGCCTTTTTGCATGTCCGAGGACGCGCTGGGAAGTTACCCCATGCGGACGGCGAACAACCTATGTAGCCTTGGACTAGAACATGCCCAAGAAACCATGCACAAACAGCGCGGCCAGAGCGGCACCGACAAACGGCGCGATGCCAGGAACGAGCAGGCCGTACTTCCAGTTGTTATCGGCCTTGTTCTTGATCGGCAGCACCTGATAGGCCATGCGAGGACCAAGGTCACGAGCCTGGTTCATGGCGAAGCCGGTGATGCCGCCCATGCCCATGCCGACGGCCCAAACGATCAGACCGACGCAGATAGCGAGCATCAGAACGTTCTCGCCGGCGCGGCTAGCAGCAGCAAGGATGGCGCTGATGAACACGAAGGTGCAGATAGCCTCGCAGAAGAAGTTACGGGCATAGTTGGTGCCCTCGGTGGTGGGGTTGGTCGAGAAGATGTTGCGCTGGGCAATGGGGTCGACGACGCCCTCGGAAGCCTTGAACTCATCGGCGTACATAAGCCAAGCGATTACAGCGCCCACAAAGCCGCCGAGCATATCGGCGATCATGAAGGGGATGCAGCTGCCCCACGGCACCAGACCTACGATGCACTGGGCGAGCACCATAGCCGGGTTCATGCACACGGCGCCGCCAAAGACAAACAGGCAGACCGAGATGCCAAAAGACCAAGTGGTGATGGCAAACATATGGCCGGAACCCTGATACTTGGTGCCCTTGAGCACGGTATCGCAGTGCACGCCCACGCCAAAGATGATCATGAGGGCCGTTGCGCCGAATTCGCAGAGGAGTTTGGTAAGCATAAAACCTTATCTTTCTTGTCGGTTATAAACGATTCGTTTAGGCCGCGTACTAGTGCTGAGCGACGACAACGCCCAGGCCATCGGGAATGACGGCCACCTTGGCATCGGCACCCTTCATCTCAAAGGCGAGCTTGAGCGCCTCATCGAGGGTGTTGACCGGCGTCATGTGCATATCCTTGATCATCCGGTGATCGCACAGGTCGGTAACCATGATCACAGGGTGATGCGCCAGGATGCGGGCAAAGATCTGGCTCGTCCACTGGTCGGGCAGGGTCTCGTCCTTAGGACGGTCGATGCAGGCGCGCTCAAACTCCGCAGGATCGTTGTCGGCGATGTTGTGATAGAAGCCCTCGCCACCGTGACCGTCGGCACAACCGGCGACATCGATAATCACGCCGCCCTCGGGAAGCGTGGCCTCGGCAGAGCACATGCCCTTCACAGCCTGGTAGATGTTCTGGTCGAGCGGGTAGCCGCCGTTGGTGGTGATGGCAATCTCGCACTCGACGGGCTCAACGCCGGCAAGGCTCTTCACGAACTCGCAGCCGGCCTCGTGCGCCTTGTGGATATCGCCGGCAAAGGAGCCGATGACCTCGTGCTTGCCGTTGAGCACCACGTTAAGCACAAAGGCAAGGTGAGCCATCTCGGCGGCAGCAAACATGTCCTCGCTCACGTGGTTGTGGCACAGGTTGCCGGCACGCGAGTGGGAATCATTCACAAACTGGCCGTTGTGGTTGTACATGATGGTCTTGTAGCTGGCGATGCCAGGCAGGACGGACTTGCGGCTACCAGAGAAACCGGCAAAGAAGTGCGGCTCAATAAAGCCCTCGGCAAGCAGCAGATCGCAATCGGCGGCAATCTTGTTGATGATGCACTCGCCACCGGAAGGCAGGGTGCCAATCTTTTTCATCATGCTGTCGTCAGTCGCGACGTGCATAACGATTTCCTCGTTGGCAACAATCTCCTCGCCATACTTGTTGACGAGTTCCTCGTGCGTCGACGGACGATGCATACCCGTAGCAACCAAAATACGCACGCGAGCCTCGGGTGCAGCGGAATGGATGTGATGCAGCAGAATAGGCATCGTCACACGCGAGGGAACGGGGCGCGTATGATCGGAGCTAATAATGACGATATCTCTCTTGCCAGCACAAAGCTCCTCGAGCGAAGGCGAGCCATAAGGGTTGGCAAGTGACTCCTCTACCAGCTCTTCCTGCGATTTCGTGGTCTTAAACTCGTTTTGATGACCTTCCATCACACCCGCGAAGTTCTTATCCTCGAGCTCCAGATGCAACGTCTTGTGGTCAAACGGCAGTTCACATTCAAACAATGACGAGCGCCCTCTTCCTTTTCAACTGACACACTAGATAAACCGTTGGAAGGATACGCCGCTCACCGAAAAACACCACCGTCTACCGACTCATTAACACAACGTTCATATTTGACCCACAACAAAACGGCCGCGATCCCAAACGGGACCGCGGCCGCTACAGTCGTAAGTCAAGAAGCGCCACATGCATCTCAATCCCGATCGATAAGACGCGAGGCGCGAAGCGCGCCTTATTCCCTTCAGCTTTAATCCCAGAAGACCGAGGATGAAGGGACCCGACGGGTTTCCCTCTGAATGCATTCCGCAGCACGAAGCCCCATCAAAGTGCGCGAAGCGCGCCATCTTTTCCCCAGCCAGTAATCCT
Organism: uncultured Collinsella sp.; assembly: GCA_900543275.1. Classification (GTDB taxonomy): domain Bacteria; phylum Actinomycetota; class Coriobacteriia; order Coriobacteriales; family Coriobacteriaceae; genus Collinsella. The sequence goes on along the minus strand of UQQL01000012.1, from coordinate 13,927 downwards.
CCGAAGACCGGACATCGCAGGGGCCGCCATATGTTTACTTTCCGGCGCACTCCACAGGACGCAAGAAGCCCTCGCCGCACGAAGTGCGCAGCGAGGGCTTCTTGCATGTCCGAGGACGCGCCGGAAAGTAAACATACGGCGGCCCCGGACAACGACTACAGGGCTATCGATTACCCCGTGTTTTGCAATCCTGCCGAGACGCCGGTCACAGTCGAAAGAATCAGGCTCATGTACTCGGCCTTCTTCTCCTCGGTCATCTCGTCCTGGTTCATACGCACCTCGCGAAGGGCGCGGACCTGGGCGATGGACAGGGCGTCGACGTAGGGGTTGCGCACGCGAACGGCACAGCCAAGCACACGGCGGCGCTGCAGCGGCCACTCGTCACCGACGATGGCAAGGACCCACTTACGAGTGAGCTGCATCTCGGTGAAGACCTTCTCGGATAGATCCTGGCGATCGCCCAGGTGCAGATACATCTTGGCGATGCGCTGGTCAGTCTTGGCGATCGACATCTCGATGTTGTCGATAAAGGTGCGGAAGAACGGCCACTCCTGGTAGGCAGCCTTAAGCTGGTCCAGATCGCCAAACTGCTCGCAGGCGGTGCCCAGGCCGTACCAAGCGGCCAGGTTAATGCGTGCCTGGCTCCAGCTGAAGATCCACGGAATGGTACGCAGGTCGTCGAGCGACTTGGCACCCAGGCCGCGCTTGGCGGGACGCGAGCCGATCGGCAGCAGACCGACCTCGGTCAGCGGCGTCACGGTCGAGAACCACGGTGTAAAGTCCTCGGTGTTCAGCAGGTCCAGATAACGCTCGTGGCTTGCGGTGTTGAGCTTCTCGGCCATATCCCAGAACTTCTGCGTGGTCTCGGTGTTGGTCTTCTCGACACTCGGGGCCGACTGCAAAAGCGTTGCGGCAGCAACGGACTCAACATGGCGCTGAGCCAGCGTGCGGTTGCCGTAACGGGCAAAGATGACCTCGCCCTGCTCGGTGAGCTTAAAGAAGCAGTTGACCGAACCCTTGGGCTGCGCCAGCACGGCCTTATTGGCCGGGCCGCCACCACGGCCCACGGCACCGCCGCGACCGTGCATGAGCACCAGGTCGATATCGTTCTTCTCGGCCCACTTGGCGATGCGCTCCTGCGCGGAGTGCAGCGCGAGCATGGCCGTGGTAGGACCGGCGTCCTTGGAGGAGTCGGAATAGCCCAGCATGACCTCCATGCGGCGGTTGGTCTGGGCAAGGCGCTTTTGCACCACGGGCAGCGTAAGCATCTGGTCGAGCACGTCGACGCAGCCCTCGAGGTCCTCGAGCTGCTCGAACAGCGGGATCACGTCGAGCTCGGGGACATCCTCCTCGTGTGCAAAGGACAGGTGGGCAAGCTCAAAGACGTCGGCCACATGCTGGGCGCTCTTGGTGAACGAGATGATGTAGCGGTGCGCCATCTTCTTGCCGTAGCGCTTTTGGATGGAGCCGATAGCGCGGAAGGTATCGATGACCTCGCGCGTCATGGGCTGCAGGTCGCCATGGATACCGTTCTCGTGGATATCCTTAAGGGCGCGGGCATGCACCACGGAGTGCTGACGGAACTCCATCTCGACCATATGGAAGCCGAAGGACTCGACCTGCCAGATGATGGTTTGGACCGGGCCGTAGGCAGCACGGACGGCACCGCAGGCGGCCAGCGAACGCTGGACGACGCGCAGGTCATCCAGGAACTCGTCGGCGCTGTGGTACATGGTGTCGGTGATACGACGGACGGTGGCGTTCAGGCGGTCGGCCATGACGAGCATGACGGCGCGATGCGGCTCGTGCTCGGAGATCAGCTCGGCGCGGGCCGTGTAACGAGGGCTCATCTCGACCTGATGGTTCCACAGGTTAATGAGCTCGGCCGACGGCTTGCTGTAGGTAGCCTCGAGCGTGAGGTTGCGGCCGATGTGGCGGCACTTGTCCTCGAGCTTGAGCACCATGTGCGTAAAGTACTTGGCGGCGACCTCACGGCTCACCTTGGCGGTGACGTTGGGGTTACCGTCGCGGTCGGAACCGATCCAGCTGCCGGGATGGAAGAACGCCGGGCACAGCGGCGGCACAGTACCGGCCTTGTCGCCCAGCACCCAATCGTCAAAACGACGATAGATAACGGGGATAACGTCGAACAGCGTGTTATCGAAGATGTCGATGATGGTATCGGCTTCCTCGACCGGCGTGGGCTTCTTGAGCGCGATGGGACTCGTACGCACCAGGGCGTCGATCTCCTGCAGCATATGGCGCTCGTTCTCCACCAGGTCGGAGCCGCCCAGACGCGGACGCTCCTCCAGCAGGTTGGAGATACGGCGGATCTTGCCCTCGACGGCCTTACGACGGGCCTCGGTGGGATGTGCGGTAAAGACAGGGTGGAACTCGAGCTTGTCGAGCAGCTCGTTGGCACCCTCGACACCCAGCTCATTCACCAGCTGGTGATAGGCAACGGTAAGCTCGTTGGCAGGATCGACCTCGGTATCGGTCGACGCACCGGCCTCGCGCTCGCGCAGCTGCGCCACACGGTAGTTCTCCTCCGACAGGTTTGCCAGATGGAAAAAGCTCGTAAAGGCGCGAACGATGACCTGCTGCTTATCGAGCGGCAGGCTGTCGATCAAATCGACGACCTCACGAAATGCCACGGCAGTGGGCTCGTCGGCGGTGGGCACGCCCTGCTCGTCGACGGCTTCGTCGGCAGCGCAGGTACCGGGGTTGCCGGCATTGACCACAATCTCGGCTGTCAAAATCTTGTCGAACAGGTCCGCGATCTCGGGATCATACTCGCTAAGCACACGGCGCTCCAGGCGCAAGAACAGCGCCAGATTGTCGCGCAGCTCCTCGGGGATCTCGATCTCGGCGAGACGCTCCCTGGACTCGGCATTCGAGCCGATTCGGTTAACGAGGCGGTTGACCACGGCAGCGACGCGCGCCGCGGCTTCGGGTACAGACTGGTTGCTTAGGTTCTCAGCCACGTTTCCTCCCATTCCTCCTTCTATGCACGTAACATGCGGTATTCATTATAGGCGTTTGAGAAATACTTTCGACACTGATTGCGCTTTACCACACAAAAGTATTTTCTGCATTGCAAGGGTTTTTGCCCCAAATGGTCGTATTTCTCGGTGGGCGGCATATGCAAGCGAGGGCATTCCGCATAAATGCGAAACACCCCCGTAACAATAGCTCGTCGCGAGCGGGACATGTTAGCGGGTCCGCAGCTCAAAAATCATACGCTACAGACGCTCGCGAACCGCCTCGACGACGTTGGCCAGATCGACGAGAACCTCGTCATGGCTCTGCATGTCGCGTACCTTGACCTTGCCGGCGGCAAGTTCGTCGCCGCCCAGGACCAAGATGAGCTTGGCGCCCACCTTATCGGCCTGCTTAAACTGAGCCTTGAGCGAACGGCCCTGATAGTCGGCCTCGGTCACGATGCCTGCGGCGCGAAGCTCCTGCGTAATGGCAAAGACGTTCTGGCGCAGCTCCTTGCCAGCGTTGGCGACATAGACGCACGGGGCCTCATCGGCACCCAAATCGCTGCCAAAGGCCTGCAGGGCCAGCAGGGCGCGCTCAAAACCGACGGCAAAGCCGACGCCCGCCGTGGGCTTGCCACCCTCGAGCTCGACCAGGCCGTCGTAGCGGCCGCCGCCACCGATGGAGCCGACGCCGGCACCGGGAGCCTCGACCTCAAAGACGGTGCGGGTGTAGTAGTCCAGACCACGCACCAGGGTGGGATCCTCGACATACTCGATACCGGCGGCATCCAGATAGCGCTTGACCTGCTCGTAGTGCTCGCGGCACTCATCGCACAGGTTGTCACCCATCAGCGGCGCGTCGGCCATGATCTCGCGGCAATGGTCGTTCTTGCAGTCGAAGGCACGCAGCGGGTTGAGCTCGGCGCGCTCACGGCACTCATCGCACATCTCGTCGGCGTGATCGAGGATGAACTGCTTAACCTGCTCGCGGTAAGCCGGACGGCACTGGGCGTCACCCATCGAGTTGATGAGCAGACGAAGCTTGGAAAGATCGAAGCCCAGGCGCTTGTAGAACTCCATGAGCATAATGATGCACTCGGCGTCTGCCGCCGGATCGGGAGCGCCGAGCCACTCGATGCCCACCTGGTGGAACTGGCGCAGGCGGCCCTTCTGGGGACGCTCGCCGCGGAACATGGCCTCGGCGTAGTACGCCTTAAACGGCGTGGAGCCCTGGGGCACCAGATTGTTCTCGACGACGGCGCGCACCACGCCGGCCGTGCCCTCGGGGCGAAGTGCCAGGCGCTGCTTGGGCTTGAGCTTGGTATCGGTACCCTCGGTAAAGACGCGCTCCAGGTTGGCGCCGCTAAACACGCGGAACATCTCCTTGCGCACGACGTCGGTCGACTGGCCGATGCCGTGGACAAAGACGTCCACCTGCTCGATCGCGGGCGTCTCGATGGGCTTAAAGCCAAACGGCTCGAATACGCTGGCCGCAATCTGCTGCATCTTTTGCCAGGCGCGCATCTCGGCGCCGATAAGGTCGCGGGTTCCCTCCGCCTTCTGTGCCTGCATGGGCAAACACCTTTCTTTTGTATCGCGTCATAGGTAGTGGATATTATACGGCACAAACACAAACAGCGGCGGCGCGTCTGACCGAACGAGGGTATGGGGACTCGTTCGGCCAGATGCGCCGCCGCTGTTTGTGATCCGTGGCCGCCTTGGAAACCGAATGATGGTACGAGCATCTATTCGGCCTCCAGGGCAGCCACGGATAGAACGGGGCAAATAGAAAAGAGCGACGGACGTCTACTCCCCCGCCACGCTCGCGCGCAGCTTGGCGGCGATGGGCTCGGATGCCAGCAGGAACACGAGCATGACAACGGAGCATGCCAGGCACACAATCCAGGTGCTCGCAAAGGAGCCCGTGGCATCGAACAGCACGCCCGAGACGATAGCGCCCACGGTGCCGCCGACCATCTCGAGCGAGGTAATGGTGCCCGTGACCTTGCCGAGGTCGGCCATGCCAAACTGCTTGGACGCGGCAATGGTAGGCGTGATGGTGCCCATGCACGTTCCGATACCAAAGCTCACAGCGGCAACAATAGGACCAAGGTCCGTCGTCGGGAAGCACAGCGCCACACAGGCGACAATACACGCAACGGAACCCAGCACGTTGCCAAAGCGCAAACCAAAGCGATCGTAGATGGCGCCGTTAACGAGGCCCATAAAGAGGAAGGCGACGACGAGCAGCCAAAACGCCGGGCTCTTCTTGATGCGAGACCAGCCAACGTTAACCTCAGGAGCCGTGTGCTCGTCCTTGTCGCCAGCCGTCGAGACGGACGGATCGCCCGGGTTCTCGCCGAGCGGCTTCAGGCCAATCTCGGAAGGTTTGGTGCGGAAGGAATACGCCGTGATGGGCAGCGCCGCCACAATGCAGACGGCGGCAAGCACCAAGAAGGTGGAACGCCAACCCACGCTCACGATCAGCGAGCTCACGATGGGAGACAGAATGGCGCCGCCAAAGCCCGAGCCCGAAAGTGCGATGGAGATGGCAAGGCCTCGCTTGGCCGTAAACCAGTTGGCGGTCACCAGGCTAATGAGCAGGCGGGTCGAGGCGACAGCGAAGCAGCCCGAGACGGCAAAGAGCACGTAGACCTGCCACAGCTCACCGACAAAGCTCATGCCCACGAGCACCGCCGAGGTGGCTATGACGGTAAGCGAACCCAAAATGCGACCACTAACCTTGTCGGCAACATGGCCAATGACAAGCGATCCGATAACGCTCACCACCGTGGAGATCGCATTGGAGATGTTGTACTGCGCAAGAGATACTCCCAAGTCGCTGACGATGAGCGGCTGGAACAGGCTCATGCAGTTGACGAAAATGGTGTAGCACGTGGCCATGATCACAAAGCCGGAGGCCACCACGAGCCAGCCGGGGAAGAACTTACGTTGCTGAGACATGCTGTTCTTTTTTTAAACAAACGAGCAGCAAGATTGGGTGCTACCGGTGGTCGGCGATGTAGCCCAAAGCGACGGCGGCATAAGCCGCGGCGCCAAGGGGAAGCTCGGCATCGCTAAAACGTGCCTTGGGATGATGCTGAGCAAAATGCTCGTCCGTATCAGTCACGGCAGCGCCCACGGTAAAGTACGCACTCGGGATCTCGCTCGAGATCAACGCGAAGTCCTCGCTCGCCATGGCGTGGAACAGCGGCAGGAAGGCGGACTTGGGCAGCACCGCGCCCACGTAGCCAAGCGACGCCTGCGTCATATCGTCATCGAGTACGAGCGGGGGAACATCCGAGAGCGTCTCAATAGTCGCCGGCGTACGATAGGTCGTGGCAACGCCTTTGACGACCTCCGCGATGCGGGCCTTGAGGTGCTCCATGAGCTCGACATCGAAGCCACGCAGCGTTCCCTCGAGCACACAAGTGTCGGGAATGACATTTGCGGCCTGACCGCCGGTGAACTTGCCAACGGTAAGCGCGACCTCCTTGGCCGCCGGCACCTCGCGAGCGATAAGCTCCTGAAGCGCCAAATGCACATGCACGCCGGCCGTGATGGGGTCGATGCAGATCTCGGGGCTCGAGCCATGGCCGCCCTTGCCCTGAAGCGCGATGCGAAAACCGTACACGCCCGAGAGCGCCGGGCTGCCGTAGAGCACCAGGCCAAGCGGCGACTGGCTATTGACATGCATGGCAAAGGCGACCTGGGGACGCGGGTTCTGCAGCAGACCGTCGGCGATGGCGGCGCGGGCACCCTCAAAGGTTTCCTCGCCCGGCTGGAACAGCAACTTAACCGTGGCGTTGGCGTCGACAAGCGCGGACTCGCGGGCCTTGAGCAGGCGCGCCGCACCAAGCAGCGCCGTCGCGTGCATATCGTGTCCGCATGCGTGCATGCAGCCGTTCGTAGAGGCGAAAGGCTCACCTGACTCTTCGGCAACGGGCAGGGCATCCATGTCGCCACGGAGCATGATGACCGTACCGGCCTGTTCGTCCGTGCAGACGCCATTGCCCTGGGCCGCGGCGGCACCGGCGCCGACAAGGCCCACAACACAGGAACCATCGACGAGCGTGGCAAATGGGATTTCCATCTCGGTCAGGCGCGCTTGAATATACGCAGAGGTCTGTGGGAGGCTATTACCCAGCTCGGGCATCTGGTGTAAATCGTGTCGCCACGCAGCGAGCTCGTCTGCAAAAGCCTGAGCTTCTGCAACGAGACCGTCACCGATAGCGGCCTGCGCCGCTGCGGTGGCCTTGGGCGCTGATTGCGGTTGAAGATCGGACTGAGCTGGTGCCATAAATGCCCTCCAGTAACGTTTTTGCGGTAAGCACTTTGATAGCGTAAAGTGTAAGGTACAACTTTAAGGGCGAGGCATAAAAAATGCCGCCCCAGGAGGGCGGCGCAACAAGTTGTTTACAATTGCGGGCGCGGCTTTCGACGCAAAAAATCGAAGTGAGTCTCGCTCAAGATAATCGACAGGAAGATAAGCACAAAGCCGGCGAGCAGACGCGAGGTGAGCGCCTCCCCCATCAGCAGCACCGAAAACAACACGCCCGAAGGCGACTCCATCGAAAGGAGCAGCGAGCCCGTCGAAGCCGGGACATGCGCCAGGCCGACGTTTTGGATGAGCAGAGCCACGCATGTGCAGCCCACCGAGAGAAACGCCATCGCACTGATAAAGCTCGGCGTCCACACGGACAGAGGCGCCTGGGTTTCGAATAGCAGCGACGAGACCAGGCTTAGGATGCCATTGCCCACAAACATCCAAAACGTGATGACGTTGATGTCCATTTTGCGACCGTACTTGGCGGTCACCGCCATCTGGATGGCGAAGAAGACCGCGCCGCCCAGCGTAATGGCATCGCCGATATTGAACTCGACGCTATCGAGCGCCACCAGGCCAATGCCCGCCAAGCACAGCAGTGCCGCGCCCAGGTTATAGCGGGTGAGTTTTTCGCCGCTCAGAAAATAGCTCGCAAAGGGCACGAGGATGCAGTACGTACCCGTCAAAAACGCGTTCTTGCCCGCCGTGGTTTGCGCCAGACCGACCGTCTGCAGGACGTAGGCGGCCCACATAAGTGTGCCCATTCCAAGTCCGACGATAAGATTGCGGGCGTTGAGGTGCGCGATGATGCGCTTGTGGAAGATGACAAACATGACCAACGCCGCAGGCAGAAAGCGCACGTAGAGCAGTTCAAACACCGGAATGGTGTCGAGCGCGTCCTTCATAGTGGTAAAGGAGTAACCCCAGATAATCGCCACCGAAAGCAGTAGAACTTTCCAGAACAACGGCGAACGAGCACCGGCACCACGGGAGGTGCCGCCCGCACCCAGGTCCTCGCGAGCCACAGGGCTGTCGGGCATCATTTCGATATTGTCAGTGGCATGCTGGGGCATAGGGCATCCTCGCGCTCAATCTGGGCGTGGTGTCCGCACGCGCGTGACCGCATGCCGCCTCATGGTCAAATAAAAACGGGACGCGCCGGACCCCCGGCACGCCCCGCTACTGTAACAACAACCAAGCAGCTCATGCAATTCACTCAACTAAAGCGTCGAGCCGGAAGGCCTCGATGTTCCGTCAACGCCACGTTGTCGCGCTAAATCAATTTGGTCGACTCCAGCTTTTCGATGATCCAGTCGTTGGCTTTGATGACCGGGCGGCGGAAGACGACGCCCAGGGCCAGCGACGGAATCAGGTAGCTCGCCAAGATACCCAGCTCAATCCAATACTCCATATGGTAGGCGCCGGCCATGGCGGCATGCATGGCGTTGATGCCATGAGTGAACGGCAGGAACGGATAGATTGCCTGGAACACGGGGCCGGTCATCTCGATGGGGAACGTGCCGCCCGAACCGCCGACCTGCATGACCAACAGCACGACAGCGAGCGCCTTGCCGATATCGCCAAACGAAACCGTAAGCGTGTAGACGATATTGGAGAACACGAGACTCGCGACCCAGCCCGCCAGCACAAACTGCAGCGGGTTGTCGCACTGAATGCCAAAGAACAGAATGTCGCCCGCGCACACGAGCGTTGCCTGCAGCAGGGCCAAACCGCCAAAGAACAGGTAACGACCCAGATAGATCTCGTGCAGGCGTACGGGGATGAGCTCGTTGATAAGCTCATCGTCAACCGAGACCTTCATCATGGCCGCCAGTACGATTGAGCCGACCCAAAGCGACAGAATCGTGTAGAACGGTGCCATGGCCGAACCGTAGTTGCGGATCGGATAGACCGGTTTGCGGTCGAGCGCAACGGGGCCAGAAAGCGACACGGCGAGGCCCTCGGGGTCGTTGCCAATCATTGTCTTAATCATGGCCAGGTCACCCGACATCAGAGCGCTATCAAGCTCGTCCTTAAAGGCACTGATCTTGTCCGACGCCTCACCCAGCTGGTCAGAAGCCTTGTTGACGAGCTTTGCGGCTTTGGACAGACCCTTCGCCAGCGAGCCGGACGCATCGGTCAGTCCTGCTACGGCGCTATCCAAGTCGCCCGAGATCCCGTTCAGGGAATCCAGAACGCCCGAAATGGTCTTCTTGAGCTCCTTGGCCTTAACCGAGAACGTGGAATCGTAGTCGGACTTGGCTCCCGAGATACCCGCCTTGGCATCGGCGATTGCCTGGTCAACCTCGGCACGCGAGTTGTTGACCTCCGCCATGCCGTCCGAAAGGGACTTTGCGGTCGCCGTCAGGTCCTTCGCATTGTTGCGGTACTCAACGGCGATTCTGCCCAGCGACGTAGCAGCGGACTTGAGACCGTCTTTGAGCTTGTCATCACTCACCTGGTCGGCAAGGCTGCGGAGCCGATCGGCCATCGCATCGATATCGTCAGCACGCGTATTGAGCGCCGCTGCGGCTTCGTTGAGCTGAGACACCGTAAGGTCAACATGCTGATTCGCGGCATCGAATGCCTTCGCAAGCTCGGCGGACACATTGTCGAACGAACCCGCGCTTCCATCGATCGCGGCATCGATGGCATCGTTTGCCGCCTTAAGCGCTTCTTTGGAATCATCGATGCCGCTTTTGGCATGTTCCATGAGCTGCTTCGTCGACTCATCAACGGTGCCCGTCTGCTTGAGCATGCCGCCCGCCGATATCAGTGAATCGGACGTAGAGCTCAATATGCCCGCGAGCGACGTCGCGCTCGCCTGAACGTCCTGCAGGTCCTCGACCGAATCGCCCAGCGTAGAGGAAAGATTGGCGATAAAGCTGCTCACCTGGTCGGTACTCATATAGTCGAGCAGGCTGGACACGGTCTTAAGGCCGATGGTCGTGATGGTCTTGGTAAAGGTCTCGTTGACCTGACTCTGGACGGCGCTCGAGCCCTTTTCAGTCACGATCTGTGCGATGGCGTTGGCCTTCTGGTTCTCGTAGAACTCGATATCGGCGTGCTTCACCTCGGTCGAGAAAAGCGTCATCATGTCGGCGCTAAACGTCTTGGGGATAACGACGGCGGCATAGTATGCGCCCGACTTAACGCCCTCAATCGCCTTATCGCGGTCGTTGAGGACAACCCAGTCAAAGTTCTCGTTACCGCGCAGGGTCGCCGTCACGTTTTCGCCCACGTTGATCTCGACGGGAATCAGGTCGCTCTCGTAGCCCTCATCGGTGTTGACCACTGCAATCTTAAGGTTGCCGGTATTGCCGTACGGATCCCAGCTGCCGGCGATGTTAAACCACGCGTACAGGCACGGCACGATAATGAGGCCCATCACGACGACCATGCCGATCACGGAGCGAGACACGTTTTGGACATCACGCTTAAACAGGTGCAGGATGTTCTTCATTTATGCCTCACCTCCTTTAGAGTGCTTGCCAAGCGGGGTGGTGTCCCCGTCGTTTCCGTTTACGTTGTCAGCGCCGTCGGCATCTTGAGCCTTACGATGCGCACCGATATGCGACAGACGGCTCGTAGGCTGTTCGCCTCCCTTGGCGCCACGCTCGCTGGCGTTGAGACCAAACATGCGACGGGCGGCAGGGATGGCAGCCGTGTGCTCGCGCATCTCGCGGCGAAGGTCCTCGTCCGAAAGCGCCGAGATACGCATCTGGGTATTGAGGCTCGCACGGATGTATTCGATGTTGATGAGCCAGCCGCAGATGGCGATAACCGAAATGATCCAGATAACGAGCAGGATGATCTTGCCGTTATTGTCGATATCGAGCACCGTCGAAAGCACAAAGAGCAGAACCTGCACGCCTACCACGGCGGCAAAACCGCCCTTGATGTAGTACGGGTAGCGATGCTCAAACGCCACGGCATGATCGAGCAGCTCGCGACGGTACGAATCCGAATCGAGCATGACGCGCATGGCCGTGCGCAGCGAATAGCGCTGGCGCGGCAGGTCGTTGGACTCGCAGATCATGAGGCCCGTCGTGGAAAGCTGCTTGTCAAAGAGCAGGTTGAGGTTGAGCAGCAGCGGACGCAGCTGCAAGCCAATAAAGAGTGCGATGGCAAGGAACACGCCCAGGATGCACAGGTTGAACAGGTAGTTGAACGAATACATGCCACCGACGGTCTCGCGCAGCAGGTTGATGCCATAGGTGAAGGGCAGCAGCGGATGCAGCCATTGGAAGAAGCCGGGCATCATCTCGATGGGATACATGCCCGACGAGCCGGGGATCTGCACAATGACGAGGATGACGCCAATGGCTTTACCGATATGCTTAAACGTGGTGGACAGCGCATAGATGATGTTGACGTAGGTGAACGAAATAGCGATGCCGCCCAGTACAAAGAGCAGCGGATTGACGCACTGAACGCCAATGACCAGATCTCCCACCGTAACGATGATGGCCTGCAACGCACCCAGGATCACCAGCAGCAGCCAGCGGCCAAAGAAGCCCTGACGCGCCGTAAAGCTACCGATGCCCTCGCGGTCGACCTCGAGTTTATAGATAGCGATGAGCACATAGCCGCCTACCCACAGCGCCAGATTGGTGTAGAAGGGCGCGATGCCCGAGCCAAAGCTCTTGACCGGATAGATTGACTTGGACGTCAGCTCAACCGGAGATGCCATGAAATCTGCCACGTCATTGACGTCGACGTCCATGAGGTCGGCTAACTCGCCCATAGACTCAGAGGTCTGCAGCGCCGCAATGTCATTGGCGGCGGTCGCGAGCTTGTCCTGAACCTTGGCAAGGGAGGCGTCGGTTTGGGACAGCGTGGTCTTTGCCTGCTTGAGCGTGGCGTCGAGCTGCGCCAGCGTGCCGCGCGCGCTCGCTATCGTGGGGGTCATACCCGACACAATGCCGGTCAAATCGCCCGAAACGGCGGCAAAGGAGTCAAGCGCGCTCGAAGCCTTCGGAAGTGCGTTCTGACCCAGATCGGTCTGAGCCTGACCGAGGTTAGCCGTACCGGTCTGAATTGCCGCGTTGAGTGCGTTGCTCGCGTTCGAGATTGCCGTAGCGTCGTTTGCCATGGCGCTCGACTGTGCAGAAAGGCCATCCTTGATGCTCTGCAGCTTCTGGTTTTGCTCGCGAAGCGAATCGATGGTCGATACAATGCGCGCGTCAATTTCCTCGGAACCTGTCGACGTGTCATTAACGAGAATCTCCAAGTGCCCGATAACGGCCTTATTGTGATCGATCGTCGCCTGGAGAGACTCGAGCGAGTTGTCGATGCGGGTGGTCGTAGATGTGACCGTACCCGTTAGCTTGCCAATCGCAGCGTTCGCGGAGGCTGACGTCTTGGTGAGTGCAAGGCTACCTTCCGAGAGTGCCTTGGAGAGCGAGGTGATAGAGTTGCCCGCCGTGGCGCGAGCCTCGCCCAGCAGGTCGTTGCCCTGGGAGATTGCCTGCGTCAGCGACGGTGCCTGACCTTGCAAGCCGGCAAGCGCCGCATCAGCCGAGGCGATAGCGCCACTCGTCTTATCGATGGCGGCATTCATATCGCCAATCGAATCGCGCACCTCACCCAAGGTGTCGGATGCCTCGGACACCGAACTTGTCAGCGAGTCCTGAGTCTGGGTTGCCTTGTCCTTTAAATCGACACCGGCATCCTTGGCGATACTGGCAACAGTCTCGCCCACCGTGGAGACAAACTCCGAGTTGATCTGCTCCTCGATGGTGTTGGCACCGGTATCGGTGACCTTGGGCGCAATGGCGCTCTTCTTCTCATTGACGTAATAGGTGAGCTTCGGCTGATGGTAATTGCCATCGAGCATCGAGACAAGATTGTCGGAGAAGTTCTTGGGGATTACGATCGCCGCGTAGTATTCCCCGCTCTCGACGCCCTCTTTGGCATCGGCAGCCGAGTCGACGAAGGTCCAGCCCAGCTGATCGTTTTCCTTGAGCTGGTCGACCACCTTATCGCCTGCATTGAGCTCGCCCACCAAGTCATTCTGGGTGCCCTGATCGTTGTTGGCGATGGCGATTTTAATGCCCTGGGTATTTCCGTACGGATCCCAGTTGGCAACGATGTTGTACCAGGCATACAGCGAGGGAATGACGCACACGCCCAAGGTAACCACCAGGGCGACGGGGTTCATAAGCAGTCGCTTAATGTCGCGCTTAAATATCGCAAAGGAGACCTTTGCGTTGGATAGTTTGCTGCCGAGACTCACGCTTGGACCATCCATCCTGTCGTTGAATCAAATCGTACTATCAAAAACCATTGTACGTAGGCGCTTTAGCGTCTCGAAGCACAATGGTATTGAGTTTTGCTGGTAGCAATATACTACGAAGATTAGTTAACGTACAGTTGTACAGTATCTCAAATTTCAGCAGGTCACAAAACCACAACCCGCACAAATTAACAACCCAACTTGTCATTGGGGACGTTCTTGTTTGACTAGTCAAACAAGAGCGTCCCCAACGACCACTTTTCCTCCGTCCCCAAGGGATCATTATTGGACCGCCGATGTTTTGGTAATGCCAGCGAGCGGGAACCAGAGCGAACAAATTGGCATGAAAAGAGGACGGCATAGACCTTCTGGTCATGC
>UQQL01000011.1 GCA_900543275.1 uncultured Collinsella sp. | reverse complement strand
CGAGATTACTACGCGTCTCGTGGGCTCGGAGATGTGTATAAGAGACAGGTCTTGCGCGGTAAAGACGTTCTTGGAGCGGATAATCCGATCGATATGTTGCATGGGCATCCCCATCTCTGGCAGGAAATTCAACACCCCCGAGTGTACTCCCCCGCTCCAGCTACAAAACGCCAAGCGGCAAACGGCACCTTTGCCAGGCCAAGTGGCAGGTGGCATACTGGAATGAGCTTGTACGATTTTGCAAAACCAGCAAGGAGCAAATCGACCATGACGAAGACCAAGGCACAGCAGATTATGGCGGCAACCGAGGTTCGCGCGGCAGACGACGTCACCGCGGCCATCCAAGATATCGCCGCCGAGTTTGAACCCTACATTATCAAGCAGCGCCGACACTTCCATAAGCACCCGGAGCTGAGCCTCGCCGAGGAGCGCACGACTTCTGACATCGCCAACCAGCTCGATGCCATGAATATCCCCTACGAGCGTCCCCTTAAGACGGGCCTTGTGGCGACCCTTCGCGGCACCGCGCCCGACGCCTATCGCGAGGACGGCACGCCGCGCCGCCGCATCCTGCTGCGCGCCGACATCGACGCCCTGCCCGTCACCGAGCAGACCGGCGAGGATTTCGCCAGCGTCAACGAGGGCTGCATGCACGCCTGCGGCCACGACTGCCACATCGCCATGATGCTCGGCACGCTGCAAATCCTGCGCCATATGACCGACGACATCCACGGCGAAGTCCGCATCGTCTTCCAGCCCAGCGAGGAAAACGGCCAGGGCGCCAAGCTCATGATCGGCACGGGCGTGCTCGACGGCGTCGATGGCGCCTACGCCGCGCACATCTGGAGTGAGGTCGACGCCGGCACCGTGAGCTGCGAGCCCGGACCGCGCATGGCCAATACCGACTGGTTCCGCATCGACGTCCGCGGCACCTCGTGCCACGGCGCCATGCCCCAGCGCGGTCACGACGCCGTTATGGTTGCCGCCGAGATCGTCAACGCTCTGCAGACCATCGTTTCGCGCGAGATCAGTCCCTACGAGCCGGCCGTCATTACCGTCGGCGAGCTGCACGGCGGAACCGCGCGCAACGTTATCGCCGGCACGGCCTACCTCGCCGGCACGGTGCGCACCTACGGCGATTCGACCCACGAGGAAATGCCGGAGCTTATGCGTCGCATCGTGGAGCATACCGCGGCCGCCTTGGGCGCCGAGGCAGAGCTCACCGACTACACCATCGCCAATTATAAGGTCGAAAACGATGCCGCCTCGAGCGAGCGCTGCCGCCAGGCCGTAATCAAATGCCTGGGCCCCACCGGCCAAGGCCATTATCGCGGCACACTCTCGGGTGAGGATTTTTCGGAGTACCTGCGCCGCGTACCGGGCGTGCTCGCCTTTGTTGGCACGCGCAACCCCCAGATTGGCGCCACGTACGCCCAACATTCTTGCTTCTACAAGATTGACGAGTCGGTACTGGCCAAGGGCTCCATGGTGGCCGCCCAATATGCCATCGACTTTTTGGCCGAGCCCACACAAGAAGAGCTCGACGGCCCCACGATTGCCGCGGTCGCCGAGACCAATCCCGACCTGGCAGCCAAACTGCGCTCTGCCAAGGCCACGGCCGCCGAGGCCCGCGACGCCATGCACGATGCCCGCACCGCCCGACACGCCGCAATCAAGGGCATCCACGACGCTCGCGCCGCCGCCCGCCGCGAGGAGAAGCACGACGAGTAGTCGATCCACGACCATCTCGCAGTCATAGCCGCATCGCGATATCAAAGCGGGGGCGGACGCTTCGGCACGTCCGCCCCCGCTTATTTGTCAAGCGCTATTTCTACCGTTTCTACCCCGTCCCCAAATGGCAGGTGGCAGGGTTACTCGTCCTGCGGGTCCTCGTCGGAGCTTGGCGCAGGCTCGGGCTCAGGTGCAGGCTCGGGCTCCGGTTCCGGCATGGGCGCGGGCTCGGGCTCAGGCACGGGCGCGGGCTCAGGCTCAGGCTCAGGCACGGGCTCGGGCTCGGGCTCGGGCTCAGGCGCCGGCGCCGCAGCGGAATCGGATACGGGCGCTGCGTCGGCGCTAAAACCAGCCGGAGCAGACTTCTTCTCAAACGGCAGCACAAAAGTCTGGACGTCGTCCTTGTCCTCGTCGGCCCACTCGCTTGCGTAGCGCGCAACCCAATAGCCAACGGCACGGTGCTTGAGCATCTTGCCAAAGACCGTGAGGAATACCGTGACAAACGCCGTCAGCACCAAGAACAATACGAGCGTGATGCCACCGCCGGTAACAAGCGCCTCAATAGCCGTAGGACGGTAGTAGTAGCTATACATACCGACAGAGGCAATGGTGCCAAAGACGAACGTCAGGATCCAGGTGACAACGTTGGCGACCAGGCCCGTCAAAAACTCGGGAAGGAACGAAGCGCAGAACAGTTTGGTCTTGTTGTGCTTAAAGGCCGCCCAGACCTTATCGAGCGAAAACGCGCTCTCGACACGACCGGTCACCGCAAAGTGCATCACGGCAATGTCGGCGAACATCTTAAAGAAGACCCCCAAGACCGCCGTGGCAATCATAGCCAGGACAAGCAGGCCAAGCGAGCCGAACAGCGCTGCCTCGAGTGCATAAGAGCCGTAATACGAATACGAGCCCGCGGCGCCAATTACCACGCTCTCCACCAGCGAAAGCACTACACCGATAACGGGAATGGCAGCGATAACCTCGAGCACGACCGAGATAACGCTCGAAAAGACTCCGAGGCCAAACGACGTGGAACGCATGAGTGGACGATCCATACCGTCATCAACCTTGAGCGACAGATCGCGACCCCACTCAATACCAAAGCCGGAACCACACACGCTCGCAATGCAAGCTGCCAAAAAGCCGATGGCAGCTGCAATGCCGCCAATAACGGGAATAAACAACACGAGTACCGACACAACACAAATCAGCGCCGGTAAAAAGGCAATCTGGCACACGCGCTGCAGCACGCCCGGAGTCTTGGTCATATCCTCAAACGCCTGAGCCACACAGCCCTTGGACGCATTCGCCACGGGCGGTTGCGGAACAAACTGCTGGGGCTGACCCTGAGGGGCAGAGGCTGCGGTACCGGCATTGGGGGCACCACACGCACCACAGAACTTATCGTTGTCGCCCATGGGGGCACCACACTGCGAACAGAACATCGAGATCATCCCTTCGTATCTTGAGCGAATCATCTGGATCGCAAACGATGTCTTTGGCATCATTATCACCCAATGTGGGGACAAATACTCCAACATGACGCATTTGCAATGCGCAGGGCGCTATTCGATTGTTTGATGAGCTCGACCGCGTTAGTTCGTTCCGCGGAAACCCTTGCCGACGATCTCGGAGCTGTCGACGATCGTGATAAAGGCACCCGGATCGATCTCGCGAGCGTAGCGACGCAGCTGCACGGCCTCGCGGCGACTCAGCACGCTCATGATCACCGTGACGCACTTGCCCGAAAAGGCGCCATAGCCACGGCTGATCGTTGCCGTGCGGTTGAGATGCTTGACGATAAACTCCTCGACTTTGCGCGGTTCGGCGCAAATGATCGTGCAGACCTTACGAAGGTGAATGCTCTCGATAGCCTTATCGACCACGAGCGTCTTGGCAAACAGGCCAAGCACGCAGTACAGGCCAACGCGCGGGCCATACAGGAAAGCCGCGATGGTTACGATGCCGATATCGACCAGCAGCAGCGCGCGGCCAATCTCAAGCGTGGTGCGGCGTTTGAGGATCATGGCAAGAATGTCCGTGCCACCCGTCGAGGCGCCAATGTCAAAGACAATGGCACTGCCCAGCGCCGGCAAGATGACGGCAAAGCACAGGTCGAGCCACATATCACCCGTCATCGAAACATCCGTCGGAATGAAGAGCTCAAACAGCGAGACGTAGGCCGAAAGCGCAAACGAAGCGAAGACGCTCCATAGAATCGCCTTGCGCTCCAAAAAGATAAAGCCCAGAACGACCAGGACCGCGTTGATAATCCACATAAAGACGCCGACGGGCAGGGTCGGGAACAGCGTGGAAAGAATGACCGACACGCCCGAGGTGCCGCCGAAGGCAAAGTGATTGGGGGTTTTAAAGGCCACGATGGCGAACGCCGTGAGAATCAGGCCCAGATTGAGCTCGGCAAAAAAGCGCGGAAAGCCTGGCTCCTGGCTGCGCTTGCGGCCGGCGCGCTCGCCACGTTCGATATCCTCGCGACCGACCACGCGCTCCATCGGAACCACAGGCGGGCGATGCACTTCTTCGGCGGCACGCGACGCCGCCTCTGCCGCAGCGGCTTCAATCGCCCATGCCTTGCTTTCGGTCTCGTGTTCGTCGGCCATTACGGCAACCCCTCGTTAACAATTTGGAAACAATGCGCCCATTAGGGTAACGCGGAACGCGAAGATTGCAACCCTTAGTTAGACGAGCGGTATGACCGCATCGAGGGCATATAGAAAACGGCCGGCCGCGCTTTTACATGCGCGACCGGCCGTTGACGTTTACGCAGATAAAACCTGCCAAAACAAACCTGTCCCTTTTTGGAAGGTTACTCGTGCTGGCTGGTGCGGTGCTCGTACTCCTCGGGGGTGATGACATCCTCGATGCGCAGGTTGACGCCTGCCACCTCAAGACCGGTCATCGCGGCCAGACGCTCGGTGACGCGCGCCTTAACGTCGTCAAAGATCGCAGGCGCATAGGCGCCGTACTCGATGATGACCGAGATGTTGACGACTACGCGGTTATCGTCGGTGACCTCGACCGTCACGCCCTTGGTCAGGTTCTCGGCACCAAACTGTTCCTGCACAAAGTGCATAAGGTTACCCTTCATGCCCAGAACATGCGGCACCTCGCGGGTGGCCATGGCGACGATCTTCTCGATCACGCCGTTGGAATAGGTCAGCGAGTCCTCGGACTCGTCCGCCTCCTCGTCCATCTCCTCGTTGTCCTCGTCCGCATCGGACTCGGCCTCGACGAGCGCCTCGTCCTCGAGCGTTACATCCTCCGCCTCGGCGGCGACGACCTCGTTCGCCTCGAACTCGGTATCGGCCACATCGACCTTCGTGTTAAAAGCCATGGTTCCTCCTTATGCCTGCCGCGAGTGCGACAGTCGAATACGTATTAGCGGCCGCTAAACAGGCGGCCAAAGAAGTTAACGATACCGTTCTCGCCGTCGCGAATCTGGCCGATCACGGCGCCGATCAGCACAAAGAATGCGATGACGAGCGTGTCCCACAGGCCCAACGTAAGTACCAGCACGGCGAGGATAAAGCCTGCCACGGCGCCGAGCGTAGTGTTGGGGTGGCGCACGGCGTAGCTCCAGATAGCAGCGCCCGTACCTTTGATGAGACCCATGGCCTCGTCAAAGTCGTTGGCGGCGCTGTCGTGCTGCTCGCCGGCCTCGGGCTTGGTGTCGGCGGACTCGCCTGCCGGCGTAGCGTTCTGGTCGATCGACAGGCGCGGCGTGCGGGCGGTCTTGTCTTGGTTGGTATCACTCACCGGAAACCTCCACGGTCTGGACGGTAGTCTTGGACGGCAAAAAACGGACGCGCGCGGTCGTACCCGGCGTGCCGAGCATGGTGTCGCAGGCCTTCTCGATGCGCTGCTGCATCGCGGTGGCAAGAGAGGCGACGTCTTTATCATCGAGCGCGATGGCCTCGACCTTAAAACGAACGCGCGACTCGTCGGAGCCTTGAACGCGCGCCTCGATATGCTCAACCATCACGCGATCATCGCACTCCGCCGCGGCACGGGCGCACGAGGAAAGCGCTGCGAGCGTAACCTCGATATTGCGCTCCCCCGCCGGATGCACGCAGGACGGCTCGCGACGCGCGAACATCAGGCGGAAAAAACCGATGAGCACGCCAAGTGCCACGATGGCGGCGCACGCCGTAACGACGACGCGAGGCATGGTGTCACGCAACAGCAACATAAAGCGATACGTATACGGTCCCCAGAACTGGCAGACAAGCGTACCCAGCGCCACGATGGCGGCGGCAAGATACACGATCGCTAGGGCTCGTTTGAGTACGCGCACGCGCGCTCCCTTCAGGTTTCGGTCCACAGAATGGAAAACGATTCGCATCATTATAAAAGAGCCGGGTCCGGTGCCATACGCACGCGGATCCGGCTCATCTATTCCACGAGGCTTGCATGCTCGCTTCATTATGCCCAGATATGCACGGCTTAACCCGTGCAGGCGCTACTCCTCCTCGAGGGCAGCGATGACCTCGTCGGTCATGTCCATGGTGCTGTAGACGTCCTGGACGTCGTCGAGCTCCTCGAGACGGTCGATAAGGCGCTGAACCTTCTTGGCGTCGGTACCGGAGACCTCGGTCGGGGTAGTCGGGACCATGGTGGTCTCGGAGCCCTTGACCTGGACGCCCTGCTCCTCGAGTGCCTTGGAAACAGCCATGACGTCGTTAGCAGCGGTCCAGACGATCCACTCCTCGCCGGCGTCCTCGTAGTCCTCGCCACCGGCCTCGGCGATAGCCATCATGAACTCATCCTCGTCACCGGCAGCACCGTTGGCGATCATGGTCTCCTTCTTGGCGTTCTCGTCCAGGATCTCCTTGGCGACGACAATCTGGCCCTTGCGCTCAAACTGGAAGGCGACGGAGCCGGAGGTGCCCAGGTTGCCACCAGCGTGGGAGAAGGCGGAACGGACATCGGCGGCGGTACGGTTGCGGTTATCGGTCAGGCAGTCAACGTAGACAGCAACGCCGGCGGGACCATAGCCCTCGTACACGATGTTTTCGTAGACGGCGGCATCGGCACCCGAACCAAAAGCCTTGTCGATAGCGGACTTGATCTTGTCCTTAGGCATGGACTGAGCCTTGGCCTTGGCAACAGCAGCAGCGAGGCTGGCGTTGTTCTCGGGCAGCGGGTCGCCGCCGAGACGGGCAGCAACGGTGATGTTGCGGCTCAGCTTGGAGAAGAGGGCGGAACGCTTGGCGTCCTGCGCGCCCTTACGATGCTTGGTTGTGGCCCACTTAGAGTGTCCGGACATACGTGTCTCCTATCGGTTTCGACCTAAAGCCCAGCGCAGATGCTCGGGCAATATAAACAAACGTCGTTATGATATACCTACTGGCCTGCGAGATAAACCCCAAAATGAAGGCGTCGTGATGATACAGCCCCTTGGTGCAAAGTAACCTGTCCCCTTTGCACCAAATTAGGACCAGAGGAGGTCGCTGCGGGTGATGGTGGCGCCGATGGCAAAGGGCATGCAGGCGATGACCGGATACAGGTAACGCATGTAGGTCGAGCCGTTGCAGGGACCAATCAGGCACACGGCGAGCACACCCAGCAGCGGCACCCAGATCGCCAGCGCACGCCATGAATGACGACGCAGCAGGTAGACCACCACGGCGATCATGATCCACACATAGGTGGCCGAGCTCATGGTGAGCGAGATAAACGGGATGCGCTGTACTGCCACGCGATACAGGTTGATCAGGTGGTCGCACCAGCGCACAACCTTGCTATCGACCGGATGGAAGTCGAAGTACTTGAGATTATCGGGGCGTGCCATAATCTCGGCACTGCGCGCCGTGCTGTAGACCCACGCATCGCGGGCACTCGGATAAAAGTAGCCGTAGTAGTTATTGATGAGCGCCGAGATATAGCACTCGGGATCCTTTTTGAACATCTGGGCCCACACCTCAAAATAGGCCTTGATGTCCTCCTGCGAGGCGTACTCGTTAAAGCAATTTTTGACGGCGTCCGACTTGTCCGGGTTGTAACGACGGCCCAGATTCTCGTACTTAAGCACACGGTCGATCACGGCACGCTCTTCGTCGGTCACCAAGCCGTCGCAAGGAGCCTCCACGATGGTGCCGTCCTCCTTAACCGTGGGGTTGACGCCCGAGTTGAGGCCGTCGTGCTTTTGGACGAAACGAGCCGTCTGCTGGAACGGAATCGAGAGGATTTCGCGCTTGGAACCAGGCGTGATGTCGTGCGCCGGCATAAAGACCTTGGTGAAGTACATATTAGAGGCAAGGCAGAGTGCAAGCACCGCAAGAACTCCCATCCAGCGGAAACGCGGGATGGCGCCCGAAGGCGCAGCACCAGCCTGCTTGGCTGCGCGACGAGCCGCATGCGCGTCCCATGCGCAAAACGCCGCCGCGATTACGCATGCCGCCAGGGGAAACACCAGGCCGCCGTTGCGCAGAAACGTGGAACCCATGGCGCCCAGGGCAAGCAACAGCCAGTCGTGACGCGCAAAAAGCGCGGGCTCGGGCTCGCCCGCACGCTCGGCATTGGCATCGCGACGGGGCAGGCCGCAGGCCGCAAGCTTCACGGTCTGCACCAACAGCACCAAAAACGCGTCGGCAAACAGCACGTCTTTGGTAAGCAGGGCCGCGTAGTTGGAGAACATGGGCATAAACACAAAGAACAGCAAGATCACGCCGCGGACCGGCAGGCTCACGCCCAGCTTGCGCAGCGACGAGATGGAATAGGCCATGCAGGCGGCCGTGATGACAAATTGGGCACAGGTGTAGATGGCAAGTCCCGCATTGGCGCTGTTGAACAGTGAAAGCCCCAGCTGGACGCACGAACTGATGATAGCCGTGTGCACCACGGGGTGATGTCCGTTGAGCAACACGTTGGGATTGAGCAGACGCAGGTAGTCACTCGTGCCGTTGGGGTAGTTGAACCACTGGCGAATCTGCGCACCCGTATCCCCCATAAAAAGGCCGGGCAGCGAAGCGATGAGCGTGGGCGCCCAGGCGATCATAAGCACCAGAAAAGGCCCGGCAAAGGGATGGACCGAGAGCACGGCGTGAGCCACACGCCATACACGGCCAAAGTGCGCTTCGGAAAACGGAATGCGCCGAGAGCTCAGCCAATCTAGGCACTCAAAAGCCAGGTAGAAGGCAACGACCGCCAAGAGCATCCAGCCCACACCACCTATCCAGGCGCAGATGATGCGGGCCTTGTCGCCGAGCACGATCTCGGCCGAATCGATGAGGTCGTAGCTGCGGCCAAACACCATGCAGACGGCAAAGAACAGCGACGGAAGGATCACCGAGGGACGCCAGGCATCGCCGCGGCCAAAGAATACGTAGCGAAACGGCAGCGTGAGCAGGCAGGCAAGCGCAAGCAGCATGACCGCGTCGGTATGGCCGGCAAACGAGAGGAGCACCTCATAGCACACGTACAGCATGCCCGAGGCTTTGGGGTCAATCGCCAAGACTGCGTTGCTCGAGACCGGCGCGGGATCGATGGAAAACGCCGTGGTCGCCAACAGCGCGAGCAGAAATGCGATGAGCGTCTGCTTGGCGGGGTAGCGCTTAAACCAGACGATGCGGGCAGCGTCGCGCGCAGCCGTTGTGGAGAGGTCGGAATCCTTCACAGTCCGAAATCCTTTCTAGAAACCTATCAAACTCGGCAAAACCACCACAAAGGTGCCTGTCCCCTTTGTGGTGGTTAGGCGTCGAGGTAGATGCGCTGGGGGCGATTGCGGTGTCTGGCGAAGATGATGAGCACCAGGCCGGCAATCACGAGCGGCAAACTCAGCAGCTGGCCCATGGTGATAACGCCTCCCAGCAGATAACCCAGCTGGGCATCGGGCACGCGCACGAACTCGACGAGAAAGCGGACGATGCCGTACCCCATCACAAAGACGCCCATAAACGTACCCTGGGGCAGCAGCGGTTTTTTGCGACTGAGCACCTGCAGGATGCAGAAGAGCACAATGCCCTCTAGAAACGCCTCGTAGAGCTGGGAGGGATGGCGCGGCATATCGCCCGCGGTGCCGCCAAAGACCACACTCCAGGGCAGATCGGTCGGCTTACCCCACAGCTCACCGTTTACGAAGTTGGCGCAGCGTCCCAGACACAGCGCCAGCGGAGCGCCGATAACAGCAAGGTCGGCGATGGTCCAGGCGTCGAGCTTATACATGCGGCACACGATGATGCCGCCCAAGATGCCGCCGACCAGGCCACCGTGGAAGCTCATGCCGCCCTCGTTGGTGGCAAAGATCTCGAGCGGATGCGTCCAGTAGTAGCCATCGCCGTAAAAGATGACGTAGAACAGGCGGGCGCCAATGATGAGGCCAAAGACCACGCCGACCACGACGCTCGTCAGGTCATCAATCGTAATGTCGAAGCCCCAGCGGCGCTGCGTGCGATACATAACGACTGCCGTAAGCAGGGCGCCGACCACGTAGGCCAGGCCGTACCAGTAGATAGTGATGGGGCCCGCCGAAATCGCGACGGGATCAAGCATATGGTAGAGGTCGTTGAGCATATCGATCCCCTGCTCCCTACATACAAATGCGGCCGCGGGCCTTACGCTCGCAGCCGCATATTTGGACGTAACGTCTATGCGGAGCGTACCGTCCGCAGCTTTCGCATCTTAGAACGGCGCGTACTCGTCGTACAGGTCCTCGGCCTCGCCGGAAGCATTGACCTGCTCAACGCGGGTAACGCCGGGCACATGCTCCTTCAGGATGCGCTCGATACCCATGGAAAGGGTTAGCGAGCTCATGGGGCAGCCGGCGCAGGCGCCCTGCAGCTCCAGCTTGACAACACCCTCGTCGTCGACGCCCACATACTCCATATCGCCGCCATCGGCCTGCAGGTTGGGGCGAATCTCTTCAAGAACCTTCTTAAGCAGCTCTTCGTTAACAGCCACAGGGGCTCCTTTCTCACAATAACGCGGGCACGCCCGCGGACAGGGGCTATGTTACTACAGCCATGTACCCGCTTAGGCGCCAGCCATGCGTGCGGACACGACTTTCACGAGCAGTCAATTTGGGACGGGTCTCTTTTGGCTGTTTTGCCGCCAGCTGGCGTTGGCACGCGCTACTGCCGAGCCTGTCCCCCGGTACCAATCTGGACATCGACGATGACCTGGCGGTAGCTGATGCCGCAGGAGTCGAGAATGCGGCGGCTGATACGGCCGTCATCGGTGTCGGCATACTTATTGTCCAGGTAGACGACCTCGCCCACGCCCACCTGCGCCAGGATCTTGGCGCAGTCGTGGCACGGGAACAGCGTGACGTAGACCGTGGAACCCTCGAGGTCCTTGAGCGAGCCACGGTAGTTGAGCACGGCGTTGGCCTCGGCATGGACCACGTAGTTGTGCTTGTCCTGCAGCGGGTCATCGCTCGTACCCCACGGGAAAAAGTCGTCGTTGAGCGCCGAGGGCGTGCCGTTGTAACCCACCGAAAGGATGCGGTGGTTGGTGCTGGCGATGCATGCTCCCACCTGCGTGTTGGGGTCCTTGCTACGGCGCTGCGCGGCGATGGCCACGCTCATAAAGAACTCGTCCCAGCTAATAACGTCGCGGCGCTTGCCCGACGCGGTTTGATGAAGATCGTCCGACATGGCAGACACCTCCGAAATCGCAATAGTTTGGCCCATTGTAGCAGGTGAAAGGTAGGGGCGCTTATCCCACCAGCCCCTCGCCCTACGCGCGGCGGGGCTTTTGGTTGATGCGGTAGAGCTCGGCGAGACCCCGCAACGTCAGCGCGTCGTCTACCGTCAGGCTATGGCCGACCAGCGCCGCAAGTGCCTCGGCATCGTCGCCGGTAATGACGATGGGCACATCGCCCTCCCCCGCGGCCTTGGTCGCGCGCATCTCGGCAAGCACCATGTCGAGCATGCCGTCGATGCGGGCTACCTCGCCCAAAACCACACCCGAGCGCATGGCCTCACGCGTGTTGTGGCCGATTACATGTGTGGGCGCCGAGGGCTCAACCTGGGGTAGGCGCGCTGCTGCCGCCGAGAGCGAACGGGCGCCGAGTGCCAGCCCCGGCGCGATAACGCCGCCCACAAAGGTACCGTGCGCGTCGATGACCTCGATATTGGTCGTCGTGCCCAGGTCAATCACGATGCACGGCGAGCCGTAGACGGCGCGGGCCGCCACGGCATCGGCGATGCGGTCGGGGCCGATCTCGGCTGGATCGTCGTAGTGCACGGGCATGCCGGTCTTAAGTCCCGGCCCCACGGTGAGCACGCGCCCCGTGCAGGTGCGGGAAAGTGCCGCCTTCCACGGGCGCTCGAGCGCCGGGACCACGCAGCTCAGCACAGCAGCCGCGGGCACAAGCGCACCCGGCATGCCCGCATCGGCCGCCAGTGCGGCCATGACCTGCACGAGACGCATGCGCGCCTCGTCTGCTGTGATGCTCGACGGCGTGGTGATCTCGCACGTCGCAAGCGGACATTCCTGCGCCGCGGCCGAATCCTCTGCAAACAGGCCAAAGCGAATGAATGTGTTGCCCACGTCGACCGTCAATATATATGCGTACCCATTAAGCATCGTCGGCGCTCCTTTCGTCTGTCCAGCAGTATATCGCCTACCTAAACCAGTCATCCCAAAATGACTAGCTTGCGGCTATACTGGTGCGCGGTCGTTTGCGAGCTCACGCGGCGGCCCTTGGTAACCCGACTTCCCGCGCCGTATCCGTAACGGCGCTCCCGGGGGAAGCGGATATACGCAAAGGAGTTTTATATGAGCAATCCCTCGAACCGCACCTCGATGCGCGGTCAACTTACGCTGCGCGGCGTCGTCATCGGCGTCCTTGGCTGCGTGATCATCACGGCAAGCTCGGCCTACACCGCCCTCAAGATGGGCGCGCTCCCCTGGCCGATCGTCTTCGCTGCCGTCATCTCGCTGTTCTTCCTTAAGCTCATGGGCAACGCCAGCCTCAACGAGGCAAACGTCACCCACACCATCATGTCAGCAGGCGCCATGGTCGCCGGCGGTCTGGCGTTTACCATCCCGGGCGCCTGGATGCTGGGCTATGCCGACCAGATCAGCTGGCTCGACATGTTCATCGTGGCACTCGCCGGCACCATCCTGGGTCTGCTGGCCACGGCACTCATCCACCGTCACTTTATCGTGGACGCCGCGCTGGAGTTCCCCACCGGCAACGCCGCAGCTCAGACCCTGCGCGCCACCGAGGCCGGCGGCAAGACTGGCAAGCAGCTCTTTGGCTCCATGGCCATCGCCGGCATCTACAGCGTGCTTCGAGACGCCCTGGGCGTGGTGCCCAGCATGCTGTGCACGCTCAATATCCCCGGCGTTACCTTTGCCATCTACAACTCGCCCATGTTACTCTCCGTCGGCTTCCTCGTGGGCTTCGCCCCGGTCGCATTCTGGTTTGCCGGCGCGCTACTGGGCAATTTTGGCATCATTGTCGGCGGCACCGCTACCGGTCTGTTTGACGTTATGACCGCACAAGGCATTGTTAAGTCCCTGGGTATGGGCCTTATGATGGGCTTTGGCGTCGCCGTCGTCCTCAAGGACATCCTGCCGCAGGTCGCCGGTATCGTCCGCGGCCTTGCCGCCGACAGCTCCACCGACACCGACGAGCAGTCGCTCATCTCGGGCTCCCTTAAGCTCGACGCCGGTATCATCGGCCTGGGCGCTGCCGCCATCGCCGTGATCATCGCCATCGTGCTTGACCTTGGTCCCGTTCCGGCCGTCATCGTGACGCTGTTCACCTTTGTCACCACCATCATGAGCGCACAGAGCTGCGGCCAGACGGGCATCGACCCCATGGAGATCTTCGGCCTCATAGTCATGCTCATCGTGGCTGCCTTCGCACAGATCGCTCAGGTCAAGCTGTTCTTTATCGCCGGCATCGTAGCCGTGGCGTGCGGCCTTGCGGGCGACGTCATGAACGACTTTAAGGCCGGCGCCGTACTGGGCACCAACCCGCGTGCGCAGTGGATCGGCCAGGCCATCGGCGGCATCGTGGGCGCCCTGGTCGCCGCCGCTGTCATGGTCGCGCTCGTCACCGCCTATGGTCCGGACGCCTTCGGCCCCGACAAGAGCTTTGTAGCCGCGCAGGCAAGCGTCGTCGCCACCATGGTCTCGGGCATCCCGAGCGTGCCGTGGTTCGCAGGCGGCTTTATCGCCGGCATCGTCATGTACTGGCTCGGCATTCCGGCCATGATGATCGGCCTGGGCGTATACCTGCCGTTCTACATGTCGCTCACGGCCTTCTTGGGCTCCTGCGTCAAGCTCGCCTACGACAAGTGGTCCGCCCACCGCGACGCCGCTGCCGGCCTTTCGGACGAAGAGAAGGCCACCAAGGACGCCGCCTTCCAGGAGCAGGGTCTGGTTGTCGCCAGCGGCCTGCTCGGTGGCGAGTCTATCGTCGGCGTTATCCTGGCGTTCATCTCCGTGGGCTTAAGCCTGCTGGGATAAGCTGAGCAGCTGCTCGACAGCAACCATATTGCCTACGATTTGCCCGGTCGGTAGCTTTCGCGGCTACCGACCGGGCTTTTTGATATCGAAACAAAGAAAGGCCGGCGCGCTGCATATGACAGCGCGCCGGCCTTATCGTTTGGCTATCGAGACGGTCCCGCTATTAATTGAAGTTCACTGCAGAGCCGACACCCGAATCACTACATCTGCTTGCGACGACGATCGCTCAGCGTCACACCAGCGGCCACGAGGGTGATACCGCCGATGACGAACACCTCGCCCGCAAGAGCGGAATTGTCGCCAGTCTGGGCGAGCTTATCCGACGTAGCCTTCTGCTTGCCTGCGGGAGCCTTTGCAGCTGCCTGCGTGACCTGGGGCTTGGCCTGCGGCTTGGTCTGCGGCTCGGCCTTGCGGTGGTACTTGTCGTACTCGGCCTGTGCGGCAGCCAGGGCATCCTTGGCATCGCCAAGCTCGGCCAGCGCGGCGGCATAGGCGTCGTTGGCATCGGACAGCTTGGCATCGGCATCGCTCTGAGCAGCCTTGAGGCCAGCGGCGGCATCGACGGCGGCCTTATAGCGAGCGTAGGCAGCGTTCAGCTTGACCAGTTTCTCGTTGCCCGTCGTGCCCGCGGCAAGGGATGCCTTGTGGTCGACAGCCTCAAGATCGGCCTTGAGTACCTCATCGTTGGCAAGCTCGGCCTTGGCCTTGACGATCTCGAGGTTCGCATCGACGACGGCTTCGTTGGCGGCCTCGAGCTGCTTCTGGGCATCGGCGACACCGTCTACGGCAGCGTCATAGGCGGCCTTAGCGTCGTCGACCGCCTTCTGAGCGCCGGCGAAGCGCTCGAAGGCCTTGTTTGCGCGGGTCAGCTCACCCTCGGCAGCCTTGGCCTCGGCCTGCGCGTCGGACACAGCCTGCGTCTTGGCGGCAACTGCCTGCTTGGCGTCCGAAAGAGCGGTCGCGGCCTGGGCATCTGATGCCTGAGCCTTGTCAACGCCAGCCTGGGCAGTGTCGTCGGCCTTCTTGGCATCGTTAAGCGTGCCCTGTTTGTTCGCAAGATCCGTCTTGGCGGCATCGCACTTGGCGGCAAGGTCCTTGACCGAAGCGGTAGCGTTGTCATACGCCTTGTTGGCCTGATCGGACTTTACCTTGGCGGCGTCGCGGGCGCTGCGAGCCTTCGCCTTGTGAGCAGCGGCCTCGGATGCCTTCGTCTGGCAATCGACAAGCGTGGCATTTGCCTTATCAAGAGCCGCCTGGGCAGTTGCCGCCTCGCCCTTAGCGGCATCAAGCTTGGCCTGGGGTGTCTTGACGTCGATGATCTTAAGCTCGGCTTCGGCAGCGTCATAGGCGGACTTGGCGGCAGCAGTAGCGGACTGAGCCTTCTCGTACTCGCCCTTGGCGGTGTTCATGTTCGCATCGGCTGCGGTGAAAGCGTCCTGGGCGGCATCCTGCCCGTTTACAGCTGCGAAGTAAGCTTCCCTTGTAGTTCCAAAGTTCTTCTGCGCCTCGGCAAGCTTGCCCTGGAGCTCCTTGAGCTGCGCCTTCTGCGCCTGCGTGCCGCCCGCATTGTAGGCGGAATCGATGTAGTCGTTGAGGAGCTTCTTGAACTCGGAGACAGTGAAATCAGCCTGCGTGTCATCATCGCTGTAATCGAAGATGGTTACCTCGGAATCGGTATTCTTGCCGCTACCGGTCGCGATGCCGATGGCTCTCGTAGAGGCATCGATAATGTTGAGATAGTGCCCGCACTCGTGGTAGATGCTGTTGTAGTTCTGATAGATGTAATAGGACTCATATCGATATTTGCCGAGTTTGTCGCCATACTGCTCTACATACTTGTCGAAAATCTTCTTTTCCTGAGTATAGAGGCCGGTATAGGGCCAGCCGAGGGTATCCTCGGTCTCGCCGCCGGTATATGCGCCGCCTCCGCCAGCAAGGTTTTCACCGTTGTCGAAGTAGCAGTTCGAGTGTCCCCAGATGTTCGATGAATATGATGTATTAAGGGCGGCTGCCGCAGTCATACGGAGGCTGACGCTGAGCGCCGACTGACCGTTCGCCTTGCGGAGGTTGTTCTGGGTGTCGAGATATGTCAGGGCGTTGCGCATCTGCTCCAAGGAGAGCGGATTGGTGTCGCGAGACATATCCTGATCGACGTACTGGTCATACCAGTCGGCCTTGTCCTCAGCACCGGTCAGCATCGATACGGCATCCTGGGCGTTCTTTTTCTGTGTGGCGGTGAAATCGCTGCTGTTGCTGATGTAGGCCATAAAGCCGAGCATGCCCTTATTGATGACTTCCTGGTCAACGGTCATGTTGGACTTTAGGTCTGCAATCTGCTGCTCAAGAGCCTCAACCTGGGCATTAGCAGCGTCATAAGCCTTTTCCGCGGCGTTCGAAGCGGCGCAGGCCGCCTCCCACTCGCTGCGCTTCTGCTGACGGACCTCGACGAGTCGGTCGTACTCCGCCTTCTTGTCGGCTTCGGTCTGCTGGGCCTGCTCGCATGCGGCCTTGGCGGCGTCGCGCTTGCTGACGGCGGCGTTGTACTCCTTGCTTACCGCATCATATGCAGACTGGGCAGATGCCACGGCGGCGTTGGCGGCGTTGGCCTTCTCCTGCGCGGCGGTGACGGTAGTCTGCGCAGCCTGCAGGTTCGCCTGTGCGGTGGCGTCGGCATCCGTCGCGGCATTGAGCTCCCTCTGCGCGGTCTTGAGCTCACCAGCAGCAGCGTTCTTGGCGGCCTCAAGCGCACTCAGGTCAACACCCGTACCCGAGACGGCAGCATCGAGCGCGGCCTGCGCCTGGTTGAACTTCTGCTGGGCGTTATCGCGCGCGGTGGTTGCGGCTGCGAGAGCAGCGGCAGTCTCCTGCTTCTTGGCCTGGGCAGTCGTCAAAGCTGCCTCGGTATTCTGCTTTTCCTGCTGGGCGCTGGCCTCGGCAGCCTTGGCCTGGTCCAGATTGTCCTGTGCAGTAGTAACGGCCTTATTGGCGTCATCGAGCTTTGCCTGCGCGTCCTCGACGGCCTTCTTGGCGGCCTCGTACTCGTCCATACCCATGGCCTCGAGCTTGGCCTGGGCATCATCGAGGGCCTTCTTGGCCTCATCCTGCTTTGCCTTGGCGTCCTTGAGCGCCTGGGTCTTATCCTCGACACTCTTGTTGGCCTGTTCGAGCCGATCGTTCAGGTCGCCCAGCTTCTTCTGCTGCTGTTCGGTCTTTTCGACGGCAGCCTTGAGCTCGTCAATCTTCTCCTGGAGCGCGGCGACTTCTGCTGCGTTCTGCTCGATTTCGTTGTCGCTCACAGCCTGCGAGACCTGATTCTTTTGCTGCTGTGCCTGCTTTTGAGACTGGCCCGCCGCGTCGGCCTTCTTCTGAGCCGCATCGTAGGCGGCCTGAGCGTCCTTGAGCTGCTTTGCCGACTCCTCTGCCAGCTGGGCAGCCGTCTTTACGACCGCTTGGTTACCGGCGGCAACGGTGTTCTCTACAGAACTACCCCCCCCCTGAACAGAATCGCCGTTATCTGCCGTCGGTGCGGCGATTGCCGGCAGCGGCGACATGAGCGGCTGAGCGATGAGGCCCGCCGTCAAAACGGTTGCGACGGCGCGGTTGGCAACGCCCTTGACGTTGACGGCCTTGGCCCGAGGCTCAAAGTGTTGTGGACTGTAGTTTGCCATGGCTTTCTCCCTTTGACACGGATGTATCCATACGCTTCAAAATGTAGGAGCTGATTTTTGAATTCTGTTGCGCAACATTGGTCACCAGCGGATTTTTTGAAATTCGCGCTCTCCTGCTTCACAATTTCGTCACATATGTAGGAGCTGGCGCATCATATTCTTGCGGGATCGAATTGAGCCTGTGATTTGCATTTGCTCCCGCGTCATCCGCCCTATCGGATTCCGCATCCAACAGACACCCCACCCGCCACGGTGTAGAGTAAGGGCGACGGGCGGGATACGCGGCCCTTGCCAGAACGAGGTGGACATGGAACTCGACAGACAACAGATTAAGCGACTGCGCGAGCGCCATCATCGGCGCCACGGCATCCGCCCTGCTCATAGCGAAGCCATGGAAAACGTCACCCGCTTCCTCAAGCGCGCATTCAACATTCGCGAGGGACGCGCGCCCTATCACGTAATCCGTAAGCGCTTTGTAAACGGGGCGCGCCTGACCGGCTCACATCTGTGCATCCTCATCATCGCCATGCTCATCGCGAGCATCGGCCTCGATATCGACTCGGACATCGCCATCGTGGGCGCTATGCTCATCTGCCCGCTTATGGGATCGGTCCTTGCCATGGCATATGGCATCGCCACGCTCGACCGCGAGATTACCGTCGAAGCCGTCGCCGGTCTTGCGCTGCAAATGGCCTTTTGCCTGGTCACATCCACGTTGTACTTTAAGCTCTCGCCCCTTGGCACCACCACAGCCGCCATTATCGACAACTCGACGCCCACCGTGTGGGACCTCGCTGTCGCGCTCGCCGGCGGCTTTGCGGGCGGCCTGGGCAACTCGCGCGACCAGGAGCCCGCAACGCTCATCGCCGGCGTGGCCGTGGCGACCGCGCTCATGCCGCCCCTGTGTGCGGCGGGCTACGGCATCGCCATCGCAAGCGGGTCGCTATTTCTCTCGGCGCTTTACGAGTTTGGCATCAACGTGGTCTTTATCGCACTGGCTGCCGAAGCCGTACTACTTCTATTGCGTGTGCCGCTCAAGCGCGACCTCAACGGCGACGGTATTGTGACTGCTGAGGAAAATGCCGAGGTCGACGAGCTGTCACGCAAGGTGCGCCGCCGCATTATTGTGGGCACGGTGATCTTTGCCATCCCCTGCATCGTTATGACCGCGGGGTCTATTGGCTCGGCGCAGGTCGGCGTGCAGGACGGCTACGGCGTCACCGAGACCACACGCGAGCTTGCCGCGGTCCTGCCGGGCTTTAAGGATTACACCGTCGCCGTCGAGACCTCGGCCACCGAAGGGGACGAGGAAGGCGTCGTCGAGCGCGAGATTGTCGCCCATGTGACGACAAGCGAGGCGCTCGGGGAGCACGACCGTCGCGCTGCCCGCAAACTCATCGACCTCAACGTGCCCGAACTCGATCGCGTGGAATTCGACGTGAAGTGATGCGGGATGTGAGATGGATGCGCGCACAGGCGCGAGTCGGAACGAGGCGCAGACGCGACGCAGGCCGCGAGCAAAAAAGCGGGGCGCGATTCATGTCCGTGCCCCGCTCGCTGTTTTATTGCCGTGAATCAACTGTCCGCATCGACATCGCCAGACTCCACCGTAAACGCCGGACCGGTACTCACCAGATAAAAACGGGTCACCCTGGTATCTCTAAATAGGTAGAGCAAGCCCTGATCGCGTCGGCGTGACAAGTACGCCACGTGGACCGTACCGAATTCTTCACCGTTTTCCTTCTTTAATATCAGGATGTTGGGGTCATCCGTACGCTTAAACTGCCCGTCTGTGCAGATTCCGTCTTGGTCGACCAGCTGCCATCGACAGTTGTCCTCCTCAAGAAAAGCCAGGGTTTCCCGACTCGTTTTATCATCCCGATAGTAACCATCAATGGCAAAGCCTTCGGAAGCACATTCCTGCATATAGGATGTTTCTCGACTTATAGCAAACAGCCCCGTAGCGCCCAAGAGCACAGCCAGGCAGACCACTGTAAGGGTTATCGAAATAGCACGGCGACCCATGTTAGCCCAACCGATAGTTATTTAACGGAGCGCGAAACATACCTGGAACCTCCGATATCAGGGGGAACGTCACCTATGGCCTGCCGGCAATCATATGTTTCCAACATCAAACCATATGGCTGCCACTCGCGGAGGGGGCATCGGCGAACGGCGTGTTTTCATACTCCATTGGTCAAACCTAAGCGCAGCGCTACAACTTGTACTTGTACACGCGGTAGATGAACTTTTCGGCTTCCATCTCGTAAGTAGCGATGGGCGACCCGTAGCGATCGTACTCGGTAAAGGTCTTGGCCTGGCCCGATGCCACGAGCATGCTGTTCGAATTGCCGACGCGCTGCGCACTGCTGACGTAGCCCGAGAACGGCACCGCGATCTAGTCCACAAGCTCGTAGGTGTGTGCGGTCTCGTCCACCGTAAAGATGCGTCCAAACGAATGCGTGCCGTGGCCGTAGTCGGTCACCACCGCGGCGCCCAGCTGGCCCCAGTCGAACTTGGGATAGCTCTCGGCCGCACCAAAGTTGTTGTCGTGCAGCAGTACCTGGTAGCGACCGGTTGTTACCGTATCGTCGTTTGGCAGATACGTCACACTGTGCTGGCCCGCATTGAGCGAAAAATCGCCTTGGGCCTGCAGCAACTTGTCCTCAAAGCCCGAGCCGGCCCAAAAATCGGGCAAGCCCACGGAAGTCTGTAGCAAGGTCATTTGCGCAACATATGTCCAGCAAAAACGGGTGGTGGCCGGTACGGCTACCACCCGCTTGTCTCATATCCAGCCCATAGCAGGCCAGCTACTTCTTAATGCCACGTCCCAGACGCTTGGCGACC
This sequence comes from uncultured Collinsella sp., assembly GCA_900543275.1. Lineage (GTDB taxonomy): Bacteria > Actinomycetota > Coriobacteriia > Coriobacteriales > Coriobacteriaceae > Collinsella. Next base: position 16,975 of record UQQL01000011.1, on the reverse strand, counting down.
GATGCAACGGCCTCCTCGCTGGCCGGTCCGCAGCTCACGCAGCCATCATGGGCACGCATCTGGCCGGTGACCTCGTCCATCGCGAGCGGCGCCACCTTCTCGAGCTTAAAGCCCTTACCGGCGCGCATGTTCTCCTTGGCCACGCTAATCATGAGCTTAATGCGGTTGAGCTGGTTGACCTCGGACGCACCGGGGTCGTAGTCCACCGCGACGATGTTGCTCTCGGGATGCTGGCGGCGCAGCTCCTTAATCACGGCCTTGCCCACCACGTGATTGGGCAGGCATGCGAAGGGCTGCGTGCAGATGATATTGGGTGCGCCATGGTCGATCAGGTCGAGCATCTCGGCCGTGAGCAGCCAGCCCTCGCCCATGTTGTTGCACACCGAAAGCACCGTGCGGGCCTTGTCGGCCATGGTACCGATGCGCTCGGGTGCCTCAAAGCGGCGGGACTTCTCGAGCATCTCCTCCACCGGCGTACGCATCCAGTCCACGAGTTTGATGAGCGCCTGCATACCGGCGCGCGTGGTAGCAGAGCTTCCCAGCTCGTCCTTCTGTAGCTCGGCGTTGCTCATGGAGTACAGGAAGAAGTCGAGCAGGCCCGGCACCACTGCCTCGCAGCCCTCGCGCTCAATGACATCGACCACGTGGTTGTTGGCCGTGGGATGGAACTTGACCAAGATCTCGCCGACCACGCCCACGCGAGGCTTGGTGCCCTCGCCCACAAGCGGCATGGTGTCGAACGCGCGGATGGCCTCGCGGCACAGCTTGGTGTAGTTGTGGCGGTTGAACTTGGGCGCCAGCTTGCGGGCGCGCGCCATGTACTCCTCGTAGAGCGCATTGGCGGCACCGGGCGTTGCCTCGTACGGGCGGCAGCGGTAGAGCATCTGCATCATCACGTCGCCAAAGAGCACCGCGTACACGGCCTGCTTAAGCAGCGCCGGCGTAATCTTAAAGCCGGGGTTATCCTCGCCGAGCGCCACGGCCGAAAGCGAGATCACCGGAATCTCGGGGTGGCCGCTCTCGCGCAGGGCCTTGCGAATGAGCGCGATGTAGTTGGTGGCACGGCAGCCACCGCCGGTCTGGCTGATGACCACGGCCGTCTTGGACAGGTCGTACCGACCGCTCTCGATGGCCTCCATAATCTGGCCCGTCACCAGAATCGACGGGTAGCAGATGTCGTTGTTCACGTAGCGCAGGCCGGCCTCGACGGCATCGTGATCGGTCGAGGGCAGCAGCTCCAAGTTGTAGCCGGCACCGCGGAACACCTCTTTGACGAGGTCAAAGTGAATCGGCGCCATCTGCGGGCACAGGATGGTGTAGCCCTCGTCGCGCATCTGCTCGGTAAAGGGCACCTTGGGCCACGCGGTCGAAGCACTCTCGCGCTGAGCCTCGAACGTGTACTTGCGGCTCGCGAACGCGGGGGCATCCGTGGAGGGCGCCACCGGCGCGGCATCGCCCTGCTCGTAAGCCTCGCCCGCGGCCGTGGCCTCGGCCAAGCGCTCGGCCTCCTGGTCCTTGAGCGCCGCCATGAGCGAGCGGATTCGGATGCGCGCGGCGCCTAGGTTGGACACCTCGTCGATCTTGAGCACGGTGTAGATCTTGCCGCTGGCTTCCAGAATCTCCTGCACCTGGTCGGTGGTCAGGGCGTCCAAGCCGCAGCCGAAGGAGTTGAGCTGGATCAGGTCCAGGTCGTTGCGCATCGTCACAAAACGGGCGACGGCGTACAGGCGGCTGTGGTACATCCACTGATCGACGACGCGAATCGGACGCTCAGGTTTTACCAGATGCGCGAGCGAATCCTCGGTAAAGACCGCAAAGCCAAAGCTCGAGATAAGCTCGGGCAGGGCATGGTTGATCTCGGGGTCGTTATGGTAGGGACGACCGGCGAGCACAATGCCATGGCCGCCGTGGTCCTCGACCCACTTAAGGGCCTCCTCGCCCATGGTCTGGATGTCCTCGTGGAAACGCGCATCGGCCTCGTAGGCGGCGTTGACGGCGGCATCGACCTCGGAGCGCGTGATTTTAGGACCGCGCACGCGACCGCGACCGGCCTCAGCATCGGCCACGCGATCGACGGCGAGCACCTGGTACAGACGGCGCTTGAGCTCGGTCTTGTCGTGATAGGGCACAAACGGATACAGGAACTCGATGTTCTGCTCGCGGATCTCGTCGATGTTGAGTGCCAACGCCGTGGGGTAGCTCATGACGATGGGGCAGTTATAGCAGTTGCCAGCCGTCGGATCCTCCTTGCGCTCCCAGCGCACGCACGGCATCCAGATGAAGTCGACATCGCGGTCGATAAGGTTCATCACATGGCCGTGGCTCATCTTTGCCGGATAGCACACGCTCTCGGACGGCATGGACTCGATGCCCGCCTGGTAGGTCTTCTTGCTCGACTGGTCGGACAGTTGCACGCTAAAGCCCAGACGCGTAAAGAACGCGTGCCAGAAGGGGTAGTTCTCGTACATGTTGAGTGCGCGGGGGATGCCGACGGTGCCGCGCGGGGCCTCGTCGGGGCACAGCACCTCGCGGTTAAACAGCAGCTCGTTTTTCTTTTTGAAGAGGTTGGGGGCCTCGGTCTTTTGCTTTTTGTGGCCGGCGCCCTTCTCGCAGCGGTTGCCGGTAATGAAGCGCCTGCCGCCGCCAAAATCGTTGACGGTAAGCTGGCAGTTGTTGGAGCAACGTCCGCAGCGGACGTGCTTTTGCGTCACGGTGAGGTGCGCGATGTCCTCGGCCGAAAGGATGGTCGAGGTGCCGTCGGCGCCGGCGCGATCGCGGGCGAGCAGGGCCGCACCGTAGGCGCCCATACAGCCGGCGATGTCGGGGCGCACGGCGTGAACACCGGTGAGCTGCTCAAACGCACGCAGCGTGGCGTCGGACATAAAGGTGCCGCCTTGGACGATCACCTGATTGCCGATCTCCTTGGGATCGCGCAGCTTAATGACCTTGAACAGGGCATTCTTGATGACGGAATAAGACAGGCCGGCCGCGATGTCGCCCACCGTGGCGCCTTCCTTTTGCGCCTGCTTGACGCGCGAGTTCATAAAGACCGTGCAGCGGCTGCCCAGGTCGACGGGGGCCTTGGCATGAATGGCGGCATCGGCAAACGCGCGCACGTCCATGTTCATAGACACGGCGAAACTCTCGATAAAGCTGCCGCAGCCCGACGAGCAGGCCTCGTTGAGCATGATGTGCTCGATGACGCCGTCCTTCACGCGCAGACACTTCATGTCCTGGCCGCCGATGTCCAGAATAAACTCGACGCCGGGCAGGAATGCCTTGGCGCCGCGCAGGTGCGCGACGGTCTCGATCTCGCCGGAGTCAGCCTTGAGGGCCTCGATGAGCAGCGCCTCGCCGTAGCCCGTGGTGGTCACGTGGCCGATGGTGCAGCCCGCGGGGATGTGGTTGTAGAAATCGGCCATGATGACCTTGGCCGTGCCCAGGATGTCACCGTTGTTGTTGCCATACCAGGTGTGCAGCAGCTGGCCGTCCTCGCCTACGAGCGCGGCCTTCATGGTCGTGGAACCGGCGTCGATGCCAATGAACACGCGGCCGGTGTAGCCGTCGAGCTTGCCCTTGGGGACGACTTCCTGGTCGTGGCGGGTTTTGAACTCGGCAAAGTCCTCGTCGGTGGCAAAGAGCGGATCCAGACGCTCGACCTCGGCACCCTGTGTGTCACCCAGAGCATCGATAGCCTCAATGAGCTGCGGGAACGTGCTGAGCTTGTTGGACTCGTGCGCCATGGCGGCGCCGCTCGCCACAAACAGGTGAGCGTTTTGGGGCACGATACGGTGCTCCTCGTCCAGGTTGAGCGTGAGGTAGAAGCGGTGGCGCAGCTCGGAGAGATACTGCAGCGGGCCGCCCAGGAAGGCGACGTTACCGCGGATGGGACGGCCGCACGCCAGGCCCGAGATGGTCTGGGTCACGACGGCCTGGAAGATGGAAGCGGCGACGTCCTCGGGGCGGGCGCCCTCGTTGAGCAGCGGCTGGACGTCGGTCTTGGCAAAGACGCCGCAGCGGCTGGCGATGGGATAGATGGTGGTGGCGTTGGCCGCGAGCTCGTTAAGGCCGCTCGCGTCGGTGTGCAGCAGGGTTGCCATCTGGTCGATGAACGCGCCCGTGCCGCCGGCGCAGGTGCCGTTCATGCGCTGCTCGATGCCGTTGTCAAAGTAGATGATCTTGGCGTCCTCGCCGCCCAGCTCGATGGCGACATCGGTGGCCGGGATGAGGGTCTCGACGGCACGCTTGCTGGCGATGACCTCCTGGACAAACTCCAGGTCGAGCCACTGGGACAGCAGCAGGCCGCCCGAGCCGGTGATGGCGCAGGTCATCTGGGCCGTCGGCAGCACGGTCGCGGCGCCCTCAAACAGGTCGCGGGCGCAAGCGCGAACGTCGGTGTGGTGGCGCTGGTACTTGGCGTAGACGATCTGGTTGTCGTCGTTGAGCACGGCAAGCTTGACGGTGGTGGAGCCCACGTCGATGCCCAGGTGCAGGTTGCCACGAGCGTTCTCGGGGTTGAAGATCGCGCCTTCGGGGGCGTTGGCGGCGGCTACGGGCTCAGTGGCGGCTACGGGCTCGCTAGCGACGGACGTCTCTCCTGCCGCGTTCTTGGCATCGGCAACAGCCTCGGCAACTTTCTCGGCAGCAGCGGTCGCAGCCTTCTGCGCAGCGTCCACCACGGCGGGCGCGGCCTCGCGTGCGGCAGCGACCACACGGTCCTTGATGCCCTCGACGAGTTTGCTCATTGTCTCTCCTCTTAGTTGTTGGACTCGACGGTTGCGGCGGTGTCGACCGCATCCTCGAGCTGCAAGTTCAATAGCTTCATGCCGTATTCCGGCACGTTGATATCGATGGGTTGGCCATACAGGTCGCCGGGGCGCACAAAAGCGAGCACCGTCATAATGCGCGCCATGGCCTCGGGCGATTCGGTGAGCCCACGCTCAAACCAGCGCTGAATCATGCCGACCTCGGCACTCACGACATAGGTGACGTAGTAGTCAAAGAACGTGCCCAGCGCCAGGCCCAAAATGCCCGTCTGCGCACGCGGCACCACAGCCTCACGAGCGGTGTCGATGATCCTTTTAATGAAGGCCTGGTCGCCGCCCGGACCCAGCAGCGCACCGATTAAGTCGCGGTTGGCCGCAAGATAACGCAGCAGATCAACCGAACCGGGCGCCGGCTCGAGCTCATCGATGTTGTGATAGAGATCTGGCAGCTGAGCTGCGGTGATGAGCTCAATGCGCTCACGGATCTCGGCCAGCAAGCCGTCCTCGATTTGATTGATGAAGTCGGGAATATCGCGGTAGTGCGAATAGAACGTGCGGCGCGTAAGGCCGGCACGCTCGGTGAGCGATGCGACGTTAATGCGCGAAAGATCGCCGCTTTCGGCAAGTTCGCTGGCAAGCGCCTGGCGAAGGGCACGCTGCGAGCGAAGGGACCGGCGATCGCATTTCTCGAGCTGGGACAAGCGTCCTCCTTGTTACTCAGCCTGTGCGCTATTGCACAGTGCGAGTATTATTGCACACCGTGTGTATCAACACGTAAAGGCAATATTTTGGGCGTGACAAAGGGGCTGTCCCTTTGTCACATTATTCGATGATGGTGTGGGAGTTTTGCTTGTGCATGGTGGCGAGCATGTGTTTGGGGACGGCGTGGATCATGCAGCTGCCGATGGTCACGCTCGCGGCGGCTTTAGCTGCATCGCTAGCGTTTTTGGTCGCATAGCTGTGGCGGAAACGCTTGAGCATGGCGATGTCGTTGCCGCCGTCGCCGTAGACCGCGACCTCATCCTCGGCAATACCGTAGTAGCCCGCCAGCCAGGCCACGCTCTCGCCCTTGTTGCACGCTACGTCCGTGATCTCGAACATCACCGGGTCAAACGGCGCGTTGACCACGCGGTCCGATCGCTCGGCCAAATACGCCTTAAGGTCGCGCTCCAGCTCGGGCGAGAGCACGCGACAGTTAATCTTGCACACATCGTGGCGCAGGATGTCACCGATCGACTGGTCGAAATATTGCTCCTCGTGATACCCCCCACGTGCACGCATGCCGCGCATCACGATGCGCTTGATAGGACTGTCCTTTTTAAAGCCCGCCTGGTGCATCTCGAACGACCCACTCGAGAACATGCCATCGGGTGTGGAGCAATCAAAGCAAATGCCCGGGAATGCCTTGAGCAGCTCCTCGGTAACCTGCGGATCGATGGTCCAGGTTTTGAGCACCTCGCCATGGCTGTCGCGCACGATGGAGCCGTTAGAGCAGCAGGCATCGAGTGCCAGGCCCGTAAAGCCATGCTCGCCGATCGGCAGCGTCGAGCGTCCGGTCGCGGGAACCACATGCAGGCCAGCCTCGGTCAGCTCGCGAATGGCACGGCGGATGGTCCCATCCGCCTCATGCAGGGCGTTCAGCAGCGTTCCGTCTAAGTCACTCGCAAACATCTTGATCATGGGCACGCCTCTCCTTCGTCTGCACGATATTGTAGACGAGAACGGGCGTGCCCCAAGAGAGGCGCGCCCATCAGGCGAAAGATTGTCCTACACCGCAGAAGGGCCGTGTTCGCCGGTACGGATGCGGATGACTTCCTCGACCGGCTCGACCCAAATCTTGCCGTCGCCGACGGCACCGGTGCGAGCTGCGTTGCAGATGATCTCAACGATACCGTCGACATGCTCGTCGGCGCAGATGAGGGTGAACTGCACCTTAGGAATCGTGTTGACGAGTAGCTCGTTACCGCGCACGTATTCTTTCCAGCCATGCTGCGCGCCGCAGCCCTGTACCTGGTTGATAGTCATGCCACGAACATCGGCAGCAAACAGCGCATCTTTAAGAACCTCAAGCTTCTCGGCACGAACGATCGCCGTAATCTTCTTCATAGTAAATTCCTCTCTTTAGTAAAGAAATGAATTGCCATTCAATGACGCGGGTTTTCCAAGTGCCCGAGATTGCCCCGAAAGAGGAGCGCCGCGTACTTCGGTACGCAAGCGACGGTTTGAGGGGCAAGGTCGGGTGCTTGGGAAAGCCGCGCTGCTAATCGAGTCCGGAGAAAGAAGGATAGGCGCTCTCGCCGTGCTGACTCGCATCCAGGCCCAGCGCCTCGTCGCCCTCGTCCACACGCAGGCTGCCGTGGAACAGCGCCTTGACCACCGCGGCGATCACCAAGTCGAGCACCAGCACAATAGCGACCGTCACCACAATGCCCAGGACCTGCGAGATGAGCAGCGACACGTCGCCCGTATAGAACAGGCCGCCCTTACCAGTCCACGAGAGCTCCGGCACGCAGAACAGACCCGTGAGCGCGCCGCCCAAAATGCCGCCGATACCGTGGCAACCAAATGCATCGAGCGCATCGTCGTAGCCGAACTTGGTCTTAAGATGGCTGATGGCCAGGTAGCAGACGGGCGACACGATCAAGCCCATGACCAGCGCCGCCCACGGCTCGACAAAGCCCGCGCCCGGCGTGACCACCACAAGGCCTGCAACCAGACCGGTGCTGGCACCCACCAGCGTGGGACGACCAGTATGCACGCGCTCGACGGCAAGCCACGAGACCATGCCTGCCGCGCTGGCCGTCACGGTGTTGAGGATGGCGAGTGCCGCCACGGCGTCGGCCTTAAACTCGCTGCCGCCGTTAAAGCCAAACCAGCCAAACCAAAGCAGGCCGGCGCCCAGCGCCACAAACGGCACGTTATGCGGACGGTAGCTCACCATGCCAAAGCCGCGACGACGGCCGAGCATTAAGCAAAGAATCAGGCCCGTAAGACCGGACGAAATGTGCACCACGTCGCCGCCGGCAAAGTCGAGCGCGCCGATGATGTCGCCGATAAAAGAGCCATCGCCGCCCCAAACCATGTGGGCGAGCGGCGCATAGACCACAAGCAGCCAAATACCCAGGAAGGCCGTCATGGCACCAAACTTAACGCGACCTGCCAGGCTGCCCGTGACGATAGCGGCGGTGATCATGGCAAACGCCATCTGGAAGGCAATGTTGATGATCTGAGGGTAGACGGCACCGTCGGCAGCATTGCCCTCGGCTGCCTGCAGTACTTGGTTGAGCACCGGCAGGCACAGCAGCTGGTCAAGGCCTCCAATAAACGGGTTCGAGCCGTCACCGCCGTAGGCCAGCGACCAGCCGGCAACAATCCACAGCACGCCAACCAGGCCAATGGTGCCAAAGCACATGAGCATGGTATTGATGACATTTTTGCGCCTGGACAGGCCGCCATAGAAAAACGCCAGACCCGGTGTCATTAAAAACACGAGCATGGTGCAGATGAGCATAAACGTTGTCGATCCTGTATCGTACATTCGCTCCCCCTTGGTCGCATGAACGTTGTCGGCGCTCATGATGCGGCCGAGGGCCAACTGGTGTAGACCAGATACGGCGTTGTTAAACGCTGCGTTGTCGAATGGAAACGGTGCCGCAATCTTGGAAACGGCACGGCAACGGGCGCGAAACGAACGGGAAACGTGCGAACGAGAAGGGCGCGCTTGGCTCCGCTCTGGCTAGCGCCGGAACAGCTCGCGGGCTCGGTCACGGAGGTCGGTAGCTCGGATGACGCCCTCGTAGCGATTGATGCGCAGACGCGGGAAGGCGTTAAAGAAGCGCAGGTCACGACGGCTGAGCGACACACTCGGCACCGGACGGCTCATGCGCTTGCCGGCAAGGCGACGACTGAGCGACGGACGCGGCATGCTCGGCGCGGCATCGGCAACGCGGCGGGCAGCGAGCGCCAGGCCGCGAGCACCATCCGAGATAAACGTCGGCATCGAAGCCTTCTCGCGCAGGGCATCGAGCGCCGCGTCGCCCAGCTCGGCCAGCCAAGCGTTAACGGCGCGACCGCGGATATGCGTCTGCGCCACCGAGTCGATCGCCGAATCGGGAATACGTTCGAGCATAGAGTCGGAGGCGTCGGCAAGCGACTCATTGATGCGGTCGGCAAGGTCGGCACGCACACGCTCAAGCTGATCGGACAGGCGGCGCCAGCTGGCCAACGAGCACACCGCATCGACCATCATCGCGACCGCGACGATAAAGGCGGACAGCCGCACAATCAGCACCGGCAGATGGCCAAGCAGCCCCAGCAATGCCGGCTCCACTAAACGGCAAATGCACAGTGCACCCAGGCCAAACGCGCAGGCCCAGTACAGGCAGATGCGTCCGTGCAGGTTAAACGGCAGATGCGAGTAATCCCAAAACCGGGCACCCGTCGTTTTTTCCAACAGCACGCCCACGCTATATTCGATCACGCTGCATACGAGCGCGGCAGCGACAAACTGGCTCGAGGCGTCTGGGATTCCACGCAGCAGCAACCAGCACGCGATGCCGCCCGCACCGTAGATGGGACAACACGGCCCTAGCAAAAAGCCGCTGTTGGCAAAGCGTCCGTGGTTGAGCATGGCGCAGACTGTCGACTCCCATACCCAGCCGCAAAAACCGTAGAAGGCAAACGAGAGTACCAGCGCCGAGAGCGGACAGGCGGCAAGCGTCGCGCCGTCAAATGCCATGTCGATCGCGGTTCCCACCGTCTACCCACTCCTCTTTTCGTTCGATTCTTTGCTCGAGCCGTCACTCGACCCCTCGTTCAAATCGTTCGCGCCGCCTTTGCGCGGCAGACGGCCGGCAATCGTCTCGCGCAGCGCGCACCATTTATCCGCCAGGCACACAATCCATGCCTCACGACACGTCGGCGGCACCGGTACCAGCGGAAACATATGCCGTACGATAATATTCCGCTCGCGCGGCGTCAGCTCAAAATCTTCCTCCGCACGCGCCAAGGCAAAAAACGGGTGGCGAAAGCCATGCAGCCGATGGCTTGGGTCGGGATCGTGCCAGTCATAGAGAAAGTAATCGTGCAGCAGGGCCCCGCGCAGCAGCGATAAGCGGTCGACGGAGATACCGACGCGGCCCAGGCGCTCGGCAAAGGACAGACTTGCCCGCGCCACCGAGGTCACATGTGCATAAACCGTCACATCGCCATGTTGGATAAACTCATGCATCAGGTCCAAGCGGCCCGCCTGGGCAAGCTGACGGGCGGCATCGTCGACCTCGCGCGCGATTTTCTCGGCACGAACGGTATCGGACATGCGGCCTCCTTCCGGCGGCGCTCGGCGGCAAGCCGCAGCCTGCACGCAATGAATAAAATCATCATGGAACTTATCAGTATGGCATCGGACAAAACGTTTTGCCCCACCAGTTGGCGAATTACCGCGCCGCCGTCACATATCAAACGCCAAAATGTGCGAGACTGTCTTGTGCAATTGTGCCGGCCGAGGGAGTGCCGGCGCACGATTCGCATGGAGTAACCCACAACGATGCTGCTTACGCAAACGACAACGCCCGAGGACGTCAAGGCTCTCGATCGCGCCGAGCTTCCGCTGCTCTGCGGCGAGATCCGCCACGCCATCCTCGAAAGCTCCGCCGCCGTCGGCGGGCACGTTGCCCCCAACCTGGGCGTCGTTGAGCTTACGGTTGCGCTCCATCGCGTGTTTAACTCCCCCATCGACAAGATTGTCTTTGATGTTTCGCACCAGACCTACGCCCACAAGGCGCTGACTGGGCGCGCGTACACTTATATCGACCCGGCACGCTACGGCGAGGCCTCTGGTTTTGCCAATCCTGACGAGTCCGAGCACGACCTGTTCGCCATGGGCCACACCTCCACGTCGGTGAGCCTGGGCTGCGGCTTGGCGCACGCTCGTGACCTGGCGGGCGATGCGTACAACGTCATCACCATCATTGGCGACGGTTCGCTTTCGGGCGGTCTGGCGTTTGAGGGCTTTAACAATGCCGCCGAGCTCGACAGCAACCTGATCATCATCGTCAACGATAACGACCAGTCCATCGCCGAAAACCACGGTGGCCTGTATCGCAATCTGGCCGAGCTACGCGCCAGCAACGGCACCTGTGAGCGCAACGTTTTCCGCGCGATGGGGCTCGACTACTGCTATCTGGACACCGGCAACGATGTGTTGGCCCTGGTCGACACGCTGCAGGAGCTGCGCGATATCGATCATCCCATCGTGCTGCACGTCTCCACCGCAAAGGGCAAGGGCTTTGAGCCAGCCCAGAGCGACCCCGAGCGCTGGCATCATGTGGGTCCGTTTGACATGGCGACTGGGCGCAAGCTCTGCCCGGGCCATCCGAGCGAGCCTGCGCCGCGCACCTATGCCGACATTACGGGCGAGGCGCTCAGCGCCGCCATCGAGCACGATCCGCAGGTCGTGGGCATCACGGCCGCCACGCCCTACATCATGGGCTTTACACCCGAGCTTCGCGCCGCCGCCGGCAAACAGTTCGTCGATGTGGGCATTGCCGAGGAGCACGCCGTGACCTTTGCCACCGCGCTTGCGCGCTCGGGTGCCAAGCCAGTCTTTGGTGTGTACGGCACGTTTTTGCAGCGCGCCTACGACGAGCTGTGGCACGACCTGTGCCTCAACGATGTCCCCGCAACCATCCTGGTGTTTGGCGCATCGATCTTTGGCACCACATCCGAGACGCATCTTTCGTTCTTTGATATTTCTATGCTGGGCGCTCTCCCCAATATGCGTTACCTGGCGCCTTCCTGCATGGAGGAATACCTATCCATGCTGAGCTGGTCGCTCGACCACCGCGAGCATCCCGTGGCGATTCGCGTGCCGGGCATTGGCTTGGTAAGCCGCCCCGATCTTGCGCCTGCCGAGGACGCCGATTACGGCGCCGTTCGTTACAACGTGGTGTGCCAGGGTCGCGACGTGGCCGTGCTCGCGCTTGGCGATTTCTTTGAGCTGGGCGAGCGCGTGGCAAACCGTCTGACTGCCGAGTACGGCATCGAGGCCACGCTCGTCAACCCGCGCTATGCAACCGAGCTCGACCGCGAGTTCCTCGACAGCCTTGCCGCCAAGCATCGCGTTGTCGTCACCCTCGAAGACGGCATCTTGGACGGCGGCTGGGGCGAGCGCGTCGCGTGCTACTTGGCCTGCACGCCCGTGCGCACGCGCACCTTTGGCATCGCCAAGGGCTTCCCCGACCGCTACGACCCCAACGAGTTGCTCGCTCAGAACGGCATGACGGCCGAGAACATGGCCGCCGAAGCCGTTAGGCTACTTAACGAGTAAAAAACCTCCGCAAGGGAATGCACCCCTGCGGAGGTTTTTATTTTCGCGGCGCGATTATCTCAATCTGTAACATCTAGGGCCCGAATTCCCGTCTAACTGTTACAGATCTAGATAAGACGTCTTAGTCCCAAACCTTTATCTCAATCTATAACAGAAAGGGAGCTTTTGTCCGTCTAACTGTTACAGATCGAGACATTCGAATCCCCCTGAAGAGAAAATCTCAATCTGTAACAGTTACTCGGCAAAAATGGCTGCAGATGTTACAGATCGAGACAAAACAGCAAGGCATGCCGCTGCATCGGCCAGAACCACCACAAAGGTGCCTGTCCCTTTTTGGTAGGTAGAATAACCCATAAGGTAAGTATGTTTCTGAGTTATTTCGTGTTGACCCATTTGAGTGGGATAGGGTATAACTCTACTCAACCGCTAGGGATTTTATTGAGAAAGGTGTTCTACCATGAGCAAGAACCTCTCCCAGCAGGTCGTTCTCGACCGCCGCGGCTTCGTCGCCGCCACCTTCGCAACCGTCGCCGGCCTTGGTCTTGCCGGCTGCTCCGACACCAGCACCGAGGCCGACAAGGGTTCCGCCGGTTCCTCCAAGAGCTCCGAGGATACCGAGGTTTCCGCCACGCTCGACGCCAAGGCATTCGACAAGCTCGTCAACGACGGCCCCAAGGCCGATGACGACGCCATCGCCGCCAGCACCTGGGCTACGGCCGTCAAGGATGCCGGCGTCTTTACGATTGGTGGCGTCCAGACCTCCACGCTCTTCTCCCTCCTCAACGAGAAGGACGGTCAGACCCGCGGCTTCGACGCCGGTATCGCACAGCTCCTGTCCAACTACATTCTGGGCGAGAACAAGGTCGAGATCACCCAGGTGACCTCGGACACGCGCGAGTCCGTCCTGCAGAACGGCCAGGTCGACGCTGTCTTTGCCACCTACACCATCACTGACGAGCGCAAGAAGCTCGTCTCCTTTGCCGGTCCCTACTACTACACCCAGCAGGCTATCCTGGTGCTCGCCGACAACGACGACATCAAGAGCGTCGACGACCTGGCCGACAAGAACGTCGCCGTCCAGTCCGGCTCCAACGGCCCTGCCATCCTGGAGGAGCTCGCTCCCAAGGCCAGCCAGCAGGAGTTCAAGACCGACGAGGAGGCCCGCCAGGCACTCCAGCAGGGTCGCGTTGACGCCTACGTCATCGACAACAACATGCAGCAGAGCGCCCTGGTCCGCGAGCCCGGTAAGTATAAGATCGCCGGCAAGCCCTTCGGCAGCAAGGAGCCCTATGGCATCGGCCTGCCGCTCGATTCCGACGGCGTCGCCTTTGTCAACGACTTCCTTAAGAAGATTGAGGACGACGGCACCTGGACCGAGCTGTGGCAGATCTGCATCGGTGACCGCACGGGTGACACCAATGTTCCCGAACTGCCCGAGATCGGCGCCTAGGCAACGCGCCTAGTAACGACCGCAACGAAACCATACGGAAACGCACGGTGCGCTTTATTGCGCTAAACTGTTTCCTTACTGAGTTGTCGGGGCTTCCGTACACACGGGAGCCCCTTTCCTTATCGGCGGGAGGTCCGCATGAGTCTCTCCGAACTCTGGTCGCTCTATGGCCAGAACTACATTGACGCGCTGCTAGCAACCTGGGGCATGACGCTTGAGTCGTTTGCCATCGCCATGGTGTTGGCCGTCGCCGTCACCGTGATGCGCGTGTCGCCGCTCAAGCCGCTGCGCGTCTTTGGCGACCTGTATGTCCAGGTCTTCCGTAACATCCCCGGCATCGCGCTGCTCATTATCGTCGTCTACGCGCTGCCGCCGCTCAAGGTCGTCCTGCCCTACCGCACCTGCGTCATCGTCGCCACAGTGCTCTTGGGTTCTGCCTTTGGCTCCGAGAACTTTATGAGCGGCATCAACACCGTCGGTGTCGGCCAGGTGGAAGCCGCCCGCTCGCTGGGCATGAGCTTCAACCGCATCCTCGCCAAGATCGTGATTCCGCAGGCACTGCGCTCGAGCGTGCTGCCCATGACCAACCTCTTTATCGCCGTCATGCTCACCACCGCGCTCGGCAGTCAGGTGCCGCTTAAGCCCCAGGAGCTCACCGGCGTGGTGAGCTATATCAACACGCGCTCGCTCGGCGGCGTCGCCGCGTTCTTTATCTCGGCACTCGGCTACCTGGGTACGGCCTTTGTGGTGAGCCACATTGGCAACTATATCGATAAGAAGGTGAGGATCCTCCGATGAGCAAGCATTCCTCCCCTGCACTCACCATGCGCGATGCGCTCTACGAGGCTCCCGGCCCCAAGATGCGCGCCAAGATTCGCATCGGCACCGCCATCTCACTCGTCGCCGTGGCCGCGCTCGTCGCCCTGGTGCTGCAGCGCTTCTATGTGACCGGCCAGCTTTCGGTCCACTATTGGTATTTCTTTACGCACCTCACCACCTGGAAGTTCTTGCTTGCCGGCTTTGAGGGCACCGTTAAAGTCGCACTCACCGCTGGCGCCATCGCGCTGGTGCTGGGCTTAGCCCTTATGCTCGGCCGCACCAGCGACATTAAGCCGCTGCAGCTGGTCTGCCGCGTGCTCACCGACTTTTTCCGCGGCGTGCCGAGCCTGCTGTTCATTTACTTCTTCTTCTTGGTGCTGCCCCAGTACAAGATCGCGCTGCCGTCGTTTTGGATGCTCACGCTTCCCGTCGCGCTCGCTGCCGCCGGCGTACTGGCCGAGATCTTTCGCGCCGGCGTCAACGCCGTGCCGCGCGGTCAGGTCGAAGCCGCCCAGGCGCTCGGTCTCTCCAAGGCTAAAATCACCTTTAAAATCGTGTTGCCGCAGGCTATTCGGTTTATCATTCCGTCGTTGATTTCGCAGCTTGTGGTCGTAGTCAAAGACACCACCGTCGCCTATGTGGTGAGCTACCCCGACCTCATGCAAAATGCCCGCGTGCTCATTACCAACTACGACGCCCTTGTGTCGGTCTACCTGGTAATCGCGGTCATCTACATCCTCATCAACGTCGCGATTAACAAGGCCGCTGTCTACGTTTCGCACAAGACCGGCGCGACCATCATCCGCTAACGCTTTACCATTTCCAGTCATAAGGAGCCGAGCACCATGGCACAGAGCACTTCTACTTCTGGCAACCAGCCGCTTATCGAGCTCAAGCACGTCGATAAGCACTACGGCGATCTGCACGTCCTCAACGACATCAATCTCTCGGTCGACCGCGGCGAAGTCGTCGTCGTGATCGGCCCCTCGGGCTCGGGCAAGTCGACCATGTGCCGAACCATCAACCGCCTGGAAACCATCGACTCGGGCGAGATCCTCATCGAGGGCGAGCCTCTGCCGCAGGAAGGCAAGGATCTTGCCCGCATGCGCGCCGAGCTGGGCATGGTGTTTCAGCAGTTCAACCTGTTCGCGCATATGACGGTGCTGCAGAACGTCACGCTGGGGCCGGTCGACGTGCTGGGCGTGTCCAAGGAGGAGGCCCGCGAGCGCGCCATGGACCTGCTGAGCCGCGTGGGCGTTGCCGAGCAGGCCGATAAGGTGCCCGCACAGCTCTCGGGCGGCCAGCAGCAGCGCGTGGCCATTGCCCGCTCGCTCGCCATGCAGCCCAAGGCCATGCTCTTCGACGAGCCCACGAGTGCCCTTGACCCCGAGATGATCAACGAGGTGCTCGAGGTCATGGTCCGCCTGGCCCAGCAGGGCATGACGATGATCGTCATTACGCACGAGATGAACTTCGCCCGCCGCGTTGCCGACCGCGTCGTGTTTATGGCCGACGGCCAGATCGTGGAAACCGGCACGCCCGACGAGTTCTTCGACCATCCCCAGACCAAGCGCGCCCAAGACTTCCTCAACTCCATCAAGGGCCACTAGCCCAATTGCCATATCCGCTCGCCATGACCATCCAAACTCGAAAGCAACACCTATGATCGGAACTCGCAGTTCATCGCCCTACACCCCACATGTCGACGTCGCCCCCGCCGACCGCCCACTCATCCTCGTCGCGCCGCGTTGGGAAGAGGCAAAGCCGTTTTTAAGCGAGACGCTCTCCCCCAACGAGGAGATTGCCAGCGTCTTTGTCGATGCCATCCTTGCCGCCGGCGGCCTGCCGCTGCAGATGTCCATCACCGAGGACATTGAGGTCATCCGCCATTACGTCGATATCGCCGACGGTATCGCTATTCCCGGCGGCCCGGATGTCAACCCCAAACGCTGGGGCGATGATCGACCCTACGACCCCACCCTCTGCTGCGAGATCCGCGATTGCTTTGAGTTTAAGCTGGTCGGCGAGGTGCTCCGCGCCAAAAAGCCGCTCTTTACCACCTGCCGTGGCACGCAGTTGCTCAACGTCGCCACTGGCGGCACCCTGTGCATGGACGTGCCGAGCCTGGGCGCTCGCGAGGGCCGCACGCAGTGGCGCCATACCCACGTGCTCAACGACCCCGTGCATCCCGTCGAGGTCGTGCCGGGCTCGCTGCTCGACCGCGCGCTTGGCGGCCACAGACTGATCCAGACCAACTCAGCACATCACTGCTGCGTCGATCGTCTGGGTAAAAGCACGCGCTTGGTCGCCAAGGCAACCGACGGTATTCCCGAGTGCATCGAGGTCGAAGGCCAACCATTCTGTCTAGGCGTGCAATGGCATCCCGAGTACACGTGGAAGACGCTCGAAACCGACTTTAACCTGTGGAAGTCGTTTGTCGAGGCGGCGGCAAAGGTAAAGCAGGCCCGCTAGCTCGCGAACCACTCAGGTTAAAGCCTCCTAAGCCGGGGGGGGCGGACACCAGCTACGGTGCCCGCCCCCCCCTGTATTTGATATGCTCGGTATGATTACTGTCTCTTATACACATCTCCGAGCCCACGAGACGCGTAGTAA
>UQQL01000010.1 GCA_900543275.1 uncultured Collinsella sp. | reverse complement strand
CCCGCCGCAAACATATTCGCTCACAGGCGCCCGCTTGCTCCCCCAGCAAGCGGGCGCTTCGTTTTTGACATGACATGAACCAGAAGAGCCCGGTACCGTGACGGTGTACCGGGCTCGATCAATCTCTGGTGTCCCCGGGCTGATTCGAAAACTCCCCCCCCGCGGGGAAATTGGTGACGCGGGTGTCGACGGTCCTAATCCGTCGGCAGCTCCCACAAACCAGAAACGGCGCCGCTCTCGCGACGCCGTTATAATCTTCTGGTGCCCCCGGGCGGATTCGAACCGTCGACACCCGCTTTAGGAGAGCGGTGCTCTATCCCCTGAGCTACGGAGGCATGTTGTACTAGTGTAGCAGATTTACACGTTGTGATGCAGCGTGTAGCCACTCTTCGAAGTTGCGGTGGAACAGCCCTCCGGAAAGTGCGTCCCACTATCCAGGCAAATTCTGGGTCAGACTTTCCCCATGGGACCTCGCTGGGAAACTGTGTCCCAGAATTTCGACTCGAAACGGGACACGGTTTCCCAAACGGGCCCGTTCCGGAAACTACATCCCGCAATCGGCACTCGAACCGGGATGCACTTTCCCGATCGAGCCTCATGGGAAACCGCGTCCCACTTTAGGGGGGCGCTCTTTAATGGCTAGTTGCCTTTGTGGAAAAGGTTCTTGATGACGGAGGGGATGCTCTTGGCGCCCTTGGCCGTCACATCGATAAAGTCGGGCGAACGAACGAGCTTGTCCTCGTCAATGTACTTACGCACCGCGCGAAGCGTTTCCTTGTCATTGCGCGTCGAAAACGTAAAGTGGCCATTCTCTTTGGTAAAGATGGCAAAACGCGTAATCTTCTTGGTGCCGCGCAAAACCTCGGCGGCAATATAGTCGACCTCGTCCCACGGGATTTGGATATAATCCTCGGGATTGCGCTCGTTATAGTACTCAAACGCCTTATTGCCCACCATCACGTTACCGTGACTGGTAAGCCCCATCAGGCAGGTTGCCGGCGTTGCCAGATCGACCGTGCTGTTCTGAGATTGCGCCATACGCGCCTCGCCCTCCAAATAAAACAATCGGACCGCATCCAGTGTACCCACCGGGTGCGGTCCGTTTCAATGGCTCAAAAGCCCTTGCCTAGCAACTCTCGGTCTTAAGCCGAAGCGTGCTTACATGAAGCCGCAGACGCGACCGATGATGCCGACGGCGAAGAGAGCCAGGATGATGACGATCGGGCTGACCTTCTTCTTGAGGAGCTTGCAGACCAGAAGGGTCAGGCACACGGCGGCAAGGCCGGGGATGAGCTGATCGAGGTTGGCCTGAAGCGTGGTGACCTTCACCGGGTCGAGTGCGTTGGCACCGACAGAGCTGTACATCGTCAATGCCTGCTTGATGCCCTCAGAACCGGCGGGCAGGTTGGCCCAGTCGATATAGGCGCCAGCGGACTGCGTGACCTTGGAGACGACCGGGGTGAAGGAGATGGACACCCAGCGCTCGACCAGGGCGCCGATGATGAACATACCCAGGATGGAAGCACCCTCGGTGACCTTGCCCATCAGACCGCCGGAGAGGTCCTTGGCGATGGAGGAGCCGACCTTGTAGCCAAACTCCTGCGTGTACCACAGGAAGGCGTAACGGATGATGTTCCACGCGAAGAAGAACAGCAGCGGACCGGCGATGCTGCCGGACAGGGCCAGGGAAGCGCCCAGTGCACCCAGAATCGGGCGAAGGGTGAACCAGAAGGCGGGGTCGCCGACGCCGGCGAGCGGGCCCATCATACCGACCTTGACGCCCTGAATGGCGACGTCGTCAATCGGAGCACCGTTGGCGCGCTCCTCCTCGAGGGCGAGGGTAACGCCAATGACGGGGGCGGAAACATAGGGGTGGGTGTTATAGAACTCCAGGTGGCGCTTAAGAGCGGCAATCTGGTCATCCTTGCTGGTGTAGAGCTTCTTGATCGCAGGGATCATTGCGAAGCACCAGCCGCCGTTCTGCATACGCTCGTAGTTCCACGAGCCCTGAAGGAACTGATGACGGAAGCAAACCTTCTTACGGTCAGCCTTGGTGAGCTGAATCTTGTTCTCTGCCATATGTATCACTCCCCTCCTACTCGTAATCGTTCAGAATGTCGCCGAGCGGGTCACCGGAGCCACCGCCCATGCCGCCACCCTGCTTGGCCAGATCCTTAAGGCCAAGGTAGATGAGGGCAAGGGAGATGCCGATGAGGCCAAGGGCGATCAGCGTGAGCTGAGGGATGGCAGCAAGGACAAAGCCGAGGATGAAGAACGGCCAGGTCTCCTTGGTGGCCATCATGTTGATGACCATGGCGTAACCGACGGAAGCGACCATGCCGCCGCCGACAGCCATGCCGCCGGACAGCCAATCGGGCATAGCGTTAAGCGCGTTGGTAACGGCCTCGGCCGGGATGATGCACAGAAGTACTGCCGGGATGGCGATACGAACACCCTGCATGAGGATGCCGGCGTACTGCCAACGCTCGATGCCGGCGAAGTCGCCCTTCTCGGCGCAGGCGTCCATGGCGTGAACCATAGCGGTAGCCAGGGTACGGCAGATCATGGTCAGGAACAGACCAGCGACCGACAGCGGGACGGCGACGGCGATGGCGGCGGTAACGGCCTTGGCCGAATCGGTGGCGCCACCGTTGAGGGCGAGCACCATGATGATCGAAGAAGCGACCGAGGCCAGAGCGGCGTCAGGCGCGACGGCGGCGCCGACGTTAGCCCAGCCAAGGGCCATCATCTGGAGCGAACCGCCCAGGAGGATGCCCTCCTGAAGGTGACCGGTTACGAGACCGATAAGCGTGCATGCCACGAGCGGCTGATGGAACTGGAACTCATCCAGAATGCCTTCCATACCGGCAAGCAACGCGACAATCGCAACAAGCAGAATAGTGATTGCAGACATGTATCGGACCCTCCTTTACTATGCTTGAGCGGCCAGTTCGGCCTTAGCTTTCTTCAACATGGCGTCGAGATCCTCGGAGGAATCCGAAGGAACCTTGCGGACCTCGAACTTGACGCCCTTGGCCTTGAGAGCCTCGATGGTCTTGACATCGTCATCGCCCATAGCGACAGCGTTAGTGACGACGACCTTGCCCTTGGAGTGGGCCATGGAACCGATGTTGGCTTCCTTGATGTCGACGCCGGCCTCGATGGCCCTGAGCAGATCCTGCGGGTTCTCGAACAGCAGCATCGCCTTGGTGTCGCCAAAGCGCGTGTCCTTGACGACCTCGGCCATCTTCTTGATAGGCACGACGTTGGCGTGGACTCCCGGAGGGGCAGCCTGCTCGATCATGGTCTTGCGGAGCTCGTCGTGAGCAACGCCGTCGGAGACCACGATGATGCGGTTGGGGTTGATCTGCTTGGTCCACGTGGTGGCCACCTGACCATGCAGCAGGCGCGTGTCGATACGGACGTGGGCGATCTTGATGTGCCCGTCGCCGATCACCGTTCCCGGAGGAATGGCACCCGCAGGAGCAGCGGCGGCCGCAGCCGGCTTCTTCTCCTCGGGCTCCAGAGACTCGGGCTTGACGCGCACGCCGGCCTTAGCCTCAGTCACGAGATGTTTTGCGATCGCATGTGCAGTGTTCTTTGCGTCAAAGCGCTGCGAATATGCCTCGATGAGCATAGGCAGGTTGACACCGGTGACGATAGCCCAGGAATCGTGGCCCTCGATGAGCCCGCTGATCTGGTTGAACGGCGTGCCGCCCCACAGATCAACGAGGAAGAGCACCTGCTCCTGGTCCTCGAAGGAAGCGATTGCCTCCTCGACCTTGGCACGGAAGTCGTCGGGGCCCATGCTCGGCTCGAGCGAGACCACGGCAACAGACGGCTGATCGCCAAAGACCATCGAGCCCGTCTGCTTGATTCCAGCCGCCAAGTCACCATGGCTAGCAAGAACAATACTTACCATCACATAACCTCCTTTTTGTCTACGTATTTCCTACACGACATGAACGAAGTATACCTGTTTGGATTGTGGAATTATAGCTGAATCCGCAAAAGGTTGGATTATTTGTTTAAACGTCTAGGTTTGTTACAAGTTGATTACGTTGCCGCTTTTTTGACTCATTACCCGCCAAGGCGTCGTTCATCAAGCCATGCATTTTGCAGATACAAGCAGGCTGTTCATTACTATCGATTTTAGGCAAGGCGAATGCGCCTGTACTGCCGCTATTTTGTTTAAACAGACGTAACTTGACTAATAGCATGACTTATGATCTAGCGCAAGTAGTCATTGGGGACGTTCTTAAACGGCTAGTCATGTAAGAACGTCCCCAACGACCAAGTTAGGCGATGTGAAGGGGGTTGGCGGCGTCGACGGCGTCGGGAGCGTCGGAGAGGCCGTCGGGGGCAGCGTCCGCCGGGTCCTCGTCGGGGGTCTCGATCTGCTTGATCATGACCTCCTGGCCCTGCAGCAGGTATGTCTCGCCGCTGCCGCAATAAGGGCAGGTCTTGCCGTGCTCGACTGTCGCATAGTCGCGGCCGCATGCCTCGCAATGTGTCACGGCCTCAACGGGCTCCACGATAAGCTCCGAGCCCTCGGGTATAGGCTTTTTATCTGCTGCCCAGCGCCAAGCGTCGAGCAGCAAGTCGGGAACGACGCCCGAGACCTCGCCCAACAGCAACGTCACGCTCGAAACGCGACGCACGCCATTGGCGCGCGCCACGTTCTCAACATCGCGAATGATGTGATAAACGATTCCCAATTCATGCAAGGTAGAAACCTTTCAACAACGGTTGATGCGATGCAAACTCAAAGCAAGGGGACGGCGAAATCTAGTCTGCGCCGTCCCCTTACCCGCCATGGTTACCTATTTACGACCGAACTTGATTTTGATTGCACGCTTTAAAGCATACTTGCCAAGGCTCGGGAGCTTTTGCTCGTATTTGACCATCGTGGAGCACTCGGGGCGGTCGCGATCCAGATGGATGGCGTCGAATGCGCACTTGGTGGTGCACAGGCCGCAGCCGATGCACTTGTTGGGGTCGACGATCGAGGCACCGCAACCCAGGCAACGGGCGGTCTCGGCGCGCACCTGCTCCTCGGTAAAGGTCTCGACGTACTCGCTAAACGGCGCGGCCTTCTCGCGCTCGCGGTCCACATGGGCAACCTCGCGGCTCGCGTTGTCGTAGCTCTCGATCACGACGTCGTCGCGGTCAAGCGCGGTGTAGCGGCGCTGGTTGCGGCCGATCGTGAGTGTGGAGCCCGGCTGCACAAAGCGATGGATGGACACGGCGGCCTCGTGACCGGCGGCGATGGCATCGATGGCAAAACTCGGACCGGTGTAGACGTCGCCGCCCACAAAGATGTCTGGCTCAGCGGTCTGGTAGGTCTGAGGATCGGCAAGGGCACCCTGACCGCGGCCAAGCTCCACCTTGGAGCCAGCCAGCAGGTCGCCCCACACAATGGACTGGCCGATGGACATGACCACGCGGTCGGCATCGACGCGGCGCAGGTCGCTCTCGTCGTACTCGGGCGCAAAACGGCCCTCGTCGTCAAAGACGCGTGTGCAGCGCTTAAAGGTGATGCCACATACGCGACCGGCCTCGTCCAGGTGGACCTCCTTGGGGCCCCAACCGCAGCTGATATGCGCGCCGTCCTCGATGGCCTCGCGACGCTCTTCCTCGCTGGCGGGCATCTGTGCCTCGTTCTCCAGGCAGAACATCTCAACGTGCTCGGAACCCAGACGGCAGGCGTTGCGGGCAACGTCGATAGCAACGTTGCCGCCGCCCACCACGATGGTGCGGCCGGGCAGCGCATCGATCTTGCCACTGTTGACCTCGCGCAAAAAGTCGACAGCCACCGTCACATCCTCGGCGTCCTCGCCCGGAATACCGGCGAGGCGGCCGCCCTGGCAGCCAATGGCAACGTAGAAGGCCTTAAAGCCCTGCGCGCGCAGCTCGTCGAGCGTCACATCACGACCGACCTCCACGCCATAGCGGAACTCGGCACCCATCAGGCGAATGACCTCGACCTCGGCCTCGATAACGTCCTTCTGCAGCTTATAGCTAGGAATGCCATAGGTGAGCATGCCGCCCGGGCGCTCGTTCTTCTCGAACACGACGGGCTTGTAGCCCTTCTCGGCCAGGTAGAAAGCGCAGGACAGGCCGGCCGGACCGGCACCGATGATGGCGATCTTCTGATCGAAGCCGCCGGCACGCGTCGGGGTCACCACAGGTGGGACATAGCGGGTCGCTGCGTCCAGATCGCGCTGGGCGATGAACTTCTTGACCTCGTCGATAGCCACGGCGGCGTCCACACGACCGCGGGTGCAGGCATCCTCACAGCGGCGGTTGCACACACGGCCGCAGATAGCGGGCAGCGGGTTCTCACGCTTGATGAGCGCCAGCGCCTCGTCATAGCGACCCTGCGCCGCAAGCTTTAAGTAGCCCTGAACGGCAACGTGCGCGGGGCAGGCCGTCTTGCAGGGAGCGGTGCCGGACTCATGCGTCTCGATACGGTTGTCGTTGCGGTAGTTGGGCGACCACTTGGTGTGGTCCCACTTGGTGGCATCGGGCAGCTCCTGGCGCGGATACTCGGGCACCTGTCCGCCGGCCTTTTTGCTGCAGAGCTTCTGGCCGAGCTTGGCTGCACCAGCCGGGCACACCTCAACGCAGCGACCGCAGGCCACGCACTTGTCCTTCTCGACCTTGGCGACATAGGCCGAGCGCGACAGGTTGGGTGTGTTGAACAGCTGCGAGGTGCGCAGGGCGTAGCACACGTTGACGTTGCAGTTGCAGATGGCGAAGATCTTGTTCTCGCCGTCGATGTTGGTGATCTGGTGCACAAAGCCGTTGTCCTCGGCCTGGCGCAAGATGTCGTAAACCTCGTCGCGGGTCACGTAATGGCCACGATCGGTCTCGACCACGTAGTCGGCCATATCGCCCACGGCGATGCACCAGTCGGCGGGGTCGTCGGCGCAGCCCTCACCCATCACGCGACGGCTCGCGCGGCAGCTGCAGGTGCTGGCGGCATATTTGCCATCGTATTTGTCGAGCCAATGCTCGATATGCTCGATCGGCACCGAGGTGCTCGCGGCGTCAATGGCCTTCTCGACCGGAATGACGTGCATGCCGATGCCGGCGCCTCCGGGCGGCACCATCGGTGTGGCGCGGGACAGCGGGCCTTTGGATGCCTGTTCAAAGAACTTGGCATAGACCGGATGCTCCTCGAGCTGGCTCACGCGCATGTTGAGGAACTCGGCGGAACCCGGCACCAGCATGGGCAGCACCCACTGCTTGGCGCGCTCGGGATTTTCCCAGTTGTACTCGAGCAGACCCGTGTAGCTCATGTCGTCGAGCATCTTCTCGATATCTGCCTCGGGCATGCCGGTGAGCTTGACCATCTCGGGCAGCGTATAGGGACGGCGCATCTTCATCTTGCAGAGTACTTCGGCCTGCTCGTCGGTTGCGGCCTCGGCAAACGACCAGTACTCGTAGCCCAGCAGCTCATCGCGATGCAGCAGGCGGTTGGTGCAGTGCTCGCACAACTTGACGATGGCCTCGCGCGGATGCTCCGGCAGCGGCGGCACGAACTCCGAACCGATATCGGGCTCGGTGTAGCTAATTCCCGGTCCGTTGAGAATCATGGTTGTCCCTTCTCTTGCCACAGCCCGGCGAGGCCGCGGCACCCCTCTTTTTTTGCAGGCCGGGCATGCCCCCATGCCGTTCACCCGCCATTGTTGACATTGTGTCAAAAATAGTATTGACGAACCGTCAACAATATTCAAGACTGTTAGGCGAACGGTCAGGCAAAAGAGGATGAAAGGCGGCAAAACATGGGCAACAACGCAGCAGATATCTCTGTGGTCGATGCCGTCCCCGCATCCGATAGCGCGGCAAAACGCCTGACGGGCGACGAGCGCCGTCGCGAGATCCTCGCCGCTGTGCGCGCCGTGAGCGCCGAGCTTGGTGTGTCCCATCTTTCGGTATCGGCCGTGACCAAGCGGGCTGGCTGCACGCGTTCGCTGTTCTACCACTACTTTGCCGATATGGATGCCGCCGTCACCGCCGTTATGGACGAGGCAATCGACGGCTTTATCGCCGAGCTCGAGCAGTGGAACGCCAGCCGCACGGTTGGCGACATCGAAGGCGCACTCGACACCGTTGCTCCGCTCTTTAAGCGCCTGGTCGTGAGCGGCCACGAGTTGCCGAGCACGCTCACCTCGAGCAGCGGCGCGCTCTACGGCGGCTTTTTGCACAACGTGGTCCAGCGCGTGGCGCAGTATATCTGCGATACCACCGTGGTGGATTTTGTCGCCCATCACGAGCTACGCATCGACCATGTCTACGAGACGTTCTACACCCTCATCATGGGGCTGCTGATGTATATCCGCACGCACCCCGATGTGCCCGACGAGACAGTCAAGGAAATCATCGCCTCGACGCTCCATATCGAGGGCTATACCGCCAAGTATCAGGAGCGCAAGCCCCAGAACTGACGACATTTGGCCAAACTGCCCGCGATCAGAAGAGGGGCCGCGGGCTTGTGAAAGGAGAGCAGCATGCTGTTCGATGTTTGGGGTAGCAATACCCTTATCCACTGGGCCGGCTGGGCCATGGTCTTTATTGGCCTGATCGTGCTCAACGAGGTCGGCCGCCGCACCAAGCTGGGCGCGGCCATCATCTTTGGCGTGGCTCCGCTGGCCATGACCATCTACTGCGTCGCTATCGCCATCGGCGTCTCACAGGGTGCCGAGTGGGCGCTCACCAACCCCACCCATGTGTACCAGAACAGCTGGTTCCACTACGCCAAGGTATACGCGGCGCTGGCCGGTTGCTGGGGCTTCATTGCCATTAAGTACCAGTGGGGCAAGATCGGCAAGGCGCATTGGTTCCGCGCGTGGCCGTTTGTGATCGTCGCCATCAACATCATGATCGCCGTCGTGTCCGACTTTGAGAGCGCCTATCACTTCTTTGTCCTGGGCGAGTCCACCTGGGTCACCTCCGAGGGCGCCACGCAGCTCGCCGGCGGGAACAACGTGTTCAACGGCATCGCCGGTATCATCAACATCTTCTGCATGACCGGTTGGTGGAGTGTCTACGCCTCTGAGGACAAGACCGACATGCTGTGGCCCGACATGACCTGGGTCTACATCATCGCCTACGATATCTGGAACTTCTGCTACACCTACAACTGCTTGCCCACCCACTCCTGGTTCTGCGGCTTTGCACTGCTGCTGGCGCCCACCGTCGCCGCCTTTATCTGGAACAAGGGCGGCTGGATCCAGAACCGTGCCTTTACGCTGGCTATTTGGTGCATGTTTGCCCAGGTATTCCCGTACTTCCAGGAGGAGTCCATCTTTGTGACCCACTCCACGCTCGACCCCGGCGCCGCTACCGCGGTCTCGATCGCCGCACTGGTCGCCAACATCGCCGCGATCATCTACATCGTCTACCGTGCCAAGAAGCTCGGCCGCAATCCCTACAAGCAGGACGTCTTTGAGGGCACCAGCGATTGGGAGAAGGCTACCGCTCGCCGCGCCAAGGTTGATTACGCGCACGCCGAGTAACATGCCCGGCGCAAACGCCGCTTGAATGTGAAGCAGCATAGCCGGCTCCGCGCAACTCAACGCATTGCAGAGCCCCCGGAATGTGATTCGTCCGCGTTCCGGGGGCCTTTTGCTGCCGCGAGGATGCGGCCGAACGATGCGCTCAGGTTAAATCGGATCTTATATTTCGTATGCGCTTTATATGGCTCCATTTTTGGGTACAGTGTTGAGCCGATATTGCATTGGGGGATATATGAGCGATGAGACGTATGGCCGCGAGGATGCGGCCCAGGATGCGGAAGCATGTGCCGAAGCCCTGGAGAGCCTTGACCGGATCGCGCTAGACGAGCTCTCGTTTAGCGATTCGGTCGTCGACGCGCAAGACGAGGTGCACGAAGACACTGAGGACGAAGGCGGCGACGCCAAAGACGCTCCTGACGAAGCCGAAGAGGACGATAGCGAGGCCGACGACCAGCCCGAATCCGACACGGGCGAGGAAACCGTCTTGCTCGACAGCTTACCGGCCGAAGATTCGCTGACTCGCGAGCTTCCTGGCCTGGGTTCCGCACCAGCCGTGGATGAGACCATCGCCATGGGCGATATTCCCCTGCCGTCCGTTCCCTCGGCACACGAAGCCGAGGTCCGCCATCGCAAGATGTCGCCCAAGCGCCGCAATCTGATGGTCGCCGGTGTCGTGGCCGTCGCGCTCGTCGCCGGCGGTGCAGGCTATGCTGCCTGGAACGGATATCAGCAAGAGCAGGCTGCCGCTGTCGCCGCCAATGCCCACACGATGATGTCGGTGCAGATTGGCGTGCATGCCGCGGGCCTCGACTGTTCCGCCGGCTCCAAGATTCCCGTACAAGTGAGTGGCCAGGATTC
The DNA here is from genome assembly GCA_900543275.1 of uncultured Collinsella sp. GTDB lineage: Bacteria > Actinomycetota > Coriobacteriia > Coriobacteriales > Coriobacteriaceae > Collinsella. The sequence continues at coordinate 29,965 of UQQL01000010.1, read as the reverse complement.
TGACGGATCCTCCGTGAGCGAAACACTCTATGTTGACGAGCACGGCCGTGGCATCAAACTGCTACCCGGTGACTACACGCTCTCCATCGCTGCCTCCCCCATCGCGTCCGACGGCACCGTCTATACCGTGCCGACCACCAAGGCGCAGGTCACGATCAAGAGCGACGGACAGGACCTAAGCAGCCAGGCCGCCTTTAAGCTCAAGGTGCCTTCGGCCGACACGGTAACCGACGACCAGATCGATGCCGCCGCCAAATATGCCGAGGAGGGAGGCGCGAGCTCCGCCGCCACCGCCAAGGTGCTCCAGCAGGCGGCAACCGCGCGGCGCGACGCCGCCGTCAATGCCGTGAGCGCGCAAAAGGCACAGGCGGCCCGTGATGCCGACGCCCGTCACAAGGCAACCGACCTCTACCAGCTCGATATCCCCGTCGAATGGTACGGCAAGGTCGAGACTTGGCAAAATGGCAGCACGCTATGCATCTATCTTGCCGGCGACAGCGATACGCCGATTGTGACGCTCGTCGCGGTGCGCGAGGGCGAGAGCTTTACGCCCGATGAGGGCGATACGGTTTTGGGTGCGGCCAATCTAGGCAACGGTTATACCGTCTACGCCAGCGGCCCCGTCTATCCGTACGTGGTGCCCCAGACCATCAACGGACGGACGCAGAATCCCGTGTCGACCTACCACATGGACACGGCCATTGAGCTTGTCGAGCTTACGACCGGCAACCGCTACACCTATAGCCAGATCAAGAACGTACTGGTCGGCAAAGACGGCAAAGCCGACGCCGCGACCAAACTCGAGACCGACTACCTCGCCCAGATTCTCCTGCCGAGCATCAAGGCCCAGGACTAGCGGACCATGACACCTGAGTCCTGGCCTCGCAAATCCATAGACGATTAGGAAAGGAGCCACTTCCATGCGGGCACAGCATGTACCACGCCGTGTTTGCATGGAATATCGGCCTGCTCATCCATGGTAACGATTGCCGACTCGCCAAGATCAAACTGGGCCATCGCGGCATCGAGCGCGGCAATTTCGCGCTCGCGCGTTTTCTCGCTTGTCATATCCACACTTACCTGAATCAGGCCGTAAGCCTGCATGAGCAGTGCATCCCCAGCCACAAAGTCCACCTCATGGCTTTTATTCTTATCTTTAATCAGCAGGCGGCAAACCGAACCGGGCCGCACGGCGGGGATCCTTCTTCTGAGCGCATTGAACACCGCGGTCTCGAGCCTCTGACCCTGATCCAGTGCCGATGCGGGGGAGAACGCTCCGAACATCGCAGGATCGACGGCGTAGACCTTAGACGCAGACCGCGTATTATTTGCAAGCGAACGCGTGAATTCCGGCACCGAAAACAGCAGGTAGGCGTCCTCATAATACTCAAGTAAGTCGCTGAGCGTATTTCGACTGACGGATATCTGTCTGCTCTTGAACTCGTTGTACACTTTGTTCACTGACAGCTCTCGTCCCGAAGATGCCATGCACCGCGCCAGAAACAGCGAGGCCAAACGGGGGTTCTTGACGTCGTAACGTTCAACGACGTCCATGGCGACCGTTCGCGACGCATATTCCTGTAGCAGCTGAATCGCGTCTGCGGGCGTCTGCTCAAGTGTCGCGATGAATCCCCCTCGCTCGAGATATCCGACCAGATGGTGTCGGAGCAACGCTGCATCGCTCGAGGAGAAGGGCGCGTTCGACTCAGGAACGCTCCCCGTCTTATATCGGACGTATTCCGAAAAACTCAACGGAAAAAGCTCTCGCACAAGAGAACGGCCCCTGAACTCGCTCTTAAGTTCTGAGGACAGCATCTTAGAAGAAGATCCCGTCACGTAAACGGTCGCCTTCTCCGTATCGACCACGCGTCGCAGAAACGCACCCCATTCGGGTATTTCCTGGATCTCGTCAAAGAAAAGGTAGGCGCCCTCGCCTCGAGCAGCAGGATATAGTGCATAGAATGTATCGAGCACGTCCGCTAGTAGCGATGGCTCATACGGACGCAAGCGCTCATCCTCAAAATTGAAATATAGCATCCGGTCAAGCTCGACGCCTTGGCCCTGAAGCCGCCGCATCTCCTGATACAGGCGATACGTCTTTCCACAACGACGGGCGCCCACAATCACATATACGATGTTGTCGCGCTTTGGCTCCTGCGGGTTGCCCAGATCAAGGTCGCGCTCAAAGACCTGCGGAATCCCCTGTTGCTCAAAGTCCTTTATTTTTTGAGCCACCAAGTCGTTGAATGCCATAATTCTCCAATCTTGCTCTCCTGCTAATCAAGATTATAACGATTCTTGATTAGCAGGAGAGCAAGATTATGCGTATCTTGATTAATGGATAAGCAAGTTTTCTATTAGTGGCCCCTCCCGGAGGATATCGAGCGGCCGAGGGGGGCAGGCATGAACGCCTCTAGCCGAAAACAAAGTAGCTAAAAAGCTCCGTCCCAAATGAGCTACTTAACGCCAGGGGTCAGCTTCGAAGAGGGGCTCGCGCTCGGGGCGACGATCGCTATAAGGATCGTAGCCGTCGTCGTCCTCGTTCTCGGCACGGATGTAGGGGTCGCGCGGCTTAGGCGCAGGCTTGGGTGCGGCGGGTGCGGCATCGGTCGCCGGCGCGCTTGTCTTGATCTCGTCTTTCATCTGCATAGCTCCTTGCATCGCATCCGTTCAGCATCATCGATTGTCGCACGAAAAAGGGCGGCGGACCCCATTGGATCCGCCGCCCTTTTTCGTTTAGAGACGGCTGGTAGATTTTAAGGCATATCCCAAAAATCTACTCGACGTCGGGGACCTCGTAGGTGGCCGCCGGCGTGTTGTCGCACACGACGGTAAAGCCGCCGTCCTTGTCGGCATCGACCGTCACCTGATCGCCCTCGCGCACCGTGCCGTCGATGATAGCGGCGGCGATGGCGTCCACGACCTCGCGCTGGACCAGGCGCTTGAGCGGACGGGCACCGAACACGGGGTCCAGGCCGCCCACGGCGAGCATCTGCTTGGCCGCCGGGGTGATGGCAAGCGTCATGCGCTCCTTGGCCAGGCGTGCGCGGACATCGGCAAGCTGGATATCGACGATCTTCTCGATTTGCGCCATGCCGAGCGGATGGAACACCACGATATCGTCGATACGGTTGAGGAACTCGGGGCGGAAGGTCTGAGCCATGGCGGCGTCGACCTGATGGCGCATCTCCTCCTCGTCCTTACCGGACAGATCGGCGATGGCCTTGGAGCCCACGTTGGACGTCATGATAATAATCGTGTTCTTGAAGGACACCTGGCGACCCTGGCCATCGGTCAGACGGCCGTCATCAAGCACCTGCAACAGCACGTTGAAGACATCCGGATGAGCCTTCTCCATCTCGTCGAGCAAGATTACGGAGTACGGACGACGACGCACGGCCTCGGTGAGCTGGCCGCCCTCGTCGTAGCCAACGTATCCCGGAGGCGCGCCGATCAGACGTTGGACGCTGAACTTCTCCATGTACTCGGACATGTCGATACGCACGAGCGCACGCTCGTCATCGAACAGGCACTCGGCAAGCGCCTTGGCGAGCTCGGTCTTGCCCACGCCGGTGGGGCCCAGGAAGAAGAAGCTGCCGATGGGCTTGTCCGGATCGGAGAGGCCCGCACGGCTGCGACGCACGGCCGCGGCGACAGCGGAGACCGCCTCGTCCTGGCCGATGACGCGCTTATGCAGCTCGCCCTCCAAGCCCTTCAGCTTGTCGAGCTCGCCCTGCATCATCTTGGAGACGGGCACGCCGGTCCAAGCGCTCACGACCTCAGCGATCTCATCGGAGGTCACCTGCTCGTTGAGGCCCTCGCCGTCCTGCTGCTTTTGCGCCTCGAGCGCAGCCTCGGAATCCTGAATCTGCTGCTGCAGGCCCGGAATCACGGAGTAGCGCAGCTCGGACGCACGGCCCAGGTCGCCGTTGCGCGTCGCACGCTCCTCTTCGCTCTTGGCCTCGTCGAGCTGTCCCTTGAGCTCCTGCACGTGGTCGATGGCGTTCTTCTGGTTGAGCCAGCCGGCCTTTTGCACGTTGAGCTTTTCTTGGACCTCGGCAATCTCTTGGCGCAGGGCCTCCAGACGCTCCTTGGAGGCGTCGTCGGTCTCCTTCATGAGCGCCTGCTCCTCGATCTGCAGCTGGGTGAGCTGACGCGTGGTGGCATCGATCTCGACCGGCATGCTGTCGAGCTCCATGCGCAGGCGGCTTGCCGCCTCATCGACCAGGTCGATGGCCTTGTCGGGCAGGAAGCGGTCGGCGATGTAGCGATCGGAGAGGTCGGCAGCTGCCACGAGCGCGCTATCGGTGATATGCACGCCGTGGAAGATCTCGTACTTCTCCTTGAGGCCACGCAGGATCGAGATGGTGTCCTCGACGGTAGGCTCGCTCACCATAACGGTCTGGAAACGACGGGCGAGCGCCGCGTCCTTCTCGATGTACTTGCGGTATTCGTCAAGCGTGGTCGCGCCGATCGCGTGCAGGTCGCCACGAGCGAGCGCCGGCTTGAGGATATTGCCGGCGTCCATGGAGCCCTCGGTGGCACCCGCGCCCACGATGGTGTGGAGCTCATCGATGAACAGGATGACCTTGCCCTCGGACTTTTGCACTTCCTTGAGCACAGCCTTCAAGCGGTCCTCGAACTCGCCGCGGTACTTGGCGCCGGCGACCAGCGCGCTCATGTCGAGCTCGATGAGGTCGCGATCGCGCAGGGTGCTCGGCACGTCGCCGGCCACGATACGCTGGGCGATGCCCTCGACGATGGCCGTCTTGCCGACGCCCGGCTCGCCGATGAGCACGGGGTTGTTCTTGGTGCGGCGGGACAGGACCTGGATGGTACGGCGGATCTCGTCGGTACGGCCGATGACCGGGTCGAGCTTGCCGGCGCGGGCCAGGTCGCAGATGTTGCGGCCATACTGCTCCAGCGCCTCAAACTGGGTCTTGTCCTCGGCAGACGTCACGCGGTCATCGCCACGCAGCTCCTCATAGACCTGCTCGATGCGCTCCTTGGTAACGCCGGCGTCGCGCAGTACGCGGCCCGCCTCGCCCTTGTCCTCGGCAAGCGCCATCAGCAGATGCTCGGTCACCACAAAGCTGTCGCCCATCTTGGTGGCCTTCTTCTCGGCCTTCTCGATGACGCGGACGAGCTCGTTGGAAAGACCCATCTGCTGGCCCTCGCCCGACACCTTGGGCGCATGGTCGATGGCATCCTGTGTGGAGCGTGCAAGCTGGGCCGGGTCGGCGCCGATGCGCTCGATGATCACGGAGATATTGCGCTCGCCGGCACCGAGCAGGGCGGACAGCAGGTGAATCGGCTCCACCGCGCCGGCCTGCGCGTCGGCAGCCGTGCTCATGGCGGTCTGCAGCGCCTCGCGCGACGTCATTGCTAGCTTATCGATTCTCATGGAATCACCTCTCTTGGGGCGGCCGCCCTACGGGGCGGCTTCACGTTGTTCGAGAAGTATTGTTGCCAGCTTTACGCGATCTTATACACAAATCTAAGTCTCTATATATAAGATTTTCTGAGTGAATTACGGATAGGGTACTGAGATGTCAGCCCGCCGCTGCCCAGGCGCGCTACCGTCTCGATCTGTAACATCTAGCAGCCATTTTTGATCCTAGATGTTACAGATCGAGACAGACCGAAAACCACCACAAAGAGGACAGGCACCTTTGTGGTAGTCGCGGTCTCTACTCCTTCGCCGAACCCGTACTTCCCGATTCGACGGTCCAGGGCATCTCATCCTCGAACAGCCATGTACGGGCAGACCCACTATCGCGTGCAGTCTGCGGGTCAGGCAAGCAGGTCTGTTTATAGGCATCTTGGATACACTGACCCATAAAATCGTTGAGCTCGGTCTGGTCGCCCTCCATGACATAGGCGACATCGCCGTCCATGATGTAGATGCCCGGACCCTCATTGCCCTCGTAGCCCGGATCGTACGAGACATCACATAACTTTGCGCCGTTTGCAGTGTCCAGCTCGATGGAAGAGTGGCATCCGCCAACCATGTCGTTCGCTTTTGCCCGATAGGACGCATATCCATACCAGCGCTTAAAGGTTTTGCCCTTGAGCAACTCGGACGCCCTGTCGATCAGACTAGAATCCGTGGTATAGCGCATAGCCCCAAGCTGAATACGTGGATAATTGCTAATACCCAGCACAGCCGGCTGCTCATCAAAATCAACGGTAATGGTCTCGGGCTTGTCGTCGCCGGTCAGAAGTTCGACAGATTGAGTCACAGGCTTGACCACCGGCTCCGTCACCGCAGCAGGTAGAAACGCCATGCCGACAGTGCCCATGCCAACCACGGTAATCGCAAGCGCCAAAACAATCAATCCAATTCGGGCAGGACTTCTCACAGCAAAGCACCTCGCAACGCAAACCTTCGCTACCTGCACTAATGATATCGCCAGCCAGCATTATTACCAAAAGAAGCCGCGCGCTCCTCACCACCACAAAGGGGACAGGCACCTTTGTGGTGGTTTTCGACGCTAACGGTCGACCATCTCGCGCCATGAGATTAAACTTGAATTGTTCTCTGAACATATCCATTTCTGCCTATCCTCAACAGATCTTTGTCTCGAGGGGCGCATATGAAGCCGTCTCATTCCACCGGTCGCAACGTCATCGCCATTCTCGCCATACCCATCGTGATGCTCTTCCTTATCGTCGCCACGCCCTTTTCCCTTGGCATCGCCTCGCCCTTCGATTTATGCGGAATGGTCGACGCCGGCTCGCGTGCCACCTCGCTCTCCTTTATCTGTCGCGGCGTGTTCTACGAAGATGGAATTCCCACCGGAATTTGGCGGTCAAAGTTACCGCTGCTCGGAACGATTGATGGATGCTTCCCCTATTTCAGCCTTGAACCTCAGACGATGAATTATTTGATCGACGACCAGCCACTCGACTCCATCACCCTCGCCTACGACTACGCACCAAACACCGATGAGCGCCACATGAACCAAGTCCTCGACAAGATGCTTGGACAGTGCGGGCTCACCGAGGAGGCCGGTCGAACCATCTATAGCAACCAGAAATTAAAGCGAACAGAACTCCGCCGTGTCGGAAAAATCAAAGGGCGAAACGGGGCCGCCTACTGGGATGCCTGGGCAACACGCGACAAGGGCGAATTCGGACACAGCACCTATATAGTCACTGTCTACACCAAAGACGGAATTAAGGACAATGTTGACGATTTCGCGTCATCCAAACTCGGCATCCCCAAAACAACCAAACCCGCCAGCCCAGATGAAATTCTGTAGAGCCGCCCATTAACATGCCGCTCAACGATCACAACAGCATCGAGCTCGTCCCCACCACCACAAAGGTGCCTGTCCCCTTTGTGGTGGTTTTCAACAAAAAGAAGCCGCCCCGATAACAGAGGCGGCATCAAGCAAGTCTATTTATTAGCGTCCCTCAAGACCCAACGAGAACGCAGAAATGTAGCCCGGGGCTTACCCTTTCCCGAACGCGGCCCTCGTGAAGCGCGTGAGCGGGCGGGAAAGGGTAAGCCCCGGGCGGACAATTAAGTGCGCTACTCGGCAGCGGCCTTGAACTTGTTGTAGTTGATCAGGCAGCCGGCCTTGACGATGGCACGCTCCTCTGCCGTCATATCGGCAATGTAGAGCTCAATCTGCTCGACCGCACCATCGGCGCGCACCACGTAGGCGGCGATGTCCTTCAGGTCGCCATCGAGCGCGGCACGGATACCCGGCACAAAGACGTAGTCGCCCACCTCAAAGTTGGGCTCCGTCTCCATCTGGAAGGGCACCATGCCCCAGTTCATCACGTTGGAGCGATAGCGCTTGGTGGCGTACTCGTGAACGATGTTGGCTAGGCCGCCGATCACGCGCTGGCAGCTCGCGGCCTGCTCGCGAGCGGAACCGTCACCGGGCTTCTTGGCATAGAGCATGGAGCCGTATTCTGTCGCCTTGGCATCGGCCGCGACGCCCGCGCCCGCCAGTGCCTCAAACACGCCGGCAAGCTCGGCATCGAGCGCCGCCAGGTCGCCCGCGGACTCGCCAGCAACGCGGCGCTTCTCCACGGCGTCGACCTCCTTGGAACGGCCCACGTAGGCCGGGTCGCGGCGGCTGAGCGTAAACTCGGCCAGGCCCAGCGGATTGGAGCGGAAGGAGCTCGTCTCGCCCGAGGGAATGAGCTCGTCGGTCGTGGTGACCGGGTCCATGATCTTGGAACACACCTTGAGCAGGATGTCGTCGCCGAGCGGCTCCATCGCGGGCCACGGCTTGATGTTGGGACCCTCGACCAGCTCGTCGGCAGGCTCCGCCTTGCCAAAGCCCCAGTACACGCGCTTCTTGTACGGCGCGTCGTCGAAGGTGTACTCGCAAGCCTCGTCCCAGGTGTCCTCGGGCAGGTCGGTCGCCGGCGTCAGGATGCCGCCGTTGGCAGCCGTCGCCGCAATGGAACGGGCGTCCATCAGAGCCACGGCGCTCAGCTGGCCATTGCCCGGCTTGGAGCCCTCGCGGTTGGGGAAGTTGCGCGTAGTGTGGCGGATCGACAGGCCGTTGTTGGCGGGCGTGTCGCCGGCACCGAAGCACGGGCCGCAGAATGCCGTGCGCACGATCGCGCCGGCCTCCATAAGGTCGTAGATATAGCCGCGGCGTGTAAGCTCGAGTGCCACGGGCTGGCTCGTGGGATAGACCGACAGCGAGAACTCGCCGCAGCCGGTGTTGGCGCCCTTGAGCACGCGGGCAGCCTGGACCACGGAGTCGTAGTTGCCGCCCGAGCAGCCGGCGATAACGCCCTGCTGCACGTGCAGCTTGCCGTCGACGATCTTGTCGAGCAGGCTAAAGTGCGTCTTGCCCTCGCCGATCTTAGCGGCCTCGAGCTCCACCTCGTGAAGGATGTCCTCGAGGTTCTCGTTGAGCTCGTCAATCTCAAAGCCGTTGGAAGGATGGAACGGCAGCGCAATCATGGGCTTGATGCTCGACAGATCGACCTCGACGCAGCCGTCGTAGTAGGCAACATCGGCAGGCTTGAGCTCGCGGTAGTCGTCGCCGCGGCCGTGCATGGCCAGGAATGCGTGCGTGTCCTCGTCGGTGGCCCAGATGCTCGACAGACAGGTGGTCTCGGTGGTCATGACGTCGACGCCGTTGCGGTAGTCGGTCGTCATGCTCGCGATGCCGGGGCCCACAAACTCCATGACCTTGTTCTTGACGTAGCCCTTGGCAAAGACGGCGCGGATGATGGCGAGCGCCACATCGTGCGGGCCGACGCCGGGGCGCGGGGCACCCGTGAGGTAGATGGCGACGACGCCGGGATAGGCGACGTCGTAGGTGTCGCGCAGCAGTTGCTTTGCCAGCTCGCCGCCGCCCTCGCCCACGGCCATAGTGCCCAGAGCGCCGTAGCGGGTGTGCGAGTCGGAACCCAGGATCATCTTGCCGCAGCCCGCGAAGTTCTCACGCATAAAGGAGTGGATAACGGCGATATGCGGCGGAACGAAGATGCCACCGTACTTCTTTGCGGCCGAGAGGCCAAAGACGTGGTCGTCCTCGTTGATGGTGCCGCCCACGGCGCACAGCGAATTATGGCAGTTGGTGAGCACGTAAGGCAGCGGGAACTGCTCCATGCCCGAGGCGCGCGCCGTCTGGATGATGCCGACAAAGGTGATGTCGTGGCTCGCCATGGCGTCGAAGCGAATCTTGAGTGCCTCGGGATCTCCGGACGTATTGTGTGCCTGGAGGATCGAATACGCGATGGTGCCGCGCTTGGCATCCTCGGGCGTCTGCGTAATACCGCGCTCGGCAGCCTCGGCCGCAGGCACAACCTCGCTGCCGCCGCGCAGGTAGATGCCGTCCTCGTACAGCTTGACCATACTGTCTCCCACTCTGCCCAAAACGATTTGGGCGCATAGCATACATTCGTTCAATATCGTGCCATAGAACGGTTGCGAGTGGGTTACGAATCTGCACGTTCACTTTATCTCAGTAAAGCAAAGAACGAGTTGGGTGCCGGGGGCAGACTTAGACGCCGAAATGACGAGAGTGGATAATCTCCCACTTTGAGCCTGCAAACAGGCCAAAAACGGGAGATTATCCACTCTCATTCTGCGGGCACTCATTTAAGTCTGTCCCCAATGAGTGCCCGGCAGCGTCGGCGGAGCTATAGGTCGCTACCCGTACCTAGCAGCTTGCGCATGACTTGCTCGGGGTTGACCGAGCCGTCGCGCGGGGCCAGGGCGGTGATCTTCTTCTGCATCTTGTACTCGTGCAGCTCGTCCTCGAGCTGGCGCACGCGTGCGCGGAGTTTTTCGTTCTCGCGCTCGCGCTCCTCGGCACGCTCCTTCATATCGAGGATGCGCACCACGCCGGCAAGGTTGATGCCCTCGTCAGTCAGCTGGTTGATGAGCTCCAGGCGCTCGATATCGGCACGCGAATACAGACGCGTGTTGCCGCCCGAGCGCTGGGGGTTCACCAGGCCCTTGGACTCGTAGACGCGCAGAGTCTGCGGATGCATGCCGGTCAACTCGGCCGCCACGCTGATCATGTACAGCGGTTTATTCCTATTGTCCTCGGCCATGCTACCTGACCCCTTTCCGTCTCGTTATCGTCCATCATAAGCCCGCGGGCGCGGGTGTGCGCCACGACCGCCCTAGTACGTCGCCTTGTAACGGTTGACCTTCTCGCGATAATCGCGCGTGTCGACCTCGCGCAGCTTGGTCATGGCATCGCGCTCGTCATCGGATAGGTTCGTGGGGACCTGCACCTTGATCTCGACGAGCAGCGCGCCCGTACGGCCACGGTGCTTAACGTCGGGCGCCCCCATTTCCTTAAAGCGGAACTTCTTGCCCGTCTGGGTACCCGCGGGCACCTTCAGACGGACCGTCGCACCGCCGGGTGTGGGCACGTCCACCGTGCAGCCGAGCGCCGCCTCGTAGACCGAGACCGGTACCTCCATGGTCACGTCGGCGCCTTTGCGCTTGAACAGCGGGTGCTCCTCCACATGCGTGGTCACGACCAGGTCGCCGCGCTCGCCACCCGCAACGCCATACTCGCCGCGACGCTTGTAGCGTAGCTTGCCGCCATCGACCGCGCCCGCGGGCACCGAGACCGTGATGGTCTGCTGCTCGCCTGTCGAGGGAATGCGATAGGTGACCTTGTGCGTCACGCCGCGAAACGCGTCCTCGGCCGTCACATCGACGGTCAGCGATAGGTCGCCGCCCTTGCGAGCGCGGCTGCGACCCGCGCCGGCACCGGCAGCGCCCGCAGCCCCGGCAAAGCCCGAGCCCCAATCGCTACCCCAGGCGCCATTGCCGCTGAAGATGCTGTCGAAGATATCGCCCCAGCCGCTGGCGCCCGCGCCGGCACCGTAGCCGCCGCCATACGCGCCGCCCGCGCCCGGCATGCCGCCGAACATGAGCATCTGGTCGTACTCTTTGCGCTTCTTCTCGTCCGAAAGCGTCTCGTAGGCCTCGCTGATCTCCTTAAACTTGGCCTCGTCGCCGCCGGCATCGGGGTGATATTTTTGCGCGAGCTTGCGAAACGCGCTCTTGATCTCTTTGTCGGAGGCGCTCTTGGATACGCCCAGGATGTCATAGAAGGTTTTGCCTGCAGCCATCGTAGCTCCTCTCCTGTTACGTCCGCCGCCCATGCAGACGACGGCTCATGCTTTCATATGGCACTAGGCCAGAAAGGGCCCCGGGTGTTGCCCCGGGGCCCTTCTCAATTACTCCTCGGTGCTCTCGGCCGTATCGGCCGAAGCATCCTCGGGCGCCGCTTCGGGCTCCGGTGCGGGGCGCTTCTCGCCACCGTAGGTCACCGTCACCATCGCGGAGCGCAGAATGCGATCCGCCATGCGGTAGCCCTTCTGGTACACATCGTTGACGGTCTCGTCGTACTGCGATGCGTCCTCGACGCGGCCCACAGCCTGGTGCTCGAGCGGATCGAACGCCTCGCCCTTGGGGTCGATGGGCTCAACGCCCTCGTGAGCAAACACATCGAGCAGCTTGGCATGCACCGCGTCAACGCCGTCGACGAACTGCTTAAAGTCGTCGGCGAGCTCCTGGCTGCGGGCATGGTCGATCGCGCGCTCGATATCGTCGACCACCGGCAGCAGCGCGGTGACGAGCTTCTCGGTCGCACGCTCGCGCTCGGCGATGCGCTCGTTGGCGGTGCGGCGACGGAAGTTCTCCCAGTCGGCCTGCAGACGGGCAGTGCGCTCGGTGGCGTCCTTCGCCTTGTCCTCGGCGGCCTTCTGAGCCTCTGCCGCAGCATCGAGCTCGCTGCGCACGTCGGCAAGCTCCTTTTGGGCCTGCTCGAACTTGAGCTTAAAGTCGTTGTCGGCGGCTTCCTCACCGGCGCGGATAGCAGCTTCCACCATCTCGTCCTCGGTCATCGTCGCCTCCTTGTTGGAATCCTCTACCTGGTTCTCGGCAGCCTCGGCGGCCTCGGCCTCGTTGGCCTCGGTATCGTCGACGGCCTCTACGGGAATCTTCACGTCCTTCTCCTCAGAGTCAACGGGGGCGGCGCTGGTGGCAGCCGCCTCCGTGCGAGCTTTACGGGCGGACATGATTACTTGTCCTCGTCGTCCACAACCTCGTAGTCGGCGTCGACGACGTCATCGTCGGCAGGCTGGGCACCAGCGGCACCGTCGGTCTGCTGCTGAGCGTCGGCGTAGACAACCTGAGCCAGCTCGTAGGCCACGGACTGCAGGGACTCGCCAGCGGCCTTGATAGCCTCGACGTCAGAGCCCTCGAGCGCCTTCTTGGCGTCGGCGATAGCGGCCTCGGCCTTGGACTTCACGTCGGCGGAAACCTTGTCGCCCAGCTCGTTGAGGGTCTGCTCGGTGGAGTAGCACAGGCTATCGGTCTGGTTGCGGACCTCGACCTCTTCCTTCTGCTTCTTGTCCTCCTCGGCATGAGCCTCGGCGTCCTTGACCATACGATCGACTTCGTCGTCGGACAGGGCGGTGGAGCCGGAGATGGTGATCTGCTGCTCCTTGCCGGTGCCCTTGTCCTTAGCGGAGACCTTGACGATGCCGTTGGCGTCGATGTCGAAGGTGACCTCGATCTGCGGCACGCCGCGACGGGCAGCCGGGATACCGGTCAGCTGGAACTTACCGAGCGACTTGTTGTCGCGGGCAAGCTCGCGCTCGCCCTGGAGCACGTTGATCTCGACGCTGGTCTGGTTGTCGGCAGCGGTGGAGTAGACCTCGGTCTTGGAGGTCGGGATCGTGGTGTTGCGGTCGATCATCTTGGTCATGATGCCGCCCATGGTCTCGACACCCAGCGACAGCGGGGTAACGTCGAGCAGCAGGATGCCCTCGACGTCGCCGGTGAGCACGCCGCCCTGGACGGCAGCGCCGTCGGCAACGACCTCGTCGGGGTTCACGGACATGTTGGGCTGCTTGCCGGTCATGGTCTTGACGAGCTCCTGGACGGCGGGCATACGAGTGGAGCCGCCGACGAGGATGACCTCGGTCAGATCGGAGAGCTTGAGCTTAGCATCGCGCAGGGCGTTGGTGACAGGCTGCTTGCAGCGCTCGAGCAGGTCACGGGTGATCTTCTCGAACTCGGCGCGGGTCAGCGTGTAGTTGAGGTGCAGCGGGCCAGACTGGTTCATGGTGATGAACGGCAGGTTGATGGTGGACTGCTGGGCTGCGGAGAGCTCCTTCTTGGCGTTCTCGGCGGCCTCCTTCAGACGCTGCAGGGCCATGGGGTCCTGACGCAGGTCGACACCGTTCTCCTGCTGGAACTTATCGGCCATCCAATCGATGACGCGCTGATCCCAGTCGTCGCCGCCCAGGTGGTTGTCGCCCGAGGTGGACAGAACCTCAAACACGCCGTCGGCGAGGTCGAGGATGGAGACGTCGAAGGTACCGCCGCCCAGGTCGAAGACCAGGATGCGCTGGTCGGTGCCCTGCTTGTCCAGGCCATAGGCAAGAGCAGCAGCAGTCGGCTCGTTGACGATACGCTTGACGTTGAGGCCGGCGATCTTACCGGCGTCCTTGGTGGCCTGACGCTGGGCGTCGTTGAAGTAGGCCGGGACGGTGATGACGGCGTCGGTGACGGTCTCGCCCAGATACTTCTCGGCGTCAGCCTTCATCTTGGCGAGCGTCATGGCGCTCACCTGCTCGGCGGTGTAGTCCTTGCCCTCGATGTCGACGACGGCACGGCCGCCCTGGCCCTCCTTGACCTCATACGGCACGGTCTTGATCTCGGAGGTGCACTCGGAGTACTTGCGGCCCATGAAGCGCTTGATGGAGAACACGGTGTTCTTGGGGTTGGTGACAGCCTGGTTCTTAGCGGCCTTACCCACAACGCGGTCGCCGTCGGCACGGAAGCCCACGACGGACGGGGTGGTGCGGTCGCCCTCGGCGTTCACGATAATGGTCGGAGAACCGCCCTCGAGAACGGCCATGGCGGAGTTAGTAGTACCAAGGTCGATACCAAGAATCTTACTCATTAGAAATTCCCTCTCTCTTTTGCGTTCGCGTCGCCTCGACGGTCTGTCGCGCGGCGCTTCGGCTTGTCTTTCAGGATGTAGTGTATCCCCTTATGGGCTGGAATATACAAAATCTAAGTCAATTCATATAAGATTTCTTATCTCTGAGAGTTTAGGTTCTCAAATGTGCAGGTAGATGCACTGTTTGAGTTCTCGGCAGATCTATTGAGATCTATGTAGAGTTGACTGAGGTGTGAGCCTGAAGCCGTACAGGGGGCCTTGGAGCGACCCCGGGGGAAGCGCGACCCAGTCTGAGCGTAAATTCCGGGACGCAGTTTCCGCCGGGCGGTCCAACCGGAAACCGTGTCCCGTTTTGGACGTGGATTACGGGATGCGGTTTCCGCAAACACGCTCAATCGCCCTATATTTCAAGTCACCTGTAGCTAACATTTGCGCAGCTCAACGGCCTCACCTGCATGTTTTTTAGTAAGCCGTGGCATACTCGGCGAACGGTATGAAGATGCCGGTCAGAGGGTATTGCAAACGGTCGCTCCCGTGGTATGTTTTTGCCCGAATCAAACCGACGCGCATCGCCTGTAGCGTCGGTCAACAGAGAGGAAACTACCATGGCTCATCCCGTAATTGATGCCGACGAGTGCATCGCTTGTGGCGTTTGCGTCGACTCCTGCCCCGCTGGCGTTCTGGAGCTCCAGGACGTCGCCACCGTCGCTGACGAGGACTCCTGCGTCGCCTGTGGCGCTTGCCAGGACGCTTGCCCCGCTGGCGCGATCACCGAGATCGTCGAGGAGTAACAACTCCCGCACTTGCACACTCAAAAGTACACCGTGCACAAAAAAGGAGGCCTCCGCATCGCCGCGGAGGCCTCCTTTTTTGTGCGGATAACCAATTAGGCACCATCGCAGGTTGAGCTCACGTCAGCGAAAACGTCCCTAAGCGAGCAAGGTGACGTGAAAGAGGAGGGAAGCGTACTTTGGTACGCGACCGACGATTGAACGTCAGATTGCCGCTTAGGGACGTTTGCAGCATCGGCTACGACAGATCGTCCTCGTAGGGCATCAGGTCTGCCAAATAGCCTTTCTCCTTGAGTATGGCCTCGATCTCGTCGAGGGTTTGCTCATCCTCTGCCGCAATGCGGTGGAAGTGATAGCCGCTCGTCACCGTTAGTAGTGGAAAGCTCTTGCCGCTCTCGATATCGTGCAGGTAGCGCTCAACATCGCGACGATTGCGAATGTCCAGGTCGGCCGTGATCTTACCGTACACGCGGTGATTGACGATCACGTTGAGCACGGCGCCGCCGGCGTCGACGATACTCGTGAGCTCATCGCCTGCCTGCTCCACGCTGTGGCGAACCTTGACCAAGCGCGTGGGCACGGCGGGGCTGCTGGGGGCCTCCTGCAGCACGTAGCCGCGGTTGGTTGCCACGACATCGTGCCCATCGGCGCGCAACAGGGCAATATCCTGAACCACGACCTGGCGGCTCACGCCAACCTCGCGGGCAAGTGCGCTGCCCGAAACGGGCTCCCTGGCTCCCTCGAGCACGCCCATGATGGCACGACGGCGCTCGCGGGCGTTCATTATTTACCGTCCAGCAGACGCAGGTGCTTAAGCGAGAGGTCGAGGATCGGGGCGGAGTGTGTCAGCGCGCCCGAGCTAATAAAGTCGACGCCCAGATCGGCCAGGGCGCGAATATTGCTGGCGTCCACATTGCCCGAACACTCAGTCTTGGCGCGACCGGCGATAAGCTCGATAGCGGCGGCCATGTCGTCGTGGGTCATGTTGTCGAACATGATGATGTCGGCGCCGGCTTCCACGGCCTCGCGCACCATGTCCAGGTTCTCGCACTCGATCTCGACCGTCGTGGTAAACGATGCATGGGCGCGCGCCATCTCAATCGCGCGCGCCACGCCACCGGCGGCGTCGATGTGGTTGTCCTTGAGCATGACGGCCGTCGACAGGTTGTAGCGATGGTTGCTGCCGCCGCCGATCTCAACCGCCGCCTTCTCGAAAACGCGCATGCCCGGCGTGGTCTTGCGTGTGTCGACAAGCACGGTCTTGGTACCCTCGAGCGCCGCTGCCATTCTGTGCGTATAGGTAGCGATACCGCTCATGCGCTGCAGGTAGTTGAGCGCCACGCGCTCGCCCGAAAGCAGCACGCGCGCATCGCCGCGCACCTGGCCCACGTGGTCGCCGGCGTGCACCTCGTCACCGTCGGCAACATCAAACAGCACCGAGCTCTGCGAATCCAGCAGCTCAAAGGTGCGGGCGAACACATCCAAGCCCGCGATGATGCCATCGGCCTTGGCGATGAGCTCCACCGTGGCGGGGCGCGCCGTGGGGCACACGCTCGCCGTGCTCACGTCCTCAAACGTAATGTCCTCGCGTAGAGCCTGCAGAATCAGATCATCGACGACGAGCTTCATGGTAATGGGATTCATGGTCTACTCCTCCACGGCCTGCGTGCCGGCGGCACGGGCCAAATCATCGATTGCCAGGGAGTCGGCGCTCAGGGCGCGATGACGCCCGTCGAGCGCGGGCTCGCCCGCCTGCTCCACGGCGAGCGACTCGCCGGTGCGCATGTACCACGCGGCGCGACGACCCCAGACCAGCGCCTCGAGCAGGCTGTTTGATGCAAGGCGGTTCTTGCCGTGAACGCCGTTGCAAGCCGTCTCGCCCGCGGCGTAGAGCTCGGGCATCGAGGTGCGGCCGTCCTTGTCGACCCACACGCCGCCCATAAAGTAGTGCTGCGTGGGCGTGACGGGGATGGGCTCGTCCAGGATGTCGCGACCGTCCTCAAGGCAGCGCGCGCGGATATTGGCAAAGTGCCCGGTCACCACATCGCGCTCGACGGGGGCAAAGCTCAGCCACTCGTGCTCGGTGCCGTCCTGCTTCATCTGCTCGCGAATAGCGGCGGCGACCACGTCGCGCGGCTGAAGCTCGTCGGTAAAACGCTCGCCGGCGGCGTTGAGCAAAATCGCGCCCTCGCCGCGGCAGCTCTCGCTGATCAGGAACGTGCGACCCGGCTGCGGCGAGAACAGACCCGTGGGATGGATCTGCACGTAGTCCAGGTGCTCCATCTTAATGCCATGCTCCTGAGCAATGTAGCAGGCATCGCCCGTGAGCTGCGGGTAGTTGGTCGAATGGTCGTATACGCCGCCGATGCCGCCCGTTGCCCACAGCGTGTGGCGGGCATGGATCTTAAACGGCTCGCCGGCATGCACGCCCTCGGCGGCATTTGTCAGCTCGTCGGCGGGACGAACCGAGTTGTCCTCGTCCACGGGAACGGCGACGACACCGGCACACACCGTGGCGCCGTCACGCTCGCCCGTCAGGATGTCGGTCATGGCCACGTGCTCCAAAATCTGCACGTTGTCCAGCTTGCGAACGGCCTGGAGCAGCTTGGTCGTGATCTCCTTGCCCGTAATGTCGGCATGGAAGGCAATGCGCGGACGGCTGTGCGCGCCCTCGCGGGTAAAATTGAGGCTGCCGTCGGCCTTGCGCTCAAAATCCACGCCCATCGCTAGCAGGTCGTTGATGACCGAGCGGCTCGAGCGAATCATGATGTCGACGCTCTCGCGGCGGTTCTCGTAGTGGCCGGCGTGCATGGTGTCCTCAAAGAAGGCATCATAGTCCGAGCCTTCGGGCAGCACGCAAATGCCGCCCTGCGCGAGCATCGAATCGCACTCATCGACCGCGCCCTTGGAGAGCATGATCACGCGCGTGCTCGTCGGCAGATTGAGGGCCGCGTACAGACCCGCCACGCCGCAGCCGGCAATGACGACGTCGCACTCCATATCGGGGTATTGCTTGGTTTCCACAGGAATCCTCTCCCTTGAATGTGGCATAAGGGACCGTCCCTCATGCCACATTGTTCTAGCGTGCTGCGTACTCGAGCATGCGGTCGAGCGTGAGCTTGGCCTGGTCTGCCGCCTCGTCCGAGACGCCGATCTGCACCTCGCCCTCGCCCGTCTCCAGGCAGCGCACGAGCTTTTCGAGCGTGATGAGGTCCATGTTGACGCAGGTGGGCTGCACCGCGGGGAAGTAGAACTTCTTGCCGGTGCCCTGGCAGCGGCGCTCGAGCTCGTAGAGCACGCCGCGAACCGTCACGATAATGAACTCGCTCGCGTCGGACTCCTCGGCATACTTGATGATGCCGGCGGTGGAGCCGATGTAGTCGGCCTCGGCCAGGACGTCGGCCTTGCACTCGGGGTGCGCCAGCACGAGCGCGTCGGGGTGGGCCTCCGTCGCGTCGACGATCTGCTCGACGGTGATGATGTGATGGCGCGGGCAGTAGCCGTTGTTGAGAATGACGTGCTTTTGCGGCACCTGCTCGGCTACGAAGCGGCCGAGGTTTTGGTCGGGAATGAACAGGATATGCTGCTGCGGCAGCTCGGACACGATCTTGACGGCGTTGGAGCTGGTGACGCACACGTCGCTCCAGCTCTTGATCTCGACCGTGGAGTTGACGTAGCAGACCACGGCCAGGTCGTCGCCGTACTCGGCGCGCGCCGCATCGACCGTCTCGCGCTTGACCATGTGCGCCATGGGACAGTCCGCGCCCGGCTCGGGCAGCAGCACGGTCTTGGTGGGGTTGAGCAGCTTGGCGCTCTCGCCCATAAACTCCACGCCGCACAGCACGATGGTCTGCTGCGGCAGGCTCTTGGCGAGCTTAGCCAGGTAGAAGCTGTCGCCGACGTAATCGGCCACAGCCTGGACCTCGGGCGCCACGTAATAGTGCGCCAGGATCACCGCGTCGCGCTGGGTTTTAAGTTGCTGAATGGCCTCGACGAGCTCTGCGGGCACCAATGCCGCGCGCTCCGTTGCCGTCGTTGCCGATGCCAGGCCGGCCGCAATGTCGCGTGCAAGCTCCGACGCATCCATGTTCGCGCTCTGTGCCATCAAGGCCCCTCTCTTTTGGCGAATCTTGGGGCTTTAGTATGACACCTAGGTTTACAGCTGACAA
The DNA here is from genome assembly GCA_900543275.1 of uncultured Collinsella sp. Taxonomy (GTDB): domain Bacteria; phylum Actinomycetota; class Coriobacteriia; order Coriobacteriales; family Coriobacteriaceae; genus Collinsella. The sequence continues at coordinate 10,579 of UQQL01000010.1, read as the reverse complement.
GACAGCTGTAAACCTAGGTGTAAAGTTGAAATAAAGATTCGACCATGCGGCAAGTCCATATTCGAACTGGCAAGCTGAGGATAGCCGAGCTCTCGATAGCGCAGGAGGCATCTTTCGCCACCGCAATACCGCTCGGCGCGAGTTGCGCACCGTGAGGCACGAACGGGCGCTCCCCCGCGAGTGGTCCGCGCCCAATGTGGCAAAATCGAACTACTAAGGGGGCTCAGAATGCTCAAGATTATTGCCTGCGACGATGACGTCGCTTTTCTAGATAGACTGCACCGGATGATCGACCGTTGGTCGATCGAGACGGGCACGGCGGTCGATGTTGCGCTCGTCACGCGCGGCGAGGACCTGCTGGCGCGCCATGCCGCGTCGCGCGCCGACATCATCCTGCTCGACATGATCATGCCGCTCGTCAACGGCATGGACACCGCACGCGAATTGCGCCAGGCCGACACCGCCGTGCGCCTGGTGTTCCTTACCTCGTCGCCCGAGTTTGCACTGGAGTCCTACGAGGTCCGCGCCTTCGACTATCTGCTCAAGCCCGTAACGTACGAACGCCTGGCGCAGTTACTCGACGAACTTTCGAGCATGCGCCCGGCGGCAACCGACGAGCTCGTGATCAAAACGTCCTTTGGCTACCACGCCCTGCGCCTGTCCGACATCGAATATGCCGAGGCGCGCAACAAGCACGTGGTCTTCCACCTGCGCGACGGACGCGATATCGAGGCACTCGAGTCGTTCCGCAGCGTCGAGGACCGTTTGGCGCAAAATGCCACCTTCTTTAAATGCCACCGTAGCTACCAGGTCAACTTGCGCAACATCGACCACTTCGATCGCACGGACATCGTCATGCGCTCCGGCGCGTGCATTCCGCTGTCGCGCAGCAGCAAGCAGGGGTTCCAAGACGCCTACTTTGCGGTGCGCTTTGAGGGCGGGAGGCGCTGATGATCTCCTCGGTCGAAATGGTCCTTTGGGCAATCCACCACGCCACAACGCTACTCTTTGGCGTCTTTGCCTCGGCGGCGCTGTGCGGTATCGAAATCAATCGACGCCATGCACTCGAGTTGGTGGGGGTCGGAGCCGCAACCGGCGCTGCCTTTTCGATCGCCAATGTCGTTGGCGGAAAGCTTTTTGCCCGTCAGGTCTATCCGCTCGTCGTGCACCTGCCGCTTACCGTCTACCTGTGTGCGCGCTACCGTCTGAGCCCGCTGCTCGCGGCATTGGGCGTCACCAGCGCCTATCTGAGCTGTCAGTTCAGCAACTGGATGGGCATCGCCGCCTTTGCCGCAACCGATTCGCAGATCGCGTACTATCTGGCGCGCATCGCGACCACGCTCGGCGTCTTTGCCGTCCTGCTGCATTGGGCCGGCGACATTGGACCCCGCCTGGCGATTAAAAGCCCCACCGAGCTGGGCATCCTATTAATCCTGCCGCTCGTCTATTACGTCTTTGACTATGCCACCAACGTCTACACCGCGCTGTTCCACTCGGGCTCGGTGGTGACGGTTGAGCTTTTGGCATTTGCGCTCTGTGCCTTCTATCTTATGTTTCTTGCCGTTTACCTGCGCGAATACGAAGAAAAGGAAACCGCCGAGCGAGAGCGTTGGATGCTCGAAACCCGCGACAGCGCCGCCATCAAAGAGCTCGAGGCTTGGCGTCAATCTGGGCGCGAGCTGTCGATTCTTCGCCACGATATGCGCCACTTCCTACGCGGCCTGGCGGCTTTAATTGAGGAGGGCCACACCGACGAGGCGCTCAAACGCATCGACGAACTCTGCGAAGCCGGCGACCGCACCGCCGTACGCCGCTTCTGCGCCAACGAGACCGTAAACATCGCGCTTTCGTCATTCAACTCAGATATCAATAGAAACGGCATTACCGCCAACCTGCGCGCCGCCGTACCCGAAACCGTCCACGTAGGTGACGCCGACCTGTTTAGCGTGCTCTCAAATGCCTTGGAAAACGCTATCACCGCCGCAAGCGCCGCACCCCAAGGAAAGCGATTCGTCGACCTTGACCTGCGACTTGAGGACGGCCAGCTGTTGCTGTTAGTTTCCAACACGTTTGACCGCGCGCCGCGCATGGTCGACGGCATGCCCGTGACCCGGCATGCGGGCCACGGCTTTGGAACCAAGAGCATCAAACTTGCCGTGGAGCGCATGAACGGCAACTGCCAGTTCCGCATTAACGGCGATCGGTTTGAGCTGCGCGCCGTGATGTAAGGGCGTGGACGCGACGGATTTGCGTTCCGCGGGTGCGGCTCGACCGCTCGGGGTCGTTTGTCGACGCGGGCTCGCTACAGCGGCGCGGCCGCCGGAGTCAGCTGCTTGATGTAGGCCCACATGCGCTGCTTAGCGGCCTTGTCGGTGAGTGCCGCCTCAAAGCCGTCGAGCGCGAGCACGCGGCGGCCCTGCACATGGGCGACCAAGCCGGGCTTGAGCATGGCGGTGTCGAAGTCATCGATCGCCACGAGCATGTCGGCATAGGTCTCGCGCATGGCGTCAGCCGCACTGTTGTCGAGCAGCAGCACCGCCTCGGGGTCCAGAGCCTCCAGCGCCTCGCGGAACAGGTCGCACGGCAGAGTCTCGCCCACCGCGACCGCTCCGTCGCCTGCGCCGGCGACGCTTGCCAGCACGCAAAAATCCTCGGGCGCGTAGCCGATGGCCCCAAGCGCCTTGCGCAACGCCGCGCCATCCGGGCCGGCGGCAAGCTCGCCACCCAAACGTTCGGCCTCGTCCAAATCGCCTTTGACCAGTACGATCGGCGAGCACGCGTTGCCCGCGATACGCACGCCACGGACCGCAAGCGATGTGAGCTCCTGCTCAGCCGCCTGGGCGATGGCTTCTTTTTTCTGGCTTTGTGACGTGGACATGCGCTCTCCAATCGTTTGCGTGCCAACCATTATATAAAAGAGCCGCCTGCGAGTGGTTGCTTTGCGGGCGGCTGGGTATAAGCACGGTCGTACTGAGTTTTACGCGGCTGAGCCGCGTCACATTATGGAGGTCACCATGGCTGACATTAAGCAGATTACCCCCGAGAACTTCGATTCCATCGTTAACGACAGCCTGCCCGTGCTGGTCGATTTTTGGGCACCGTGGTGCGGGCCCTGCCGCTCGCTCTCGCCCATCGTTGACGAGGTTGCCGATGAGCTGGCGGGCAAGCTTGCCGTTGCCAAATGCAACGTTGACGACAACCAGGACCTGGCCATGAAGTATGGCGTCATGAGCATCCCCACGCTGATTGTGTTTAAGAACGGCGAAGAGATTGACCGCTCGGTTGGCGCTCTGCCCAAGGCGAGGCTGCAGGCGCTGCTGGAGAAGCATCTGTAATACGCTTGTTACTTACCCGCCGTCCATGAGCGCTTTTGCACCGCTCGCCGGACTTCTGGATGCACCGAGTGCAACCACGGATAGTATGGTAGTCACAAACAGCCCCCAGTGAACGGGTGCGGGTCGCACAGACTCGTACCCGTTTTCTTATGCAGATGCGCACAGAGCGGGCGTAGTAAAATCTGAACCACTGAACTGCCCCATACAAAAGGAGATCTTCCATGCATGATGTTGGAATGAACATGAGCCAGCTTGCCATGAGCGTCAAACAGGTCGACGACACCATTGAGCTCGCTCACGAATGGAGCCATCAGTTGCTACATGCGACCGAGAATTTTGACATGGAGCGCATCGGCGCCAAGATCGAGGCCGCCATGGCCGCGTTGCACGAGGCGCATGACGCGCTCGAGGGCTACGAGGAAGCCATCGAGGCCGACCACAACTCCGTCGGCTCCGTGAAGCTGGTGTAAGATGGCCGAACACGAGCACTGCTGCGGGTACGAGCACGAGCATCCGCACGGGGCGGACGGTGACGCGGGCTGCCACTGTAGTGGCTCCGGCTCCGAGCTGGTCCGTTTTTCGGTTACCGCACCGGACGACCTGCTGCGCCGTTTCGACGAACAGATCGCGCGCCGCGGCGACGTGGCCAACCGCTCCGAGGCCGTGCGCGACCTGATTCGCGCCTCGATCGCCAAGGAGCAGATGCGCACGCCCGATGAGCATGTTATCGGGTCGCTCACCATGATCTACGACCACCATACCGGCGATCTGACGCGCCGTCTGGACGAAGTGCAGCACGACTACACCGACGAGATCGTATCGACCATGCACGTGCATCTGGATCACCACAACTGCTTGGAGATTCTGGCGCTCAAGGGTCGCGGCGAGCGCGTCTACGAGCTGGCCGACCGCCTGCTGGGCCTGCGCGGCGTTAAGCACGGCGAGCTCACGTGCGCCGCCACCAAGCAGAGCCTGGGACTGTAGCGCACCTGTCCTTTTTTGGTCGGTTTTGATGAGGGGTGTCGCATGCGGCATGTGCATATTCATGTGACGGGCATTGTGCAGGGCGTTGGCATGCGACCGTTTGTGTATCGCGAGGCCATGGCGCATGGCATTTGCGGCTGGGTGCTCAACGCGGGCGATGGCGTACACATCGAGGCGCATGCTTTGAGCGAGGCGCTCGACGAATTTGTCACCGCGCTGTCGGAGCACGCGCCGGCCGCAGCCCGCGTTGAGCATGTCGCTGTTGCAGACCTGGAGCCCGACGCTTGGGATGCCGACGATGAGCAGGTCTTTCGTATTGTAGCGTCACAGGATCAGACCGTGCACACGACGCTCATCTCCCCCGATATCGCCACCTGTGACGACTGCCTGCGCGAACTGTTCGACCCCGCCGACCGTCGCTATCACTACCCCTTTATCAACTGCACCAACTGCGGGCCGCGCTTTACCATCATCCGGTCGCTGCCTTATGACCGAGCGGCCACGTCGATGGATTGCTTTCCTATGTGCCCCGAGTGCGCTGCAGAGTATGGCGACCCGCTTGACCGGCGCTTTCATGCGCAGCCCGATGCCTGCTTTGACTGCGGGCCACATATTACGTGGCGCGAGGCGGGCGAAGACGCCGCGTCGCCGGCCGTCGGCACCACGCGCGAGACCAGTGACGCCATTATCGACCGCTGTGTTGAGCTGCTGGCCTGTGGCAGTATCGTCGCCATCAAGGGCCTGGGCGGATTCCATCTGGCCTGCAACGCCGCCAATGAGCAGGCGGTGGTCGAGCTGCGCCGTCGCAAGCGCCGCAGCAACAAGCCGCTTGCCGTTATGGTGCGCAGCCTTGCCGATACTGAACGCCTGTGCCATGTCGATGATGCCGAGCGCGGCTTGCTGGCCGGTAGCATCCGCCCCATTGTGCTGCTGCGCCGCCGTGCTGTTGGCGAAGGAGATTCCCCCGACGGCCTTACACTCGCGCCATCCGTCGCGCACGATCTACCCGAGCTTGGCGTCATGCTCCCCTATACACCGCTTCAGCATCTGCTGCTTGCAGCTGCCGCGTCGCATGGCATGCACGCGCTGGTCATGACCAGCGGAAACCTGAGCGAGGAACCTATCGAGACCGACGATGCCCTTGCATGGGAGCATCTTGTTGCCGCCGGCATCGCCGACGCGCTACTTGGCAACGACCGTGCGATTCTCTCACGCTACGACGACTCCGTGGTGCGTGTGGTCGACGGCACCGTCATGCCTGTGCGTCGCGCACGCGGATATGCGCCGCAGCCGTTGTCGCTGCCGGCGCTCGACGGCACTGCACCCTGCGTGCTCGCCTGCGGCCCACAGCAAAAGGCAACGATCGCATTCACACGCGAGGATGCGAACGGCGAGACAGCCTGTTTTGTGTCGCAGCATATCGGCGATGTCGAAAACGGCGCGACCTTCGATGCCTGGAGCGCCGCCCGCGCACGTCTAGAAAACCTCTTTGACCTGACGCCTGCCGCCCTGGCATGCGACATGCATCCCAACTATCTATCGAGCCAGTGGGCGCGTGAGCGGGCACGGGAGCACAGTCTGCCGCTTATCGAAATCCAGCATCATCATGCGCACATCGCGAGCGTAATGGCAGAGGCGATTGTCGCTGGCCGGCTTGCGCCTGATGCACGCGTCCTCGGTATTGCCTTCGATGGTACGGGTGCCGGCACCGACGGCACCATATGGGGCGGTGAATTTCTTATCGCCGGCCTTGCCGATTTTGAACGCGCCGCGCACCTGCGCACCTGGGCGCTGCCAGGCGGTGCCGCATCCGTGCGCGATGCCCGGCGCAATGCCTTTGCCCTGCTGAGCGAGCTCGGCCTGCTCGAGCATCCGGGTGCCGCGGGGCTATTGGGCACCCTCGACGAGCAAACACGCTGCGTGACAGCCACCATGATCGAGCACGGCATCAACAGCCCGCGCACCAGCAGCATGGGGCGTCTCTTTGATGCCGCGGCAGCAATTCTGGGCATCTGCGACAAGGCAACCTACGAGGGCGAGCCTGCCATAGAACTCGAAGCCGCCGCCTGGCGCGCGTTCAGCAGTGAAAGTGCCTGCCCCACCGGCAATATGGCCAGCTTTTCCGTAACCGAATCATCCCGTCCGGACGACTTCCATGTTCTGAACTCCAGACCGCTTTTTGAGGCGCTTTTGGAGGGAATCAGGACCGGCGTGCCCGCCGGCAAGCTCGCGCTCGACTTCCATGTCACCATCGCACGCGCGTCGGCCCGCATCGCAAGCGAGATCTGCGTCCGTGAAGACCTCGACACCGTCGCGCTCTCGGGCGGCGTGTTCATGAACCGACTTTTGCTTCGGCTCCTTACCCACGAACTCAAAGACGCCAGTCTTGCCGTCTTGGTCTCCCACGCCGTGCCCGTCAACGACGGCTGCATCGCCTACGGTCAGGCCGCCATCGCTCGCGCTCGCCTCGCGCAGACAGCATCGCGATAGGCTGTTTTGCCAGCCTGCGCGCCGCCGTCTCACAGGTGTAACGCGTTTGCTCGTGACTCCCGCGAGCGCTACCATCAACTGATGGGTAATTAGGCGCCTATCCAGCGCAAAACGTATAAAAGGGGAACATTATGTGCCTTGCCGTTCCCGGTAAAGTGGTCAAACGCGACGACGACCTTAAGGCGACCGTCGACATGATGGGCATCGAGCGCCCCGTTTCGCTGCGCCTCGTGCCGACGGCACAGGTAGGCGACTATATTCTCGTGCACGCCGGCTTTGGCATTCAGATCGTCGACGAGCAGGAAGCGCAAGAAACGCTCGAGCTCGTTAATGCCATGACCGAACTGGTCGAAGAAGACCAACTGGCCAGCAATCCGGCCGAGGCATACTAGTGGCGGCCGGACAGCCGGCGCGCTCCGGTATCGACTTCTCGGCATTTCGCGACCCCGGGCTGGCTCGCGAGCTCATCGATCGTATTCATGAGCTTGTCGGCAGCCGCAGCATCAACCTTATGGAAGTCTGCGGCACGCATACCGTGAGCATCGGGCGCTATGGCTTTCGCTCCATTATGCCTGCCGGGCTCAAACTGCTGAGCGGTCCGGGTTGCCCCGTCTGTGTTACCGCCAACCGCGATACCGACCATGCAATCGCGCTCGCCAAGATGGACGGCGCCATCATCACCACCTTTGGCGACATGATGCGCGTGCCCGGGTCGTCTACCTCGCTCGCCGCGCAAAAGGCGGCGGGGCGCGATATTCGCATTGTGTACTCCCCGCTCGATGCACTCGATATCGCCGAACACAACCCCGATCGCCCGGTCATCTTTATGGGCGTCGGCTTTGAGACCACAACGCCCACCATTGCCGCCGCTATCCTGGAGTCCGACGCGCGCGGGCTCCAGAACTTCTCGGTCTACTGTGCTCACAAGACCACGCCGCCGGCGCTGCGCGCCATCGCCAACGATCCCGAGACCACTATCGACGGCTTTATCCTTCCGGGACACGTCGCTACCATCACGGGCCTGGCACCCTTTGGGTTTTTGGTCGATGAGTTCGAGACCCCGGGTGTGGTCACCGGATTTGAGCCGGTCGATATTCTGCAGGGCATCTGCATGCTGGTCCAGATGGTTGTTGAGGGGCAGCCCGCAATCGACAACGCCTACCGCCGTGGCGTCAACGCTGACGGCAACCCCGTAGCGCGCCAGCTGGTCGAGCGGGTATTTGAGCCGTGCGACACCACGTGGCGCGGACTGGGACCGATTGCCAACTCGGGTCTTTCCATCCGGCCCGAATTCGCGCGCTTTGATGCCGGCGCCCGCTTTGACGTACCCATTGAACCGACGGTCGAACCACGCGGGTGCCGCTGCGGCGACGTGCTGCGCGGAGCCATCACGCCGAGCGACTGTCCTCTGTTTGGCCGCGCTTGCACGCCCGAACATCCCGTCGGCCCGTGCATGGTGAGCTCCGAAGGTAGCTGCGCGGCGTACTACCGCTACCGCGACTAGCCCAGACGCACCCGCACACCGGCACCACCCTCGATTGGAGTTTTCGATATGTCCCGTAATGCCACCGATAGCACTGTCCTGTTGGGCCACGGCTCTGGCGGCCAGATGATGAAACGCATCATCGATGAGGTCTTTTTGGATGCCTTTGGGTCGCCCGAACTGCTCGAGGGCAACGATGCCGGCGTCGCTGCGCTGCCCGCGAGCGGGCGCATCGCCATGTCGACCGACAGCTTTGTAGTCTCGCCGCAGTTCTTCCCCGGCGGCAATATCGGCCGACTCGCCGTGTGCGGAACCGTCAACGACGTCGCGACCTCGGGCGCTAACGTGCGCTACCTCTCATGCGGCTTTATCCTCGAAGAGGGCTATCCCATGGACAAGCTGCGCCAGATTGTGCAGACCATGGCCGAAACGGCACATGAGGCAGGCGTGAAGATTATCACCGGCGACACCAAGGTGGTCGAGCGCGGCGGGGCCGACGGCGTCTATATCAATACCGCCGGCGTGGGCGAGGTGCCCACGGGCGTGGCACTCAGCGGCGCAAACTGTCGGCCCGGCGATGTCATCCTGGTGTCGGGTACGCTAGGCGACCACGGCATCGCCATCATGAGCCAGCGCGAGGGCTTGGCGTTTTCGAGCAACATCGAAAGCGACGCTGCGCCGCTCAATCATCTGATTGCCGACGTGCTCGCCGCCGCCCCCGACACCCGCTGCTTCCGCGACCCCACGCGCGGCGGCCTGGCATCCACGCTCAACGAGTTTGCCCAGGCCAGCGGCGTTGCCATGGAGATCGACGAGGATGCCGTGCCCGTGCGCCCCGACGTGCAAGCGGCATGTGAGATGCTCGGCTACGATGTGCTGCAGGTGGCAAACGAGGGCAAGATGGTTGCCGTGGTGCCGGCCGAGCAAGCCGATGCCGCGCTGGCAGCCATGCGCGCCGCCCGCTACGGCGAGAACGCCGCCATCATCGGTCGCGTGCTGCCACTTGCCGAGGGCGCCCGTCCCGCCGTGCGCGTACGCACCGGCTGGGGCTCGACCCGTATCCTCGACATGCTTGTGGGAGAACAACTGCCGAGGATTTGCTAACGACAAAGGCTCAGGGCTATTAAAGATATTCAGATTCCAAACATGCCCGGCACGCATGCCCAGTATCATGGGGTGCGTTTTACAACTCAAGCGGCAGGAGCACCCATGGCAGCAGCTTTTTCCCATGTGATCTTTGATCTGGACGGCACCATCCTCAACACGCTCGAGGACCTGGCGGCCGCCAGCAACCATACCTGCGAGATGCACGGCTGGCCCACGTTTGCCGTAGACGAGTACCGCTACAAGGTGGGAAACGGCATGCTCAAGCTGGTCGAGCGCTTTATGCCCGCCGAGTACGCGGGCGACGGCCGTATGTTTGAGCAGACGCTTGCCGAGTTTAGGGCCTATTACGGCGAGCACAAGGAGGACCACACCTCACCCTACGCCGGCACGATTGAGATGCTCGACCGTCTGCGCACAGCGGGCGTTCAGCTTGCCGTGCTCACCAACAAGGATCATATTTCGGCAGCCCCGCTTATCGAGAAATACTTTGGCCCCGATCGCTTTGCGCTGGTACAGGGCCGTGTGGGCGCATTTCCGCCCAAGCCCGAGGCACCCGTCACGTTGCATGTGATGAAAGAGCTGGGCGCCGATCCGGCAACCACGCTCTATGTGGGCGATTCGAATGTCGATGTTCTGACCGGCCACAACGCCGGCCTTAAGAGCGCGGGCGTCAGCTGGGGCTTCCGCGGCCGCGCAGAGCTGGAAGCCGCCGGCGCCGACTACGTGGTAGATACGCAGGACGAACTCGCCGAGCTAATCTTGGGCGAGTAGCGAGCGACACCGCTTAACGCAGCTGCGACAATTCTTCCACGCGGAAAGTGCATCCCGTTTTGGAGCTCCGAAATGGGATGCACTTTCCGTTTGAGGCGCGTCGGGGAAACCGTATCCCGTTTCAGAGCAATATTCCGGGTCGCGGTTTCCGCAACCCGCCCCATCCGGAAACCGCGACCCGGAATTCGGCCAAAAAACCGGGTCGCATTTTCCCGAGCATTTGATACGGCGTTGATACAAGGAGTGTCCCCAACTGCCGGCAGAAAAGGAACGTCCCCAAGTGCCGCCTCAATGACTACCATGGCAACGCCGCAGGTAGAGGACGGGCAGCGAGCGGGCACCAGTGCGAACAAATTGGCATGAAAAGAGGACGGCATAGACCTTCTGGTCATGCCGCTGTCTCTTATAC
>UQQL01000009.1 GCA_900543275.1 uncultured Collinsella sp. | reverse complement strand
GCTGGCGGTCTATCTCTTGTTTTCGGTTGCTTGCTTCCTTACCGTACATGAGCATCTGCTCCGAGATTGTCTTGATCTGTAACAACTAGGACCCAAACATCGATCTTACTGTTACAGATCGAGACGTTCGGGTTACCCTCGAATGGTTTGTCTTGATCTGTAACATCTAGCAGGCAAAACGGTCCCCAGGCGTTACAGATCGAGACGTTAGTTTTCGGCCGATTTCTATGTCTTGATCTGTAACAGTTAGAGGTCATATTTCCCTGCTAGATGTTACAGATTGAGACATTGAGTTTCCTGCCAACTGTTTATCTTGATCCGTAACAGCTATGGTTCAAAAACCGGTCCAGACGTTACAGATTGAGATGTTTGGCAGAGACGGCCACCGATTGAGCAGCCACCCTCATCTGTAATGAAAAGTCATACATTCCAACTATTACTGGACACCCCCAGGGGGTATGGGTGTATAGTATCGGCAGGTTAACAATTCCAATACCGAGCCACAGAAAGGAGAAGCCATGGCTCAAGATAAATTCGATGTGGGTGGCATGACATGCGCCGCCTGTCAGGCGCACGTGGACCGTGCCGTGAGCAAGCTCGACGGCGTCGAGAGCGTCGCGGTCAATCTGCTCGCCGGCTCTATGCTGGTGGACTACGACCCCGCGCAGGTCTCCCCCGACGATATCTGCACCGCCGTCGACCGCGCGGGCTACTCGGCCTCGCCCGTCGATGTGAGCACCGGTGCCGCCGGCTCAAACGGCAGCACGCAAGCCAGGTCCGGCGCCGCCCATATGGAGTCGCCCACCAAAAAACTGGAGGCCGCCGCCTCTGCCATGCGCACTCGTCTCATCGTCTCAATCGTATTCCTCATCCCGCTGTTCTACATAGGCATGGGGCACATGCTTGGCTGGCCGCTGCCCGGCGTCTTCACCGACCATACCCACAGCATGACGCTCGCCCTCACCGAGCTCGTCCTGCTCATCCCCATCGTCTACGTCAACGACGCGTACTTTATCAACGGCTTCAAGTCGCTCGTACACGGCGCGCCCACCATGGACGCCCTCATCGCCGTGGGCGCCACCGCCTCCATCGCCTGGTCGCTCTACGCCATGTTCATCATGGCCGACCAGTTAGCCGCGGGTCAGGTCCACGAGGCCATGATGACGGGCATGGACAATCTGTATTTTGAGAGCGCAGGCACGATCCTGTCGCTCGTCACCGTGGGCAAATACCTCGAGACGCGCAGCAAGTCCAAAACCGGCGGCGCTATCGAGGCGCTGATCGACCTGGCGCCCAAGACCGCGACCGTCGTGGCAGAGGACGGCAGCGAGACCACCGTCGACGTCGACAGCATCCTTCCCGGCCAGATCCTGCGCGTACGCCCCGGCGAGTCCATCCCCGTCGATGGCGTGGTGCTCGAGGGCAGCTCGGCCGTGGACGAGAGCGCGCTGACCGGCGAGTCCATCCCCGTGGAAAAGACCGCCGGTGACACCGTCAACGCCGCCACCGTCAACCGCACCGGCTCGTTTACCTTCCGCGCCACGCGTGTGGGTGCCGAGACATCGCTCGCCAAGATCATCAAGCTTGTCGAGGACGCCAACGCCACCAAGGCGCCCATCGCCCGCATGGCCGACAAGGTCGCCGGCGTGTTCGTGCCCGTGGTGTTCGTGATCTCGGCCGTGACCTTCTTGGCGTGGATGACACTGACCGGAAGCGTCAACGAAGCGCTCACCTCCGCCGTCGCTGTGCTGGTGATCAGCTGTCCGTGTGCACTCGGCCTAGCCACGCCCGTCGCCATTATGGTGGGCACCGGCAAGGGCGCCGAGATGGGCATTCTGTTTAAGAGCGCCGAAGCGCTGGAGAATCTGCGCAGCGTGGGCACGGTGGTGCTCGATAAGACGGGCACGGTCACCCGCGGCAAGCCTGCCGTGACCGATATCGTGGTAGCCACGCGTGCTGACGGCTCGCGCGCCATGAGCGAAAAGGCGCTGCTCAAGCTGGCCGCCGCGTTGGAGCGCTCAAGCGAGCACCCGCTGGCCGAGGCGATTATGGCCGAGTGCGAGGCGCGCGGAATTGTCGCGCGCATGGTCGAGGACTTTGCCGCCGTGCCCGGTCGTGGCGTTACGGCGCGCGAGGGACAAAATGTCATCGCAGCCGGCAACGTGCGTCTGATGGACGAGCTGGGCGTTACCGTGCCCGCGGGCCTTGCCGAACAGCTCGCCGCCGAAGGCAAGACACCGCTGTTCTTTGCCAAGAACAGCGAGCTTGTCGGTACCATCGCCGTGGCTGACGAGGTCAAAGAGACGAGCGCCGAGGCCATCGCCGCGCTGCGTTCGCTCGGCGTCGACGTGCGCATGCTCACCGGCGATAACCGTGTGACGGCCGAAGCAATCGCCCGCCGCGTGGGACTGAACAGCAAGCAGGTCATCGCCGACGTCCTCCCCGCCGACAAGGAGCGCCACGTCCGCGAGCTGCAGGATGCGGGCGGCAAGGTCGCCATGGTGGGCGACGGCATCAACGACTCCCCCGCCCTGGCGCGCGCCGACGTGGGCCTTGCCATCGGCACCGGCGCCGACATCGCCAAAGAAGGGGCAGATGTGGTGCTCATGCGCAGCGACCTCATGGACGTCGCCCGCGCCATTGAGCTGTCGCGCGCCACGATTCGCAACATCAAGCAGGACCTATTCTGGGCGCTGTTCTACAACGGCATCGGTATTCCGCTCGCCGCGGGCGTGTTCTTCCCCCTCACCGGCTGGCAGCTCTCGCCGATGTTTGGCGCCGCGGCCATGAGCCTGTCGAGTGTCTGCGTCGTAAGCAATGCTCTGCGCCTGAAATCCTTTAAGCCTAAGACGGCGCACTGATGCACCCGACCTTGCCCCTCAAACCGTCGCTCGCGTACCCAAGTACGCTTCGCTCCTCTTTCGGGGCAATCTCGGGCACCTCAGCGCACCTTTAAGATGACGCTGTTCACGACTAAACTGTCAGATAATCTCAATCGATAAGGAGTACACCCATGCGTTACACAATCAAGACTTCCGGCCTCATGTGCGGCCACTGCGACGCAACTGTCGAGACCGCGCTGCTCAACGTGGCCGGCGTGACCGATGCCGATGCCGATCACGAGACCCAGACCGTCCAGGTGGAGTGCGCCGACACCGTGGCCGCCGAGCAGCTCGCCGCCGCCGTCGAGGGTGCGGGCGAGAAGTTCCATGCCCTGTCCGTAACCGCCGCGTAGCAGCCACCAGAGGCATTCGACCCCATCGACCAGAAACGAGGACCCGCCATGATGGCAGACCACAAATCGGTGACCCGCATGCTCAAGACGGCACGCGGGCAAATCGATGGCATCCTGCGAATGGTGGAGGAGGACCGCTATTGCGTCGATATTTCCACGCAGCTCATGGCCACGCAGGCACTCATCGCCCGCATCAACGCCGATGTGCTGAAGGCACACATCGAGGGATGCGTCGCGTCGGCCATCGAATCGGGCGACGAGGAGCTCAAAGCCGCCAAGCTCGCCGAGATCGAACGCGTCGTCGACAAGCTCGCCAAGTAATTGGTGCAAGGGGGACAGGTGCGTTTGCACCCCTTGGTGCAGATTAACCTGACCCCCTTGCACCAAAAGGGGTATAAAGGCGTGCAGCATATCGAACGAAAGGCAATTCGCATGAATGACTTTATGAAGGGTCGCAACGGCGTCGACGAACTCACCATCGTGCTGGGCTTCATAGGAATTATTTTCGCGATGGTCGGATCGATGGCCCGTATCCAGTGGCTCAGCTGGATCGCCATCGCCGTAATCGCACTCGGCGTGCTGCGCGGCCTGTCCAAAAACATCGACGCGCGCCGCAAGGAAAATGATGCCTTCGTTGCCGCGACTGCCAACGTCCCCGGCCTAGGCAAGTTCGTCGCCAGTTTGGGCGGTGGAACTGCAGCGGCCAGCACCTCGCGCACAGCTGGAACGAGCAAGGAAGACTTTGAGCGTGCCAAGCGCACGGCAAAGAAGATGTGGAAGGGCCGCAAGACCACGGCCTACCTCAAGTGCCCCAACTGCGGCCAGATGCTGTCCGTCCCCAAGGGCAAGGGCAAAATCCGCGTCACCTGCCCCAAGTGCCACGCTAAGATGGAAACGCGCTCCTAGCAGCTACACCATAGGAATACTAAAAGCCGAGGCCTCGTGTTGAGACCTCGGCTTTTTTGAACGCGGCATAGGAACCGTCCCTTTGTCACACCTACGCTACGCCATCGCGAGCGAGCTCCTCTGCCAGGGCTTCTGCCGGCATGGCCATAATCGTGTCGAGCTCGGCGTCCACCTCGGGCATGCGCTTCACCTTGAGCTTGCGCACCAGATCGCCACGGCACATCACATGCATCGGCTCACGCAGAGCGCATAGGTCATCGAGCGGATTCTTGCGCGTCACCAGGATATCGGCGGCCTTGCCGCACTCGATCGTACCGGTCTCGCCGCCCAGCCCCAGCAGCTCGGCATTGACCTGCGTAGCCGTGTGCAGTGCAAAGGCATTGCTCACGCCCACGTACTTGGCAAAATAGGCCACCTCGCGCCACATGTCGTACTGGGTCACGAACGGGCAGCTCGAGTCCGTGCCCAGGCCCACCTTAACGCCTGCATCCAGGGCGGCACGGGCACTCTCGATAATGCCCGAACACACGATGTCGCCGTTCTTCTTTTGCGTGTCGGTCGAATGGGTCTTTTCCGGATCGAGCAGCACAAACGGCAGCGCCGGACTAATCGTGCAGGTCACGCTCGGCGCGCGTCCCTCGAGCTGTGTTCCCGCGGCGCCGCGGTACAGCTCCAGAATCTCGGGCGTCATCGGGGCACCGTGCTCGATTGTGTCGACGCCAGCCTGAAGCGCGACCTTCACACCTTCGGTACTCTCGACATGGGCCATGACCGGAAGGCCAGCCTCGTGCGCCGCCTTGCACGCCGCCGCGGCGACATCGACCGGCATGCGCAGCACGCCCGGCTCGCCCACTTCGGTCGCGTCGAACACGCCGCCCGTCACGAACAGCTTGATGACGTCGGCACCTCGTGCATACAGATCGCGCACCTGTTCGGCCGCCTCGTCAGGGGTATTGGCAACCTGCGCGAACAGCCCCGCACCGTGACCACCCGGCACCGTGACGCCCGTTCCCGGCGCTACCAGGCGCGGACCCTGATACTTGCCGGCGTCGATGGCGTTGCGCACGGCGATGTCGGCGAACAGCGGGTCACCCGCACCGCGCACCGTAGTCACGCCACTTGTCAACTGTTGCTGGGCACTGCCTTTGAGGATGTGGCGCACGATGGCGCGGCCCACGGGATTATCGAGCTTCTTCATCAGCGCGCCCGCATCGCCCGCCGAAACCGGCCTGCCCGAACCGCACAGATGCACGTGCATATTGATGAGGCCCGGCATGAGATACGCACCGCCCAGGTCGATGACCTCGGTCCCCGCTGGAGCTTGGGCCACAGCGCTCGGTCCCATCCAGGTGATGATGCCACGCTCGACGGCCACGGCCATATCGGGCTGCGGCTCCATATGCTCCGAACCATCCAGAACGGTCGCATTGATAAACAACGTGGGATGATCGGTAGTCGCCATATCGAGCTCCTCCTCACGATGAACTTGAACATTTGTCCATTATCACCTAATGCAGCGACTAAAGTCGAACATATCGGTTAACGGAGAAAAGGGAGGATGTGAGGATAGAGAGGCCAGCACGGCGATGCTCCAGCCGTGTGGGCCAAATGTCTCGATCTGTAACAGTTGGGTCGAATTTTGGCCGCTAGATGTTACAGATCGAGATATTCTCCAGCACTGTCATCAAACGTCTAAATCTGTAACAAGTAGACAGGTTTTGAGCCTCTAGATGTTACAGATTAGGATCTTTTAGCGGCAGCCAACCTTCTGTCTCGATCTGTAACATTTGCGAGGCCAAACGGCCCCTTGTTGTTACAGATCGAGACAAACTCGGCAGGAACAACCACATCCGCGTCAGTTGCACCCCTCAGCGCCCATACCACTGCCGCCTCCATTGCTCAGCCAAATCGGCCCGCTGCGGAATGCCCGCCAGTCTCATCTTTTCAGCCAGCTTCCCCGGATTCTTGAGCTCATCAAACGTAAACCGAAGCACCTTATGCCCGAGCATTGTCAGATGAGATTCCCGCTGACGCTCTGCCACGAATGGGTCAACCGACTCCCGACCCTCGCCGCTCTGCAAGGTGTACTTCCCCTTTCCGTCGAGCTCGCCAATCACGCACGTCCCGTCCTCGAGCCTCCAGAAATAGTCAACGCGAAAGACCTGGCTCGGATCAAGCGGGTCGCGAAACTCCACCTGTAACTCTGGCACCGGAAAACCGTATGCAATAAAGAACGCCCGAAAGCGAGACTCGCCGCCGTTTTCAGACAGCCCGTCCGCATACGACGCAATCACCTGTGCCCTGCGATACCCTCGCCTGCCCTCGCAATCGGCGCGGAGGCGCTCGCACAAATCCCCACGTGATACGCCTTTCGCCCGCAGTGCAGAATCGGCAATCGCCAACCCATAGGAGAACGGCGCACGCAGTAGGCAATCCTCCACCGTGCGCCAAAACGACGTCACCCGCACGCCATCAACATGCTCGAGTGCGCCCGCCATCTGCGGACGCAACAACCTGCACCCGCCGCTCAACGTCACCGAACAACCCGTCTTAACAAGAAAACGCGACCCAAGCAGATCATTCGGCACCTCCAGACCCCACAAAAGCGCCGCGTCATAGCCCCAAAACGCCCAATCGGGATGAAACTCTGCAAGCCCTTTGATGGTACGCAGCGTTCGCTCCGCCGGCGTCAGCACACCCCAATCATGTTGAAAGCAGAACAAATACGGCTCGGGTTCCGCGATATCGTCGGTTCCAACATGACGCCGCAGCCACATGAGCTCGGCATTGTCATGCGTTGCGAGCAGCGCACCTTGCTCGGTCGCCTCCGTGAGTCGCGCGAGCATCCTATTCCGCGCCAACGTGTTGCGAGTCGTATGCTTGTGCTTGAAAACGGTATTAGACACTTCCATCACCACCACATCGGACAAATGGACCATCGTCACCGTTGCCTCCACCGACAAACGTCTCGACCTGTAACAGTTACGGGCACAAGCGGCCGCCAAACGTTACAGATCGAGACATTCGTGCAGCATTGCACCTCTTTGTCTCGACCTGTAACAGGAAAACCGATTTTTGGCCTGTAGATGTTACAGATCGAGACAAAAAGGCAAAAGGCAAGGCAGGCGACAACCACCCATCCCCTACTCCCACTCCTGCTCGTAGATGTTGAGCGACTTTACGTACCGCCCCTGGACGTCCATGATGTCGCGGACCAGACGCAAGAAGAAGCTGATGCACGAGGTGTCAAAGCCGTCCTGCAGGTCCTCCGGATGCACCGCACCCGGCCCATCGACCGCCGTATCGCTCAGCCGCGCGATGTCATACAGATAGAGCTGTCCCGCCGTAAGCCAGACATCGTCGACGCAGGCGAGACGCACCGCAATCGCGCCGTCGCTCCAATGCTCCTTTTGCACGATATGCGGGTCGTAGACATCAAAGCGACGGTCGGCGCGCGTATCCTTCAGCGCAACCATGCCGTTCGCAGGATCCTTGTCCAAAATACCAAAGCGCGAGAAATACCGCGTGTCGCGTACCTGCTCGAGCCGCTTGAGCGAGGCAGGCGAAAGCGATGCCGGCGGCTCGTCAACATACAGCTCGAGCAGCGTCTTGCCATGGCGATAGGGGCGCTCGAAGAGCAGCCAATCGGTAAATGCCATGTTGTAGGCCATGATTTCGTTTTGCGAAGGCTCGGTGCAATAGCTGAGCCACGGGTCGACAATGACCTCGAACTGTTCGCGCGCCGGCTCCAGGAATTGAAACTTCCGCAGCATCCAAAAATGGGCCATGTCGGCAATATCGTTGCCGACGGCTTCGGCTAGCTGCGCTCGGTCTAAAGCGTGGTCAGTCATGGCATCCTCCTCAAACTGATGGACCTCAATTTGAGCTTACGAGGAAGGTGGGCAGCCACGGTCAGCGCGGGCAAAATAGGCCTCCGGCTGCAAACCAAATGCTGACCAAACACTTGACGAAAAGCTTGACCGAAAATGCACACCGCAACAAAACCGCAGGTAAACATAGACGGCCAACCCGCCTTTTTGAGCCAGATGCCCGCAGCCGCCACAGAAACAACAGGTGACCACAGCCCAAGAAGTCGACAAATGAACACCCGCACATCGACAAACGAGCAAATTGCTCGCAAAGAGTGTCCCCAACGACTAGACAAAAAAGGCTAGTCATTGGGGACGTTCTTAAATGACTACTTTACAGCTCCAGTGCCTCGGCGACTTCGGCTGCGCAGGCCAGGGCATCGGCCATGGCGTTCACCACGAGCGAGCTGCCGTTGCGAGCGTCGCCGGCCACATACACCGGCGCGGCATCGGCGGCGACACCCTCCGCGCGGGCCGCAAGGTGCGAGCCCTCGGAAGCCATCACGGGTAGCGGACGGCCCGCCGTGGCAACGGGCACGCCGACAGCTTCGAACACGCTGTGCTCCGGACCCGTAAAGCCACAGGCGATAAGCACCAGCTGCGCCGGCACCTCGTGCTCGGAGCCCGCGATGCGCTCCGGCTTGCCGGCCGACCAGTCCAGATCGACCACGCGCAGACCCGCAGCCGCACCCTTCTTGTCCAGCAGCACCTCGAGTGTATCCACGCCCCAGGCACGCATCTCGCCATCCATCGCAGCGATAGCCTCCTGCTGGCCGTAGTCGGTCTTCTTAACGTTTGGCCACTGCGGCCAGGGGTTGCTCGCCGTGCGCTTATCGGGCGCAGCCGGCAAGAACTCAAACTGGCGCACGCTGCGCGCGCCCTGACGCACGGCGGTACCCACGCAGTCGTTGCCGGTATCGCCACCGCCAATGACCGCAACGTCCAGGCCGCGTGCATCGATGGCAGGCTCGCCGCCATCGAGCACCGAGACGGTCGAAGCCGTCAGGTAGTCCACCGCGTACACCACGCCGGGCGCGTCAATATTCTCAGCAGCCAGTCCACGCGGAGCACGAGCGCCGGCAGCCACCACGACGGCGTCAAAGCCATTGAGCTTGGCCGCCACCGCAGGGTTCGTAACGTCAGCACCCAGCTCGAACACAATGCCCAGCTCACGCATAAGTGCCACGCGACGCTCGACCACAGACTTCTCGAGCTTCATGTTGGGAATGCCGTACATGAGCAGACCGCCCGGGCGGTCGTCGCGCTCAAACACCGTCACGCGGGCGCCGCGACGCGCAAGCTCCCATGCAGCCACCAGACCAGCCGGGCCGGAACCAACCACGGCAACCGTGGGTGCGCCCTCCCCTGCCGGCTCAAAGCGACGCGGGCCGCCGTTGGCCCACTCATGGTCGCTGATCGCACGCTCGTTGTCATGGATCGTCGTGGGCTGGCCATCGACCGAACCCAGGTTGCACGCGGCCTCGCACAGCGCCGGGCACACGCGGCTCGTGAACTCAGGCATGGGCGAGGTGAGCGACAGGCGCTCGGCAGCCTCGTCCCAGCGGCCGCGGTACACCAGCTCATTCCACTCGGGAATCAGGTTATGCAGCGGGCAGCCGCTCGGGCGTGCCTTGCCAAAGCTCGCGCCCATCTGGCAAAACGCCACGCCGCACATCATGCAGCGGCTCGCCTGGGCGCGACGTGCGTCGTCGTCGAGCTCCACGTACAGCGGATCGAAATCACGGCTGCGCTCCTCCACGGGGCGAAGCTCGTGGGTCACGCGATCGATATCAAGAAAAGCACCGGGCTTACCCATGGCACTTACGCCTCCTTCTTGGTCGAAGCAACAGAGCTGGCGGCCGCGGACGCAGCACCCGCAGCACCGCCCGCAATATCGAAGCGAGCGACATCCGCGGCGCTCGCGCGACCGGTCACGATGTCAAACGCCAGTTCCTCTGCCTGCGCATGTGTCTTGCCGGCAGCCTCGCTCGCGGCGACAATCGCCAGCACACGCTCGTACTCGGTCGGAATGACCTTCACAAAGTGCTTGCTCATCGTCTCAAAGCTGTAGAGCAGCTTGATGCCGCGCGGGCTCTGTGTCGCGTCCACGTGCTCCTGGATGAGCGCACGGACCTGCTCCAGCTCGCCGGCAGTCGGGGCCTTGAGCTCAACGCTCTCGTGGTTCACGCGGGCATCGAGCGTGCCGTACTGGTCAAAGACATAAGCCACGCCGCCCGTCATGCCAGCAGCGAAGTTCTGTCCGACCTCGCCCAAGATGAGCGCCAGACCGCCCGTCATGTACTCGCAGCCATGGTTGCCGCAGCCCTCGACCACCACGGTGGCACCGGAGTTGCGTACGCCAAAGCGCTGGCCCGCCAAACCGTTAATGAAGCCGCGGCCGCTCGTAGCGCCAAAGAACGCAACGTTGCCCACGATGATGTTTTCGTCGAACTTGTAGGTCGCATGCGGGTTGGGGCGCACCGACACCTCGCCACCCGAAAGGCCCTTGCCAAAGTAATCGTTGGCGTCGCCGCACACGTTGAGCGTAATGCCGCGCGGCAGGAAGGCGCCAAAGCTCTGACCGGCCGAACCATCGCAATCGATGGTGATGGAGCCGGCGGGCAAGCCCTCGGGATGCGCCTTGGTCACCGCGTTGCCCAGGATGGTGCCCACGCAACGGTTGACGTTGGCGATATCGGCGCGGAAGCGAATCGGACGCAGATGTGCGCGGGCGTCGGCCGTGTAGGGCACAAACAGCGTGGAGTCGAGCGTCTTGTCGAGCTCGCTGTCCGCGGCCATCTGGGGCAGGAAGTGACGGCCGTCGGCACCCGGGATGTGGGCACCGAACTCGCAGGTCGCGCTTGCCAGCACGGGCGTCAGATCGAGCAGGTTAGCCTTGCGGTTGCCCGGGACCTCGATCTGGCGCAAGCACTCGGGATGGCCGACCATCTCGTCGACGGTGCGGAAGCCCAGGCTCGCCATGACCTCGCGCAGTTGCTCGGCAACAAAGAGCATAAAGTGCTCGACGTGCTCGGGCTTGCCGCGGAAGCCGCGACGCAAGCGGCAGTTTTGCGTGGCGATGCCGGCGGGGCAGGTATCCTGCTGGCAGTCGCGCTGCATGAGGCAGCCCATCGAGATGAGCGGCATGGTCGCAAAGCCAAACTCCTCGGCGCCCAGCAGGCAGGCGACGGCAACATCGGTGCCGTCCATGAGCTTGCCGTCGGCCTCGAGCACCACGCGCGAGCGCAGGCCGTTTTGCAGCAGCGTCTGCTGGGCCTCGGCAAGGCCAAGCTCCAGCGGCAGACCGGCGTGCCAGATCGAATCGCGAGCAGCGGCACCCGAGCCGCCATTGTGGCCGCTGATCAAGATCTTGTCGGCAGCGCCCTTGGCCACACCGGTGGCGATGGTGCCGACGCCGGCCTCGCTGACCAGCTTGACCGACACGCGTGCGCCGGGGTTGGCGTTCTTAAGGTCAAAGATGAGCTCGGCCAGGTCCTCGATAGAGTAAATATCGTGGTGCGGCGGAGGTGAGATCAGGCCGATGCCGGGCGTGGACTGACGGACCTCGGCGATCCAGGGGTAGACCTTCTTGCCGGGCAGGTGGCCACCCTCGCCGGGCTTGGCGCCCTGGGCCATCTTGATCTGAATCTCGAAGGCACTGCACAGGTAGCGGCTCGTCACGCCAAAGCGCGCGCTTGCCACCTGCTTGATGGCGGAGTTCTTGGAATCACCGTTAGCCAGCGGGGTCTCGCGACGCGGATCCTCACCGCCCTCGCCGGAGTTGGAACGGCCGTGCAGGCGGTTCATGGCGATGGCCATGCACTCGTGTGCTTCCTTGCTGATGGAGCCGTACGACATGGCGCCGGTGTTAAAGCGGCGGACGATGTTGAGCGTGGGCTCGACCTCGTCGAGCGAAACCGGCGTGCGGCCGCTGGCATCAAAGTCGAGCAAGTCGCGCAGACGCACGGCACGGCCGGTGCGGTGCAGGCGGGCGCTGTACTCCTTAAAGGTGTCGTAGCTGTCCTCACGGCAGGCGGTCTGCAGCAGGTAGACGGCCTGGGGGTCGATGAGGTGTTCCTCGCCGCCGAGCGGGCGCCACTTGGTCAGGCCCAGCGTGGGCAGCTGATCGGGAGCCGGGCTTTTAAGGATGGCGAGCGCAGCGTCATAGCGCTCGTTTTGCTCGCACTCAACGTCCTCGACACCCATACCGCCCACACGGCTCACCGTGCCGGCGAAGTACGCGTTGACGAACTCCGGAGTAAAGCCGACGGCCTCGAAAATCTGTGCGGAGTGATAGCTCTGCACCGTGGAGATACCCATCTTGGACATGATGGAGACGATACCCGCCGTCGCGGCCTTGTTGTAGTTGTCGATGCCCTGCTCGGCCGTCACGTCCAGGTCGCCGCGTGCTGCCAAGTCGCGGATGCACGCATGCGCATTGTACGGATAGATGCCGCTTGCGGAGTAGCCCACCAGCGCCGCAAAGTCGTGCGGGGACACGGCGTCGCCGCACTCCACCACGATGTCGGCAAAGGTACGCACGCCGGCGCGGATCAGGTGATTGTGCACGCAGCCCACGGCGAGCAGCGACGGCACGGGCACCTCGCCCGCAGCGGCACGATCGCTCAACACCACAATATTCACGCCGTCGCGGACCGCAGCCTCAACGTCCTCTGCAAGCTGCTTGAGCGCAGCCTGCAGCGCGCCCTCGCCGGCGTCGCGGCGGTAGACGGCACGGAAACGGCGGGTCTTAAAGCCCACGCGGTCGATGGCGCAGATGCGGTCGAACTCCTCCTCGCTCAACAGCGGACGCTCCAGGCGCACCAGCTGGCAGGCCGTACGGGAGTCCTCGAGCAGGTTGCCGTGGTTGCCCAGGTAGAGCGTGGTCGAAGTCACCATATGCTCGCGCAGGGCATCGATCGGAGGATTCGTGACCTGAGCGAACAGCTGATAGAAGTAGTCAAAGAACGAGCGCGTCTTCTTGGACAGGCAGGCCAGCGGTGCGTCGATGCCCATCGAGGCGAGCGGGGCCTTGCCCTGCTGGGCCATGGGACGCACGACCTCGTCGACGTCATCCCAGTGGTAGCCGAGCTTGGCCATACGCACGGCGGCGGGCACCTCGGCGTCCTCGGCGGGCGCGGGCGCGGCGGACTCATCGAGCGCGTCGACGGCCAGCGTCTCCTCGGCAATCCAGTCGTGGTAGGGCTTCTCCTTGGCATAGCGGGCGCGCAGCTCGTCGTTGTAGATCACGCGGCCGCGGGCAAAATCGACCTCGAGCATCTGGCCCGGTCCCAGGCAGCCGCTCGTCAGGATGTTCTCGGGGCGCACCTCGATGGTGCCCACTTCGCTTGCCAGCATAAAGCGGCCATCGCGCGTCACGTAGTAGCGGGCGGGGCGCAAGCCGTTGCGGTCGAGGGCGGCGCCCAGCGTGCGACCGTCGGTAAAGGCGATGGCCGCCGGGCCGTCCCAGGGCTCCATGAGCATGGACTGGTAGGCGTCGTAGGCGCGGCGCTCCTCGCTCAGACTGTCGTTGTGGTCCCACGGCTCAGGCAGCAGCATGGACGCGGCGCGCGTAAGCGGGCGACCGTTCATGACCAGGAACTCGAGCACGTTGTCCAGAATCGCCGAGTCGGAACCCTCGCGGTTGATGATGGGCATCACGCGCTCAAGATCGTGCTGTAGCACGGGGCTGTACAGGTTGGGCTCGCGGGCGCGAATCCAGTTGACGTTGCCCTTGAGGGTGTTGATCTCGCCGTTGTGGATGATAAAACGGTTGGGGTGCGCACGCTCCCAGCTGGGCGTGGTGTTGGTGGAGTAGCGCGAGTGGACGAGCGCAACGGCCGTCTTGACAGCGGCGTCGTTGAGATCGATGAAGAAGCGGCGCATCTGCGTGGCGACGAGCATGCCCTTGTACACGATAGTGCGCGAGCTCATGGAGCAGACGTAGAAGATCTTGTCGCGCAGGGCAAACTCGGCATCGGCCTTCTTCTCGATAGTGCGACGGCACACGTACAGGCGGCGCTCGAAGGCGTCACCCGCCGGCGTATCGTCGGGGCGGCCCAGAAAGGCTTGCAGAATGGTGGGCATGCAGGCGCGTGCCGTCTCGCCCAGGTCGTGCGGGTCGACGGGCACCTCGCGCCAAAAGAGCAGCGGCACGCCGGCCTCGGCGCAGCCCTCCTCAAACACGCGACGGGCATCCTCTACGCCCTTGTCGTCCTGCGGAAAGAACAGCATGGCCACGCCATAGTCGCCCTCTGCCGGCAGAATCTGGCCGCACTTTTGAGCCTCTTTGCGAAAAAAGTGATGCGGAACCTGGAACAGGATACCGGCACCGTCGCCGGTGTTCTTCTCGAGTCCCGTGCCGCCGCGGTGCTCCAAGTTGACCAGAATGGACAGCGCGTCGTCCAGAATCTGGTGATGGCGCTCACCGTTGATATCGGCAAGTGCGCCGATGCCACATGCATCGTGGTCGAATTCGGGGCGATAAAGGCCCTGCTGTTGAGCGGAATCTGCCTGCATCGCGATCCTCCCCTTGGTGTTAGACAGTCAGTTGAATAGGCATACTAGAAGTATCGCCGATCCGTTGTGTTTCCTGCCCGTTTCGAAACAATTGCGTAACGCACGCAACAAATGATCCCTTGGGGACGGAAGGAAACGGACCACTTGGTCGGACTGACCCCCCTGAGTGATCCGTTTTCCTCCGTCCCCAAGGGGTCATTCTGAAAAAGCGATACCCGAGTACCTCAATTCCATATATTCATACATGTTTAGTAGGTTGTAGACTATCGGGAACCGAAACCGTGCAGACAGGAGTCACTCATGGGCTATCCGAGCATTCATCCCACCGGCACACTCATCTACGACAAAGAGCGTGCCTATAACGGCTACACCATCTTCCCCACCCCGGGCGGCGCGCTGCTCATCGACATGAACGGCCGCGAGGTCAACCGCTGGGCGGGTCTGGGCGGCTTCCCCAACAAGCTGCTGCCGGGCGGTCAAGTCTTTGGCACCTCGGGCGCACGCGGCGGCGCGGCAGCCTATCAGGACCAGCTCGACCTGTTGCAAGTCGACTGGGACGGCAATATTGTGTGGAAATGGGACCATACCGAACTCGTGGCCGACGAGGGCAAGGACCCCACCTGGCAGGCGCGTCAGCACCACGACTACCAGCGTGAAGGCTCGCCCGTGGGCTATTACGCGCCCGGCCTAGAGCCGCGCACGGACGGCGGCAACACCATCATTCTCACGCACGAGAATAGCTATCACCCCGAGATCAGCGACAAGCTGCTGATCGACGACAAGGTCATCGAGGTCACCTGGGACGGCGAGGTTGTCTGGGAGTGGCGCGCGTCGGAGCATTTTGAAGAGTTCGGCTTTGACGAGGCAGCCAAAAAGTCGCTCTACAACAATCCCTCCATGCGCGGCGAGGCCGGCGGCGACTGGCTGCACATCAACTGCGTCTCGGAGCTCGGCCCCAACAAGTGGTATGACCGCGGCGACGAGCGCTTTGCCCCCGAAAACCTCATCTTCGACTGCCGCAACGCCAATATCCTGGCCATCATCTCCAAAAAGACGGGCAAGATCGTCTGGAAACTCGGCCCGCGCTTCGACGGCAGCGATGCCGAGAAAAAGATCGGCTGGATTATCGGCCAGCATCACTTTCATATGATCCCCAAGGGCCTTCCCGGCGAGGGCGATCTGTTGGTCTTCGATAACGGCGGTGCCGCGGGATACGACGCGCCCAACGCTATCGCGCCCGACGGCACCAACGCCGTCCACCGCGACTACTCGCGCATTCTGCAGTTCAACCCCATCACGCTCGAGATCACGTGGCAGTACACCCCGCTCGAAGCCGGCTGGCTCCCCTTTGCCGACGGCAGCCGCTTCTACTCGCCGTTCATCAGCTCTGCCCAGCGTCTGCCCAACGGCAACACGCTTATCACCGAGGGCTCCGACGGTCACCTGATCGAGGTCACGCCCGAGCACGAGATTGTCTGGGAGTACCTGAGCCCCTACTTTAAGGCACCGGCGCCCGGCTTTAGCTCCAACATGGTCTACCGTGCCTACCGTGCGCCCTATGAGTGGGTGCCGCAGGTAGAGCACGCGCCCGAGGTGTCGATCGAGCCCATCGACAACGCCACCTTCCGTGTGCCGGGCGCCTCGAGCGAGAAGCTCAACGTGACCGTGGTCGATGGCATCGACCCCTACCAGACCGCTCTGACCGGCATGAATGCCGAGGACGAGGAATCCGACGAGGGCCACGCGGACTTTTGCATGATGCGCCTGGACACCGCCGACCTCAAGGGCGACAACAAGGGCCCCAAGTTCGACCTATAAGCTCACCGCTTCAAGCATCTCAATCTGTAACAGGAAGGCCATATTTCGACGCCTAACTGTTACAGATCGAGATGCTTTTGAGAGACGGTTCCGAATGTCTCAATCTGTAACACGAAGGGCCGGTTTTGGCGGTCAGCTGTTACAGATCGAGATTTTCCATAGGATCATTTCTTCCTGTCTCGATCTGTAACACCTCGGCCCAATTTCCATCCCCAGCTGTTACAGATCGAGACATTTCGGCAGCCCCCTTTCACCATCCCAGTCAAATACAACAATTTTGTTAGTCTTGGTTAACTTTTAAGCCTAAAACGGGTATCCTTTGCGGCGTCAAGCAAACGGCACGCACTCCGTGCCAGATCAAGGAGGCCCCTATGGCATACCAAGCAGACCAGCAGACGATGCAACTTGTCCTTATCCGTCACGGAGAATCCGAGTGGAACAAACTCAACCTGTTCACCGGCTGGACCGATGTTGAGCTCACCGACACGGGCCGCGAAGAAGCCGCCGCAGGCGGTCAAGCCCTCAAAGAAGCCGGTTTCGACTTTGACGTCTGCTACACTTCGCGCCTCAAGCGCGCGATCCACACCCTCAACATCGTGCTCGGCCAAATGGATCGCGAGTGGCTGCCCGTCATCAAATCCTGGAAGCTCAACGAGCGCCACTACGGCGCGCTGCAGGGTCTCAACAAGGCCGATGCCGCGGCAGAGCACGGCGACCAGCAGGTGCTCATCTGGCGCCGCTCCTTCGACGTGTGCCCACCGGCACTCGAGCCGGACGATGCGCGCGATCCCCACACCCAGGAGCAATACCGCGACGTCGCACCCGATCAGCTGCCCTATACCGAGTGCCTCAAGGATACGATCGCCCGCGCCTGGCCTTATTTCGAAGACGAGATTCGCCCCCAGATGCTCGCCGGCAAGCGCGTACTCATCGCCGCACACGGCAACTCCCTGCGCTCTCTCGTCATGAAGTTCGAGCACCTCACGCCCGAGGAAATCCTCAAGGTCAACATCCCCACCGGCGTGCCACTCGTCTACACCTTCGACACCGATTTCAACGTCCTCGACAAGCGCTACATCGGCGACCCGGCGACCATCGCCGCCAAGATTGACGCCGTGGCCAACCAGGGCAAGGCGCGCAAGTAACCCCAACCTAAACCGAGCGCGCGGCGCCGCATAACCCAGGTGCGGCGCCGCGCTGCCCCTATGCAGGAACCGACCATGATCAACCACCTCAAACAACACTTTGGCTCCCGACGCACCGGTGGTCACGGAGGCCTAGACATTGCGCGGCACATCGGTCCCGGGTTGCTCGTGACCGTCGGCTTTATCGACCCGGGCAACTGGGCTTCCAATATGGCCGCGGGCTCGCAGTTTGGCTACGCGCTGCTGTGGATCGTCACGCTGTCCACGATTATGCTCATCGTGCTGCAGCACAACGCGGCACACCTGGGTATCGCCACGGGCGCCTGTCTTGCCGAGGCCACGACACGCTACCTCCCCCGCTTCGTTGGACGCGCGGTGCTCGCCAGTGCCTATCTCGCGACCATCGCCACCGCCATGGCCGAAGTCCTGGGTGGTGCGATTGCCCTTCAAATGCTCTTTGGGCTGCCCGTGCGCGCGGGCTGCGTCATTGTGGCGGCAGTGTCGATGGCGATGCTCATGACGAACTCCTACAAGCGCGCCGAACGCTGGATCATCGCCTTCGTAGGCGTGGTAGGACTCTCGTTTTTGGCCGAGCTTGCACTAGTCAAGGTCGACTGGCCGCAGGCCGCCGCAAGCTGGATCACGCCCGGTATGCCCACTGGCTCTGCCGCGATTATCGTGAGTGTCCTGGGTGCGGTCGTTATGCCACACAACCTTTTTCTGCACTCCGAGGTCATCCAATCCATGCACTTCGAAGGCCAAGGCGAGCAGGTTATCGAAGAGCGTCTGCGCTACGAGCTCTTCGACACGCTCATTTCGATGGGCGTGGGCTGGGCAATCAACTCGGCCATGGTCATCCTGGCCGCAACGACCTTCTTTGCGCACGGCATGGTCGTAGACGACCTCGCCGTCGCAGCGGCCACGCTCTCCCCCATTCTGGGCCCGGCGAGCTCGACCATCTTTGCGGTAGCGCTGCTGTTCGCGGGACTATCGAGCAGCGTGACAGCGGGCATGGCGGCGGGGACCATCACTGCGGGCATGTTCGACGAGGAATACGATATCCACGACCGACATTCCTCGATCGGGGTGGCGGCCTGTTTCGTCGGCGCAGTGACGGCGTGCCTGGTCGTCCCAAATCCTTTTGAAGGTCTCATCTGGAGTCAGGCACTGCTGTCGCTTCAGCTACCGATTACGGTCTTTGTGCTCATACGGCTCACCAGTTCACCCCGCGTCATGGGCAAATACGCCAATTCGCGTCCACTCAACGCGCTGCTCGTAGGGATCGGTGCCATCGTGACGATTCTCGATGTCGTGTTGTTGACAGGGATGTAATGGGGCGGGGCACCTACTCAGGCAAACGTCTCGATCTGTAACATCTAGACCCGCTTTTGATGTCTAGATGTTACAGATCGAGATCATTCCGAGGGTCAGCTCCGTTTGTCTCAATCTGTAACAAGTGGGCCAAATTTCCACCGTTAGATGTTACAGATTGAGACAAAAGGTCGGCCGGACTCACAACAGACAGGATCGGCCAACAGCAACCGCGATCCCTTGGGGGCGGAGGAAAAGGGCCCCGGGCGAGAATTCGACCGAGGCCCTTGGACAGAGCTATGTTCGGCTTTCGCCGTGTGCCGACGAGCTACTCCTCGACAAGCTCAAACTGATCGGGACCGACGCCGCACACCGGGCACACATAATCCTCGGGCAGCTCGGGCGTATCGACCTCAACCTCGTAGCCACAAACGATGCACACGAACTTATACGTCTTCTTCTCCTCAGCCATGATGTTCTCCTCTCGAACGCGACTGGTGATGTACTTCGCTTATTAGTATATGTTATCAATAACATAATGCAAGTATTTTTAAAACATTTCTAGCCTTGATACGAGGACGCCTTCGGAGGCGTCTTGCCCTTCAGGACCTTATGGTAGTAATCGTAGGTGAGCGGCGTCTCGTCGCTCAGGCGCTCGGCATCCTCGACCTCGCCGATAAACAGTAGATGCGTGCCCACATCCACAGCGTCGATCAAACGGCAGCTAAACAGGGCCGTCGCGTGCTCGGGCACATAGGGCATGCCCAGAGCCGTCTCGCGGGTCTCGTATTTGGCAAACTTGTCATAATCGCTGCTGGTGCGGAACCCAAAGTTGCCGATGTAGAGCATGTCGGCGGTCTGATCGATCACGGTCAGCGCGAACGCTTTGGCCGATGCGATGACGCTCGAGGTGACGTTGTCCTTGTTCACGGCAACCGAAATGCGCGACGGCATGGACGTCACCTGCACCGCTGTGTTGATGACGCAGCCGGCGCGCAGCCCGTCTGCCGCGGCGCTCACCACGTACAGGCCGCTCGGCATGGTAAAGAACGCAGTTTTGTCCATAACGATCACTCCCCTAGCTCGGGTTGGAACCTCATGGATGTATGTACCCACAAAAAAGGCAGCGCCCATAACGGACGCCGCCTTTGAAACATATGTGTCAGAACAGTAAGAAAGATGAGACACCCGCAGTTGCGGTGAAATAGGGACTGAATAGCCCCTCAAACAGGCAAAACAGTCCGTATTCCACCGCAACTTATGAAGGACGGTCAGCGGTTGCGTTCCTTGAGGGCGCGGTCGATCTCGCGTTGGACATCACGCTTGGCCATGTCCTCGCGCTTGTCGTAGAGCTTCTTGCCGCGACCCAGGCCCAGCAGCAGTTTTACGCGACCGTCGGTATTAAAGTAGAGCTCCAACGGAACCAGCGCATAACCACGGTTGCGAAGTTTGCCGTCAAGAAAGTCGATCTCCTTGCGGTGCAGCAGCAGACGGCGCCGACGGTCGGGATCGCGATTCCACACGCCACCATGGCTATAAGGGTGGATATGCAGGCCGACGAGCCAGCACTCCCCGCCACGAATCAGTGCAAAGGTATCGGTAATCTGGCACGCGCGCTCGCGAATCGACTTGACCTCGGTACCGCTCAGCTCAATACCGCACTCAAACGTCTCATCGATAAAGTACTCGTGATGTGCCGAGCGATTCTTGGAGATGAGCTTGCGTTCGCGCTTACTGGGCATCGCCGGCCTCCTTGGCACCGTCGGCGTTTGAGCCCGCGGCGTCGCGCTTTGCCTTGCGCTCAGCATTGAGCTCGGCATCGCTCTCGCGCACCAGCTTAATGATCGCCGCACATGCCTCCTCGCCCACCAGGTCGCGGGCGCGGACCGTCAGGCGCGTGGCCTCCTGTTTGTCGCCATCGCTCGCGGCGTCGGTCGCGCACATGATCAGGCAAATGGCAATCTCGGCCGAAGGCGAGGTCGGCACGCCCTGCAACGCCAGCTCACCCATCACGTGCTCGTCGCTTTCATCGGCGGCATCGGGGTAGGCAGTATGAATCTTGTTGAGCAGGCGCGTCGTATGCGCATCGCCAGGCGCCAGGCGCAACGCCAGGCGCGCACAACCCACGGCGGCCGAGACATTCTCGGTCTCGGGCTCCAAGAAGTACTGGCCCAGGTTGGCATAGGCGCGGGCGGCGCACTTGCCATCGCTTGCACGCTCCAGCACCGAGTACGAGAGCGATGCCCATTCCTGCTTGTCCTCGAGCGCGCGGAACAGCTCGGCCAAGTCCAAGCGATAGTTGCAGTTCATGGGGTCCCAACGCACAGCTTGCATCAGAGCATTACGAGCGCTCACATAATCCTGCTGGCGAATGTAGGCAAATGCCATGTCGGAGTACAGGCGGTCAAACGGCACCTCGACCTGCACGAGCTCGCGCGGATCCTTCTCCACGCGGCGATAGGCCAGACGCTCAAACTTGCTATCGAAGCTAAAGTATTGGCGCTTTTCCTCCGTCTTGCACTCGGCGTCGATATACTCCTCGGCAAGCTCCACCAGGCGCTCCAACAGCGGTGTCGCCGTGGCCAGGTCGCCCTGCGCCAGGTAGTTCTCGGCATACGTGATGTCTTGCAAGCTGATGGGCAGATCCATGGCAACTCCTCAAACCGGACGAAACGCGGCAAGTGTCGCGTGCGTGGTGAATACACAAAACCCGGGTCTCCAACGAGGCCCGGGCATTCATTTTGTGGTAGCCCGTACCAGATTCGAACTGGTGATCTCCGCCTTGAGAGGGCGGCGTCCTAAACCGCTAGACGAACGGGCCATATGTAGCAAATGCAATGGCTGGGATGGAGGGAGTCGAACCCCCATTGACGGAACCAGAATCCGCTGTCCTGCCATTAGACGACATCCCAATGACTGCATCGCTGCGCTCGGCTGTGCCTTTGCGCAAGAAAGAAATATACGGGAAGTCCGGCCGTGACGCAAGCCCCAATTTTGACTTTTTTGAAATTCAGTCAAATACGGCCAACACGTGAAGGACCTGTGAAGTCGACCGCTGCACACGAAGGGCAAAACGCCGCGAGCGGTAGCCGTCAACCGTTGGCAGATTCTACCGCGAAAACGATAGCACCAGGCAACACAATCGAAGTATCAATGATCGCGTAGATATCGAGGCGCCATGGACGAAGAGCTTGATTACCTATGGGAGACCCTTGGCCTCGAGATCACTGCTGACCTTTGGCCCGAACGGGACAAAATCCATCCCACTCTGCGCCCCGCCATCACGGTGATGCAGGCAAACTACCGCCGTGCATCCTTTTTGATCATGCGGATGTCATGGCACGCGGGACTCCCCGACCTTAAGCGAATCCAGGCAAGCCTCGTCGAGCTGTCCGGTATGCCGACCGTCATATCCGAGGCGCACCTAGAGCAGCGCCAGCGCGGGCGGCTGCAACAGCAGCGGATTCCCTTTATCTGCCCCGGCGTTCAGGCATATCTGCCCTTTATGGACGAGGAGTACTGGAGCGGCAAGCCCAACAAGCACGTAAAGGTCTACGATCCGCACGAATGGGCACAGCTCGATGATTGAGCCGAGCGAGCCCGCCGATGGAAAACACGTCCCACCCTGAGCACTCAAAACGGGTCGCGCTTTCCGCAGCCGCTACAGCAACGCCTCGGCCCAAGCCGATTCCCTAAAGCCGGGAATCGCAAAGTCGTCGCCCACCAGCAGTGGGCGCTTAACCAGCATGCCGTCGGTCGCCAGCAGCTCGTAGCACTCCCGATCCGTCATGCCCGCATCCAGACGCGCCTTCAGGCCCAGCTCTCGATATTTCATGCCCGACGAATTAAAGAAGCGCCGCACCGGCAGCCCCGAACGAGCAATCCAGGTCGCAAGCTCATCGGCCGCGGGATTGTCCAAAACGATATCGCGGTCGATATACTCTACCCCGTGTTCGTCCAGCCATGCCTTGGCCTTCTTACAGTTCGAGCACTTGGGATATTCAACAAACAGTACGGTCATGGGAATCCTCCGAATATAGATCGGCCAACGCAGGCACACGCCACACGAGGCGCCTTCGCATGATGGGCCAATTGTAGCCCACGGGTCACACACTAAACGAACCGTACCCCGAATCCGCGTTTGATGAACGGCAGCAGCTCCATTGCCTCGGGCGCGATATGGCCCGCAACGTTCATGCGCTCGTCACCGGGAAGATCGACCCGCGCAATCTCAAGCTCGCCTTCATAGCGCCCATAGCCGCTATTACTCACAGCGATCGACCCCGCCTTTCGAAACAGGCCGGCACCGGCATCCGTCGGCACGGAATCCGGCTTAAGCGTCGTACGCGACTCCTGAGACCTAAAGATGAGGGTGCTCGAATCGGGCCGGTCGTGATGAATCTGCCCACGTACATAGGCATAACCAGACTCAAGCTCGCATTGCAGGTCCACGTATCCGGCGGAAACTTGAGCAAACTGCGCCCAGCCCGCATCGGAAAGATCGGGGTCGCCGACCAACACAATGTCGCAATCGGCGCCATGTGCAAGCTCAAGCATATTGAGAGCAACCTTTAACGCGCGACCGCGCTGCGCCTCGACCGTCGGCAGTCCCTCGAATACTGGCCCGCGAACGTTAGCATCACCCGGCACAAAAGCCATGATTTCGAATCCAAGCGCCGCAAGACGAAGATTCACCCGAG
Source organism: uncultured Collinsella sp. (assembly GCA_900543275.1). Lineage (GTDB taxonomy): Bacteria > Actinomycetota > Coriobacteriia > Coriobacteriales > Coriobacteriaceae > Collinsella. The sequence goes on along the minus strand of UQQL01000009.1, from coordinate 17,606 downwards.
CAATGTCCTCCAGAGCTAAACCGGTATAAGGCTTGGGGTAAAAATTGTGGCAGGCGGCAAAACGAGTCACATCGGCACCGGCCTCACGCCACGATGCGATTTCATCAGAACTCACCGTCGATGCATTGACCACAATGCGAAATACACCGGACAGCTCCGCGACCCGCTGGGCGCTAAAGCCATAGTCCAAACGAAGGTATTCCAACCCCAGATCGCGCAGGTCCTCGATGCGCTCAAGCCCGAGCAAATCGCACGTGCGAGGCCCCACATCGGCAATGAGCGCAATGCCGCGGGCGGAAAGCAGCGACAGCACATGACGGACCTTATCGGCATACGCCGCTCCCCCATCCTCGGGAATATGCAGCGAGGTGAACGCATAGCGCGCACCCGCCGCGGCACCACGCTCAATTGTCCGCTCAATATCCTGCAGAGGGCTGGAAAGATAAATCGAAATACCCGTTTTCACGCTTCAACGCTCCTTTAAAAAAGGCCGGCGGAGCAGTTAGCCCCGCCGGCACAACCATAGCATCAAGAAATCTGCCGCGCGCCGCGAGCCCTGAGCAACACGGCTCGCGATATCAAACTATTCGCCAAAGAACTCGTTGATCTTCTGCTCGTCGACGCCAAAGAACCACGTCAGGACAAAGCCGGCGGCATAGGCAAGCAGCATAGCGGCAACGTAGCCGAGCTGCTGGCCAGGAACGACGATCAGCAGGCCAAACAGACCGGAAACGCCCTGAGAAACCGTGCCGATGTGAAGCAGCGCCGCGAGCGCGCCGCCAAATCCGGCACCCAGGCAGGCCGTCACAAACGGACGAACGAGCGGCAGCGTAACAGCATACATCAGAGGCTCGCCCACACCCAGGATTCCAACGGGAATAGACTCTGCGACGTACTTCTTGAGCTTGGCGTTCTTGGTCTTAAAGTACAGCGCCAGACCGGCACCGACCTGACCGCCGCCAGCCATCATAAGGATGGGAAGCAGGTAATTGATGCCCTTGGTAGCGCCGTCGGGATCGTTGAGCATAGCGTGGATCGGCGTGAGCGCCTGATGCAGGCCGACGGAAACCAGCGGCAAGAAGCCTGCCGACAGGATATAGCCACCCAGGACGCCCAGCTTCTCGAAGATAAAGGTCAAAACGCTAAAGATGGCAGTCGTCAGCCATGCGCCAACCGGCTGGATGACGAGCATCAGAGCAAAGGCGCCGATGATGAGCACCAGCAGCGGGGACAAGAACGTGTCGAGTGCGTTGGGCATAACCTTGCGAATCTGACGCTCCATCCAGGCAAAAAATGCGCCGGCGATAAGAGCCGCGATCATGCCGCCCGCTGCGGGGTTGTACTGCGCATTGGTGAGCGGCAGCAGAATGGCAGTGGCAGGATCGGCCGCGCCAGGCGCAAGCAGGGGCATGGCACTGTTGGCGATACACATCATGCCGGCGATGCCGCCCAGCGCAGCGGAGCCACCAAACTCACGTGCCGCGTTATAGCCCACCAAGATGGGCAGATAGGCAAACAGGGCCCAGCCCATGGAACGAATGCCCTGGTACCACCACTCGCCTGCAAGCGCGCCTGCCGTCGAGACGTTGATGACGTTGCAGATACCGTTGATGAGGCCAGCCGCAATGATGCCGGGAAGCAGGGCGACAAAGACATTGGAAATCTTCTTGAGGAAGGCCTGAACCGGCTTAGACTCGTACTTGGCCTTCTGCGCGGCCTTGTTTGTGGCCGCAGCGTCAACCACGCTCTCGTCGGCAACGCCTTTCGCAAGGCCAGTGAGCTTGGAGAACTCCTCGAGCACCTTATTCACCTTGCCCGGCCCCAGCACGATCTGCATCGTGTCGTCCTCGACCAGGCCCATCACGCCGTCGAGTGCCTTAATACCCTCCGTGTCGACGTTGCCCGCGTCTTTGACGGTCACGCGCAGGCGCGTCATGCACGCCGCGTTTGCGAGCACGTTGTCTTTACCGCCCAAAAGGTCCAGCAGCTTTTGAGCCAGCTCTTTGTTCGTCATAACTCCTCCTTGTATTGGGTATCTCGTCTGGATGTCATATCAGCTCACGCCGCACACCTATTGGGCATCGGCATCGCTCTTCTCATGGCCACTCACCGCAGCACGGACATGGCCTCGCGCTCGCTCAAGAGCTACCGCAGCCTGCTCGGCATCGCAGTCCAGCAGTACCGAGACAATAGCGGTTTTTACGTGGCCGCCGGCATCTGCAAGCGCCTGAATAGCGCGCTCGCGCGTGCAGCCGGTCGCCTCCATCACGATGTTCTGGCCGCGCACCACCAACTTCTCGTTCGTCTGCTGCACATCGACCATCAGGTTTTGGTATACCTTGCCGATCTTGACCATGGCACCGGTCGAAATCATGTTGAGAATGAGCTTTTGAACCGTTCCCGCCTTGAGCCTCGTTGAGCCGGTCAGTACCTCGGGACCGGGCACGGGTTCAATGGCAAGATCTGCGCTCTCCCCGATCTTCGACCCTTGGTTGCAGGCAATTGCGATCGTCTTGCACCCAGTTGCCTTGGCGTATACAAGGCCGCCCACCACATAGGGAGTACGACCGCTTGCCGCCAGGCCAACGACAAGATCCTTGTCCGAGAGTCCACGCCCCCGCAGGTCGCTCGCGCCGAGCTCCTCACTGTCTTCGGCACCTTCGACAGCCTTGATAAACGCCGTCTCGCCTCCGGCAATGAGCCCGACAATCAGATCGGGTGACACGCCAAACGTGGGCGGACACTCCGAAGCGTCGAGTACGCCCAGACGACCGCTGGTGCCTGCGCCCATGTAAAAGACGCGCCCGCCGCGCTCGAGTGCCTCAGCAGCCCAGTCGATTGCTGTGGCAACCTGGGGCAGCACTTTTGTGACCGACTGGACGGCACGAAGATCCTCATCGTTCATCGTCGTAACGATTTGCAGCGATGTCATCGTATCGAGGTCCATAGACCTTTGATTACGCTTTTCGGTCGTGAATTTTGTTAAATCGAGCATTTCATTCACCTCATCTTTCCTGTTTCTCGATGTAGTTTTGCTTAATGACATGCGTCGCCCGTTCGTAGTCGCTGGCAACGTAAGCAGCGTACAGGGCATCGACAACCATAAGCTGGGCCATACGCGAAGCCATGGCACCGCTGCGGACCAAGGGCTCACTCGCAGCGACGCCGAGCACGGCATCGGCCATGGTGGCAAGCTTGGATGATCCATCTACTTTGGTCACGGCCACAACGGGACAGTTGTGACGTTGGGCCTCGGCGGTGCAGTCCAGCACCTCTTGCGTCAAGCCCGAGTAGCTAAAGGCGATTGCCATATCGCCCTCATGCATGTTCTTGGCACACAAGAGCTGATCATGCCAGTCGTCGTACAGATGGCACTCTTTGTCGACACGCATGAGCTTTTGCGCCAGATCGTGCGCGACCAAACGAGAGGCACCGATACCGAACAGATTGACTGCGCGTGCCCGCTTAAGATAGGCCGCGCATCGCTCCAAGACGGTGTAATCGAGCGTTCGCGCCGTCGCTTCGATCGTGCGCACGTTGCTTTTCATCACCTTCCCCACGATACGTTCGACGCTGTCATCCATGGAGATGTCCTCGAGGGCTACGTCTTTCTTGTCACCTAAGAGCGCCAGCTCGGCAATCAGTTCGCGCTGGAACTCCTTGTAGCCCGCAAAACCCAAACGCTTGCAAAAGCGCAAAATGCTCGAGGGCGAGGAGAACGTGGCATCGGCAAGACCGCGGACGGACAGCCCGACCACCTCGTGCGGATGAGCGCTCACATATGCGATGACATTGCGTTCCGCCGGGCTCGCGCTGAGCTCACGCTCGCGAAGCCGCAAAAGCAATCCGTTTGCCATCTCAAACACCTCCGTTGAGAAGAATTAAAGACCAACGAACGATTCGTACCGGATACAAACAGCTTTTACGGTACATTGTGCCGCATCGTGGCGCACAAAGGACGAGCGTTCTACCGCTCGCCCCTCAAATCCGACCGCTCGGAAATACGCGCGACACAAAATAATTCAACAAGGTCGCATGATCAGAAACGGGTTTGTTACCGGCTAGCGCCTCGCATGGGCGCCGATGGGGCGCGTCTCGTGGCGCACCCATGCGGAGACCAGCAATACCAACAGCATCGCGGTGACATAGCCCGCAGCATCGAATCCTAAATCGATAACGTCGAAATGCCTGCCGGGAACAAAGATCTTATGTACCTGATCGCCAACGGAGCAGACGGCGCAAAAGAGCAACACGGGCACGCAACGGGAGCAAACGCTCCACGGACGCCTGGAAAAGCAAACCACGGCCACCGAGGCGAACAATCCGACGAAGAAAAACTCTACGGTATGGGCAACGCGACGGACGTTCGTGCCCACCCACATGCGAATGGAAGCAAGTCGGCCAGACCGGACATTCGAGGCAGCCGAATCGATGCCCCCGGTCATCCCGTTCTCGGTCTGAGCTTCACCCGTGGCATCGGCAGCCTGAACGCCCGTAGCCTGACCCTCCACCACGCGCGCGGTGGACTCGCTCAGCAACGACGTCTCCACCGCATTTTGCTCCGTCAGCACCCAGATGCCCGCCAGCGTTGCAGCGAACAGAATGATCGCGGTCCATCCGATTATTTGTTTTACGCGCGCCAAGGGCCTACCTCCTTTTTTGAATATCAGCGAGTGTAGCCCCAAATGACATCGTCACCGTATCAAAATTTGAATCGCAACAGGAAGCGACAAAGCGACGCAAACCCCTACCCCGCCTCGCGCATCCAGCGATCGAACGTCCCCACGCACACGCCCAGGCACTTTGCTGCCTGGCTGCGGGTAATATCGCCCGCCTCATAGCTATCGCGTACCAGCTCAAACTGAGGAGGGCACGGCTTGCGAGGTCGACCGAAACGAACCCCTCGCGCCCGCGCCGCTGCAATCCCCTCCGCCTGGCGCCGATGGATATTCTCGCGCTCCACCTGCGCCACGTAGCTCAGCAGTTGCAGCACAATATCGGCAATCAGGGTGTTGGTCACATCCGGCGTGCCGCTGGCCTTGGCGCGCGTGTCAAGCAATGGCATGTCCAACACCACAATGGCAACCCCAAGCTCCTTGGTAATGCGTCGCCATTCCTCAAGAATCTCGGAGTAATTACGGCCAAGTCGGTCGATAGAAAGCACCACCAGCACGTCCCCGTCTCCCAGGACGTGCAGCAGCTCGCGATACCGCGGGCGATCGAAGTCCTTGCCGCTCGCATGGTCGGCATAAATATTCGCCGAGCCCACGCCATAGGCGCCCAGCGCATCCAGCTGCCGATTCAGATTCTGATCGCGCGAACTCACCCGCGCATAACCATACACCGTCGCCATCTCATCCCCGCTTTCTTGTAAACCTGCCAAAAAGGGACAGGTTTATTTTGGTAGGATTTACCTCTCCAATAGCAGGTAAACGGGCGGCCGAGCAGACGGCAAGATAGCCATGATCCAAATGCGGAGGGCGGCCCCGAAAGACCGCCCTCCGCTCTCCCGCCATGAGTCGAGATTTGGCTAATGGATAAGCTTAAAGTCCAAGTGCCCACGCGTGGTATTGACGCGCGAGACCTCGATAATCACGCGCTGGCCCAGTTCATAGCGAGTCCCCGTGTCGGCGCCCGTCAGCGTAAGCGCATCCTCGTCGAACTCGAACCACTCGTTGCCCAGGCTCTTGATCGAAACCAAGCCTTCGACCTGCGTCAGGTCCAAGCGCACAAAGAGGCCCATGCTGCTAACCCACGAGACGGTTCCGGCATAGCGCTCGCCCAGACGGTCCTCATAGTACTGGGCAATCTTGATCTTTTGCGTCGCATGGCTAGCGGCATCTGCCGCGCGCTCGGCATCGCTGCATGCGCGGCAGATCTGCGGCAGAATGCGCGGCAGCGACTCGCGCCCCTTGCCGATCAGCCGCGGCGTACGGACCAGGGCGTCCTTGCCGCCGAGCTGCTCATAGGCCAACTGCAGTTTGAGCACGCGGTGCACCACCAGATCGGGGTAGCGACGGATGGGACTCGTAAAGTGACAGTAGCACGGCGCGGCGAGCGCAAAGTGGCCCTCGTTGCGCGGCTTGTACAGTGCGCGCTGCATGCTGCGCAGAAGCAGCGTGTTGACGAGCGGTGCGTTGGCCGTACCGGCGGCAGCATCAACTGCAGCCTGTAGCTCATCGGGACTCCCCAGGGCGATACCGGCAGCACGGCGATCGTCGATGATGCCCAGCTGCGCCAGCGCAACGGCGGCACCGTGCAGGCTATCGGGGCTCGGATCCTCATGCACGCGATAGCAGGCCTCGATATCACGGTCTGCCAGCCACTCTGCAACGCACTCGTTGGCGAGCAGCATGGCTTCCTCGATAAGCGACGTGGCACACGAACGCTCGCGCGCCACAATCTGCACGGGTACTCCGTCCTCATCCAATAGAGCGCGAATCTCGGCCGTATCAAAATCGACTGAGCCGCGGGCACGACGAATACGACGGCGAAGTTCGGCGAGTTCGTTGGCGGCGACAAGAAAATCGCCGAGGTCGACGTTATAGCCGCGAGCAGTTTCCTCGCACGCAAGACCGCGCTCAAGCGCCTCCTCGCGCGAGGCCTCAGCAGCCGCAACATCCTCAGCGGCGCCTTCCAGCACCGAATACTCAACCGCGTCGGCACGCACCAGCAGCGCCTCGGCGCCGTCATAGTCCATACGCACACGCGAGCGAATCACGCTGGGGTAAGGATCGTAATGCCGCACGCGACCCTGCGCATCGAGCTCAATGTCAACGGTAAACGCAAGACGGTCCTCGTCAGGGCGAAGCGAGCACAGGTCACAGGACAGGCGTTCGGGCAGCATGGGAAGCACGCGATCGGCCAGATACACCGATGTCGTACGATGGCGAGCCTCAAGATCGATATGCCCGTCCCAAGCCACATAGTGAGAAACGTCAGCGATATGCACACCCAGCTTGTAGCCACCCTCGGGCGTGCGCTCAAGCGAAATGGCATCGTCAAAGTCGCGCGCGTCGACCGGGTCGATCGTGATGACAAAGCGGTCGCGCAGATCGCGGCGGAGCGGGTCCTTAAGCGCCGCGGATACATCGAGCGAAAGCCCCTCGGCCTCGTCCAGCGCGGCCTCGGGATAGCTATCGGTATAGCCGTAACGCGCCATCACGTATTGAACGCCCAAATCGGGCGCGTCATCTCCGCCAATGCGGCGTTCGATCGTCACGGTGCCCGATTCCAGGCGCGTCGGGTAGGTCAAAATGCGCGCGACAACGGCATCACCCGGGTGGACGCCCAGACGATCCGCCGAGGTATCCTCGGGCAGAATGAAGAAGTCGGCCTTCAGGCGCGAATCGAGCGGCTCGATCACACCGAGCGGACCAGCGGTCTGGTACGTACCCACCACGCTTATGGCTGCGCGCTCAACCACGCCTTCGATCACGGCGCGCCGCTCACCGTGCGGGCTGTTCTTAATGCTCACGGCAACGGTATCGCCATCCATGATCTCGCGCTTACCGCGGCCCATAACCTTGTAGTCGCCGTTTTCGGTTACAACGTAGGCGCTATGCTCATGGAGCTGCACGCGCCCGGTCAGGCTCGGACGGCGTTCGCTGCGCACCGGCCCACGCTTATTGCGGGCACCGCGCTTATGCTTGTTATTGCGCCCCATGGCGCCTCCTTGCTATCGATGACGAACTCCAAAGAGTCTACCCAAATGATTCGCTTTCCTGCCGTCCGCTAGGGATCAAAAAACGGGCCGCCCCATAAGAGACGACCCGTTGGAAGGGATGAATTCCAGGCATGCCTACACGCGCAGGTAGCGGCGCATGGCGATGGCAGAACCAAAGAGACCGATAATCACGCCGACCAGAATCAGCGCAGCATAGGTCACCAGGTAGTACTGCATCGGCAGGGCAAACGACATCCAGCCGATGCTCTCCTGCAGACGCGGAATCATCAGATTGCGCAGCAGCTCCAGAACACCGATGGAAAGCAGCGAGCCCAAAATGGCCTGCAGTACGCCCTCGGTGATAAACGGGCCGCGAATGAAGCCGTTGCTGGCGCCGACCAGACGCATAATCGCAATCTCACGACGACGCGCCGTGATGGACAGGCGAATCGTGTTGTTGATGAAGATGAATGCGATAAAGGTCAGAAGGCCAACGAGCACCACGGCGGCGATGCGGATGTAGTTGGTCACCTGGAACAGGCGGCTCACTTCCTCTTGGCCGTACAGCACGCTCGCGTTGACGTCGCCGTCATCCGCGATCTTCTGGAAGTCGGCGTTCTTCTTGAGCTTCTCTGCCGTGCTCTCGACCTTGGACGGATCGTCCATCTCAATTGCAAACGAAGCCGGCAGCGGGTTCTGGCCATCGAGCGCGCTCATGGTGGCGTCGGCGTTACCCGACATCTTGCTCGTATACTCGGCCAGTGCGTCGTCCTTGTCCTTATAGGTCACGGACTTGACGTTATTCCACGTCTTAAGCTCGGCCTCAAAAGCCTGAACATCGGCCTGATCGGCGTCATCGCTAATGAACGCGTTGATGACAACCTGATCCTCGACGGTGCCGATCACGGAGTTCAGCATCGCGGAGCCCATGATGAACAGGCCGATGATAAACAGCGAAAGGAAGATCGTGATGACGGCGCCGAGCGAGGTAGTCCAGTTACGGAAGAAGTGGCTGATTGCCTCTTTGAAGGAATAGCCCACGTTAGTTGGTGCCATAGTTGCCGTAACCTCCCCTCTCCTGGTCGCGGATAACGTGGCCGCCCTCGAGGGCGATCACGCGACGGTGCATGCTATCGACCATCTCGCGGTCGTGCGTGGCGACGATTACGGTGGTGCCGGTGCGGTTAATACGCTCGAGCAGCTTCATGATGCCCAGCGAGATCGCCGGGTCGAGGTTACCCGTGGGCTCGTCGCAGATCAGCAGCGGCGGACGGTTGACCATAGCGCGGGCGACGGCAACGCGCTGTTGCTCGCCACCGGAAAGCTGGTCGGGCAGCGAGTCCATCTGATCGGCCAGACCGACCAGACGCAGCACCTCGGGCACCTGGCTGCGAATAACGCCCTTGGGTTTGCCGATGCACTGCAGGGCAAACGCCACGTTTTCGTAGGCGGTCTTTTGCGGCAGAAGCTTAAAGTCCTGGAACACGGCACCAATCTGGCGGCGCAGGAACGGAACCTTGCGGTTCTTGATCTTCATGAGGTTCTGACCGGCAACCAGGATGCGGCCGCTCGTCGGCTTGACGTCGCGGTTGAGCGTCGACAGCAGCGTGGTCTTACCCGAGCCGGAGTGACCGACCAGGAAGACGAACTCGCCCGGATAGATCTCGATGTTGATGTCGTCGAGTGCGGGCTTGTTGGGCTGTGCCGGATAGATCTTGGTGACATGCTCCATAAGGATGACGGGCTCGACACCGGCCTGCTTGGCCATCTTCTTGCGGCTGGCCTGCGGATCGATGGGCGCAAACACCGACGTAAAATCGGGGTTGTTGAGCGCGTTATCGAGGCTTGCGACCTCGGCTGCCTGATCGCTCTCGACCACCGGGACAGCAGGCTGCGTGGGATCGGGAATAGCGGCAAAGAGACCGGACTGCGCAGGCTGAGGAACCGGCGTCGCAGGGGCCATGGGGTCGGGAATGCCGGCCATGGTAGGCTGCGGTGTGGCGGCGCCAGCCTGAGGCTGCTCCACGCGAGCGGTCACAGCCTGAACGGGCTCAAAACCCGCCGTGCCGGAAAGCGCGACATCGCTGGTGGGATTGTAGGCAAAGGGATCGGATGCCGGCTGTGCCTGATCTGCCGGCTGAGCGGGGGCCTGAGCAACAGGCTGGCCCTCTGAATCCGGAGTGGCGAAACGACTGCCCTGGACGCCTGTCTGCGTCTTGGGGGCATCATCGCCCGCACCGGAGGTACGGAAGTGGTTACCCACTGGTGCTCCTTATCGTCGTGCGTTTAAACTACATGAGCGCTTTGTATTTTAGCAGCATTAGCTTTACTGCACATAAGAAGCATGGCGGGGTTTGGGTCTCACCGGCCGGGCGCAGGGTTACCTCCCAAATCGTCCTCGCGCATGGCCGGCATTTGTCCTGCTCCTGCGGAGCTGCGGACAAACGCCGGCCTGCGCTGCGGAAAGATTTGGGAGGTAACCCTGCGCCCGGCCTGCGGCTACTATGGGGCCGACGCACCAACTTGAGATGCTGCGCATACAAAGTTGGAAGGGTCTGAATTGCACTTTGCTGGGATGGGCCCGTTTCCCCATGGGAACTTTGCTTGGCAGGACTCTAATTTAAATTCAGCATAAACAGGGGCGCCCTCTTTGAGGACGCCCCTGTTCTGGCTTGTTTGCGGTTGTCGACGCGATACTTTGCCTCGTCTTGCCTTATGCCAAGAACTCCTTGGTGGTTGCCACGATGTTGGCGGCGTCCAGGCCGTACTTGTGCAGGAGCTCGGCACCCGGGCCAGACTCACCGAAGGTGTCGTTGACGCCGATCTTCTTGAGCGGCGTCGGGCACTGCTCGCACAGGACATCGGCAACGGCGCTGCCCAGGCCACCGATCACAGAGTGCTCCTCGACGGTCACGACGTGGCCGGTCTTGGTGGCGCTCTTGACGACCAGGTCGGCGTCGATGGGCTTGATGGTGTGCATGTTGATGACCTCGGCGTCGATGCCCTCGGCAGCGAGCTGCTCGGCGGCCTCGAGGGCCTCGCCGACCATCAGACCGCAAGCGATGATGGTCACATCGGCGCCCTCGCGCATGACAATGCCCTTACCCAACTCGAACTTGTAGGTCTCGGGGTCGTTGATAACCGGCGAGGCCAAACGGGCGAAGCGCATGTACACCGGGCCGTCGCACTCGTAGGCGGCGCGCGTCACGGCGCGGGCCTCGACGTCGTCGGCGGGAACAATTACGGTCATGCCGGGGATGACGCGCATGAGGGCGATATCCTCGCAGCACTGGTGCGTGGCGCCGTCCTCGCCCACCGAGATGCCGGCGTGCGTGGCACCGATCTTAACGTTGAGGTGCGGGTAGCCGATGGAGTTGCGGACCTGCTCAAAGGCGCGGCCTGCGGCGAACATGGCAAAGCTGGAGGCAAAGGGCACCAGCCCCATAGCCGCCATACCGGCGGCGGTGGCCATCATGTTGCTCTCGGCAATGCCGCAGTCAAAATGGCGGTCGGGATAGGCTTTTTTGAAGACGCCGGTTTTGGTGGCGGCGGCCAAATCGGCGTCCAGCACCACCACGTTGGGGTGATCTTTTGCCAGTTCTACCAGCGCGGCGCCGTAGCTGTCGCGGGTGGCAATTTTTTTGACCTCACTCATACCTGCGCCTCCAGTTCTGCCAGTTGAGCGTTCAGCTCGTCCATGGCAATCTTGTATTCCTCGTCGTTGGGGGCCTTGCCGTGCCAGCCCACCTGGTTTTCCATGTAGCTGACGCCCTTGCCCTTGGTAGTATTCATCAGGACAGCTGTGGGGGCACCTGTCTGGGTGTGGAAATACTGGAACGCATCTTCGATTTGGGCGAAGTCGTGACCGTCAATGGTGACGGTACGGAACCCGAAGTCCCGCATCTTGGCATCCACCGGGTCGGTGGGCATCACTTCGCTGGTGGGGCCGTCGATCTGCAGCCCGTTCAGGTCAATAATGACACAGAGATTGTCCAGTTTGTACTTGGCGGCGAAGAGGAACGCTTCCCACACTTCCCCCTCCTCGATCTCGCCATCGCCCAGGAGAGCATACACACGCACATCATCCTTGTGCAGGTACTTGGCGGCTTTGGCCATGCCTGCCGCACAGGAGATGCCCTGGCCCAGGCTGCCGGTGGACATATCCACACCGGGCACCGTGTTCATATTGGGGTGGCCCTGCAGATAGCTGTCAATGTGGCGCAGGGTGGGCAGGTCCTCCACCGGGAAAAATCCCCGGTAGGCCAGCGCGCTGTACAGCCCCGGCGCGGTATGTCCCTTGGAGAGCACGAACCGGTCCCGGTTCTCCCATTTCGGGTTGGTTGGGTCGACGCGCATTTCCTTATTATAAAGGTAAGTAAACATATCGGCGGCGGACAGGCTGCCGCCGGGGTGCCCGGCTTTGGCACCGTGGGTGGATTCAATCACGCCCATACGCACCTTGCAGGCTGCGATCTGCAGCTTCAGACGTTCTTTCTTTGTCATATCACTCACCAAACACCTTGCAGTAATCTTCCTTGAACTTCTCGATGCCGGAATCGGTCAGCGGATGATGCAGCATCTGCTCAATGACCTTGTAGGGCACGGTGGCGATGTCGGCACCGGCCAGGGCACAGTCGGTCACGTGCATGGGGTTGCGCACGCTGGCCGCGATGATCTGGGTCTCGATGTCGGGGTAGTTGAGGAACATGTCGTGGATGGTCTCGATGAGCTCGATGCCCCGCTGGGAGATATCGTCCAGGCGCCCCAGGAAGGGGCTGACGTAGGTGGCACCGGCGCGGGCGGCCAGCAGCGCCTGGTTGGCGCTGAAAATCAGGGTGCAGTTGGTGGGGATGCCCTTGGCGGACAAGGCTTTAATGGCCTTGAGGCCCTCGGCGGTCATGGGGATTTTTACGACCATGTGCTTGGGGTCCAGGGCGTAGATGGCCTCGCCCTCCTTGACCATCGTCTCGGCATCGGTGGTGGTGGCTTTCACCTCACCGCTGATGGGGCCGTCCACGATGGTGGCAATTTCAGCCAGCGTCTCGGCGTAGTCCCGGCCCTCCTTGGCGATGAGGCTGGGGTTGGTGGTGACGCCTGCGATGACGCCCATGTCGTTTGCGGCGCGGATCTCGTTGACGTTCGCGGTATCAATAAAGAATTTCATAACAAAAGACTTCCTTTCTAATCAATCAACCCCAGGGATTCTCGGTGGGGTAGGGCAGGCTGTTAGGCTGGTTATAGGCAATGTCGCCGATGCCCAGGAACTTGAACACCTCAAACAGCGCCTTGCCGTAATGGCCGAAGGCCACGGCGCCGTGGTGGGGGTAGCGCTTCTGGATCAGCACATGGCGGTAGAAGCGGCCCATCTCGGGGATGGCAAAGATGCCGATGCCGCCGAAAGAACGGGTGGCCACAGGCAGAACTTCGCCCTGGGCGATGTAGGCGCGGAGGTTGCCCTCGCTGTCACACTGCAGGCGGTAGAAGGTGATGTCGGACGCCGCGATGTCACCTTCCAGTGTGCCACGGGTAAAGTCGGGCTCGCTGCCCGCCGGCTCCAGCAGACGGTGCTGGATCAGCTGGTACTTCACGGCACGGTCGGCGCACATCTTGCAGGACGGCGTGTTGCCGCAGTGGAAGCCCATGAAGGTATCGGTAAGCTTGTAGTCGAACTTGCCGGCGATATCCTCGTCGTAGATGTACTTGGGCACGCTGTTGTTGATATCCAGCAGAGTGACGGTGTCGCCGGAAACGCACATACCGATATATTCGCTCAGGGCACCGTAGATATCCACCTCGCAGGAAACAGGGATGCCGCGGCTGACCAGGCGGCTGTTCACATAGCAGGGCTCAAAGCCGAACTGGGACGGGAAAGCCGGCCAGCACTTGTCGGCAAAGGCCACATACTTCTTGCTGCCCTTGTGGGCTTCGGCCCAATCCAGCAGGGTCAGTTCGAACTGGGCCATGCGGGCCAACAGGTCGGGGTAATACTTGCCCTCGCCCATCTCGGCGGCCATGTCGGCGCAGACCTCGGGGATGCGGGGGTCGTCGGCGTGCTCTTTATAAGCCACCAGCAGGTCCAGCTCGGAGTTTTCTTCCACTTTCACGCCCAGCTCATACAGGCCCTTGATGGGGGCATTGCAGGCGAAGAAGTCCTGAGGACGGGGGCCAAAGGTGATGATCTTGAGGTTTTTCACGCCCAGCACGGCCCGGGCAATGGGCAGAAACTCCGCTATCTTGTCCGCCAGTTCCTCGGCGGTGCCCACGGGGTACTCGGGGATGTAGGCTTTCAGGTGGCGCATACCCAGGTTATAAGAACAGTTCAGCATGCCGCAGTAGGCGTCGCCGCGGCCGTTGATCATGTCGCCGTCACCCTCGGCAGCCGCCACGTACATGACGGGGCCGTCGAAGTATTTGGCGATGAGGGTCTCCGGCGTCTCGGGACCGAAGTTGCCCAGGAACACCGTCAGGGCGTTGCAGCCCGCGGCCTTGACCTCCTCGACAGCCTTGAGCATATCGGTCTCGTTTTCCACCGTGACGCTGCACTCATAAGGCTCAAAGCCTTTGGTCTTGCAGGCGGTCACGATGTTTTGGCGGCGCCGGGTGGACAGGGCAATGGGGAAACAGTCGCGGCTGACAGCCACAATGCCCAGGCGGACTTCGGGAATGTTGGTAGACTTCATTCAAATTCCTCCGTTTTCTATGTGGATGATTCTAGTTATAGATCTTTCTCGATATCAATGTTCTCGCCGGTCAGGGCCGCCACAGCGCCCTGGGCGGCCTCGGCGGAATCGGGATGAGCCAGCAGCCACTTGTTGCAGGCCCAGAGGTATGCATCGTCCCCGCCCTTGATGGGCATATTCGGCTTGTCGGTGTTGGTTCCCTTGGGAAGAGCCACCAGCACCTTGAATCCGTTGGCGGGGTCGGCGTGGCAGGGGGCGTAGTGCAGGGTGGTGGCGTAGACTTCCAGCGGAGCCGGGATGCCATCCAGGCATGCCTACCACCAGGAGGAAGGATCCTATTCGCTCCATCCCGTATGAGGCATACTTAGAGGATATTCCCGGGAAACCTGGTTGCACACCTTGCCGGTTTCGTCCACCAGAAGAAATTTGCACGCCGAGGTACCCAGATCCACGCCGATATACAACATAAGAATACCGCTTTTCCAGCCATTCTTTCGTAAAGAACATTTATATAAGTTCTTTACACAAGATACTGCAAGTATACATCACTGTCAATCATCAAAACCAACAAAAAGCAGTTGAAAAATATCGCCATATATCCACATAAATTTCTGATTCGGTTGACTTTTTTGTTGTGGTTGGGTAAGATGAAAGTGTTTTACATTGATTTCACTTTTGAAAAGTTAGGGGTTGGTGCGCATCGATGGCGTTGGAGAATCTACGGGTGGGTGCCGGCCTCTTCAATTGACCATTAATGAAAATGCGCATTTTTCCTGTAGGAATTTCTGTCATCGACGATCATTTTCGGATCATTGCTGCGAACCTCCGGCTGGATGAAATCGCACATCAAAAGTATCCTCATCCCCATTGCAACAACATGAAGGAGATGGAGAACTTCCTTGCAGCCGATTTGGAAAATTTTCTAAACAGATTTGGTCTGAACCGCGAAAACCTGCTGGGGGTCGGGATCGCGCTACCAGCCATTTTTAATACCGACAGAACTTGTGTGGTCACAGCACCGACACTTAATTTGAGGGATCAAAGTATTCGTCCGCTGATTTGCAGCATTCCTTACCCTGTTTCCGTTTGCAATGATGCGACCAGCGGCGGGTATGCTGAATGGTACGTTCAGCAAGATTCCGATTGCATGGCATATATTTCCTTAGAAGGTGGCGTAGGTGGCGCTATCCTTATGAACGGTGTTCCTTATACCGGTCTGAATGGCCGCAGCGGCGAGTTCGGGCACATTTGTGTGCAGCCGGAAGGGCTTTCCTGTAAGTGTGGTTTGCGTGGCTGTCTGGAAGCTTACTGTTCTTCTGATCGAATTTCTACCGATTTGGGTATCTCCGTGGAGCAGTTTTTTGCTGGCTTGGAAGCCGGGAGCTTAGCGTACCAAACGTTATGGAAAGATTATCTCAACCATTTGGCATCAGCGCTTGCCACGATCCGTATGGTTTTTGACTGTCGCATTGTGCTGGGCGGGTATGTCGCTCAATATCTCACGCCTTTTTTAAAGGAGCTACGGGGGCTGACGGCCAGCCGCGATCCGTTTGATGAGGAAGCTGAATATATTTCCCTTTGCCATTACCTCAAGCACGCGGTTCCGCTTGGTGCAGCATTGCATTTTATCAATCTTTTCGTTGAGGAGTTATGATTGCGGCTGCCGTCACGTTTAAGAGGAATTTGCTATGATTGAAAAATTGAACGGTACCACCGAAACTGTAAACTTTACACTCGCTTCCAACATCCGGTTATATCACAACAATTCAGCGGAAGACTTCCCGTTACACTGGCATGTCCCCGGGGAGATTATCTGCCCGATCCAAAACACCTATAATGTGACCGTTGCAGACGAAATTCTTTATTTGAAACCCCATGACATACTGTTCATCGGCTCAGGGGAATTGCACAGCATTACAGCTCCAAAGGAGGGCGAGCGGTACATTTTGAATTTTAGTACCGCAATGTTTGAGCCGTTCCACGAGCTTGCGCTTTTTTTGCCACCCTGCATCCCTTCAAGCTGTTACGCTATCAGGATCAACCGCAGTTCAACGACCAGCTTCTGGCCCTGATGACCCAGATGGAAAAAGAATACTTTGGTGCGGCGGTCTTTCAGGATTGCGAGTTGTCTTCGCTGATGTTGCACTTTTTCGCAATCATCGGCCGCAAGCTCCATCAGAATGCACCGCATGAAAACATCTCTTCCCTGCGGCAAAAAGAACAGCAAGAGCGCTTTTCCATGTTATGCAATTACATTAATGCTCACTGCACAGAAGATCTGTCTTTGGACGAATTGGCCAATGAAGCAGGATTCAGTAAGTACCACTTCGCAAGGCTTTTTACTCAAGCAAGAGCGTGCGATCATTGCGTTATACTGCGGCGTATCAAATTCAACCGGCGGATCCGGATCAAATCGCGGCGCATGGTATCCGTCATGAAGGTAAAATTTGACCGTCACAAGGGCCGTGTCTTCTTCACAGGGGAGTTCTATCAAGAACTTGCCGGGAACAGCATCCGTATCTTGTTCCTCTACGCAAGCCATTTTCAGGATCGTTTCGACGCCGTTGGTACGCAGAGAAATCTTGCCGCTGCCTCCTTCTGTGCCATGTTCCCCCGAAAAATACATGCTAAAGACGGCCGCTTTATCAGGCGCATCACTGACAACGCTCACACCAATGCTGTGAACCAACCGGCGGAAGCCTTTAGCTGTCTGCAGCATTTGCAGAATGTTCTCGTCCCGAACGCCACCCACGATTTTTGCGAATGTTACCAAACGCTCATCGTTCAAGAAAACAGGAAATCGGTTGGCTTCTGCATCGGAGCCCCCGCCGCCGACGGGCTTATCAACCAGAATATACAGAGCCTCTCGCTGAGGGATGGGATCCCGTGGAGCAATTCGTTGATCTCGCATATTCCCTTTACCTTTTCATGATAAAATTTTTGCTTTCTGGCAATTTTTCTCTATCATAAATCCTTATGTATGAGTGCGCTTCTCATTTTTTGCTATACGAATTCTTGTATTTTGCTTTTTTGTTTTCCGTTGCGGATTAACCGCTCTGATTGAAAAGTCAGCAATTTTTGATCAATTTGCTTATACCGCCAAGAAGACGCCACAACCCTGCCGCCATTCATAATTGATTCTGCTTTTGTAAAGTTGTTTCCCGTTTGCCCTTACTCCGCTACTGTTGCTACCATTTATTATTTAATTTAGGGCAATACCGCATAATTCTAAGTGCCGATACGGCGAGCGAGGTGCGGCA